>ADZZ01000810.1 GCA_000179315.1 delta proteobacterium NaphS2
CCGCTTAACTCGCGGCTGGTGTTTCAGGTCCGTGGTGTAAGAGAAAATGGCCAGGGTCTTCAACCGGTGATTCTCACCCATACGGGACGAGCACTGAGTATGGAACAAGAAGAGCTCAATGGAAAATACTGGAGTTATCCGTTTAAGAAAGCCTGGGAGATCTACAACCAGGATAACATCCTGCTGGATGAAGCGGCACTGGGTCAAACAAATATGTTCGGCTTGATCCTGACAGAAGGATTTTTCGACGTAGCAAAGCTTGTGGAGGCCGGTTGCCGCAATGCCGTGGCGCTAATGGGAAATGCCATCTCCTTGGGGCAGATCGAGCGGTTGGTGTGGATCCGTTCCCGGGTTCGGTTTCCTCGCATCCTGTTGTTTTTGGACCGTGATCCGGCGGGGAAAACTGGGGCTTTGCAGGTACGGGAAAGGCTCTTTCACCACGGTTTTCCCGTCACTGTATTTGACTGGGAACAGTTGGTGTCTTTCAATGGTGAGAAACCCAAGCCCATTCCGGAATCCATAAAGGACCCGGCGGACATGTCGGTGGAACAGATTCAAACACTACGCAGGCACGGGATATTTTGAAAACAGGATGAAGGAGGAAACATGAACATGTCACTGGCTGAAATGGAAAAGCATCTCAAAACCCTCCGGCTCCATGGTATGATCGCCACCCTGGAGACCCGAATCGTCCAGGCCAATCAGGGCGCTTCTTTTACTGAGGTCTTTGCCTGTCTGATCCAGGACGAACTGGATTACCGAAAAAGTCGCCTTACACAAACGCGCCTCAAGGCATCCGGTCTCACGGAGCAACCCACCCTGACCGAGTTTGATTGGGGCTTCAATCCGAAACTGCCCAAGATGGACATCTATGAACTGGTGAGCGGAAATTTATCCGGAGGGACACGATGCGCTTTTATCG
>ADZZ01000809.1 GCA_000179315.1 delta proteobacterium NaphS2
GATTTTTCAAAGAACGGAATGAGCAACTCGCTTTGTTCCGAAGGGATTTTTATATTGTCCAGAACGACTTCGGCAATACCGTCCAGACCTGTAAACAGGTGTGGGCTATCGCCCTCGCATGTTCCATCAACGTGAAGGATATATCCGCCGCGCTGATCCATCGCGCTTCTTATTTTTTGGCGACTTTCGCGATGGGCCACGGCAAGGTAGGTGACAAACTTCTTGCCTAAAAAACTCACTTCTCTATCAGAAATCGAGATGTTTTTCCGAGCCAATTCACTCACAATGTCCTTTTCGCTGCGGCAGTGAACAAAGAGGGCATACCCCACATATACAATAACGTCATAGCCAAATGTACACCGGTGCGGTGCAAGGCTCTTCAACTCTCGGCAAGTGTATACCTTACCGTCATCCTCCGATTGCATGATGGTTTCTTTGGCCCGGAATGCGCCGATATCCAGGGTCACGACTTTCTTTTCCCGCGTCTTTAACACTTTATTGTTCCCGAAACAGAAGGCCTCTTCTGAAAAGAAGTGTACTGTTGGCATTTCGAAAAACAGGTTGCCTGCACAGACACCTTCCACAACTTTTTCAATATGGTCCTTAAGGCAACGGATCACTTTGTATCCGGAATTTTTTTTAACAGACCATGATGGTTCAGAAAAGCCTCAATTACCTGAGGTTCAATCCGGATTCCCTGCTCTGCAACTCTTTCGAACAGTTCCTCGATGCTGCTATGAGGGTATTTGACAAGTTGAACAAGAATCATCACGCTTTCCGAATCTGTCGGAAATCTTACATGATGCGGTCTGGACTTCAACGCTAATCTTAACCGAACCAGCCTTGCTAATGAAAACTGAACCATTGGGGCTTTGAACTTAAACCTCAATTGGAGTTGTGTGGTCTGCCGAGACTTAGATCCCTTGAGCGAAACTGGTTCACGGATGGGTTTCTGTTGTGGGAGACAGTTTTGAACGGGATCAAGACACGCGAAAATATTGAACGAAAAAAAGACAGCGGAAGAGAGATTCAGTTTACTTTCGTGGAGTTATGTGGAAAATCTGCATTTGGTTCCATTTTCGGGTATGATTTTGGGGAGTTAATATAGACCCACTGAGCGATGGGGGGTCTGATTTATTAAAAAAGGTAAGGCCCGAAGTTGCCGCTTCGGGCCTCTTTTTTTGGGAAAAACAGAAGCAGACCGTCTTCCCCGGACAATATAAAGCATACCCATCATAGGTCTGCTTTTGATCCTTTTCAAGATCAAAGGCGTCATGCCCTTAAGGCTTCTAAAAAAAAATCCAGTGTAAAAGTTGTGGATTCATTTTCCATGTGTGCCGGAGCTGTTTCAGAGGCCAGGCGTACTGTAGCGATCAATGTCGTGAACAAGCCCGCACGGAACAGCGACGACAAGCACAACGCCGTTACCGGCAAACAGAAAAAGGCCGCAAAGCTCATCGGAGGGCGGAACGTCGGCGAAGAATAAAAAAAGTA
>ADZZ01000808.1 GCA_000179315.1 delta proteobacterium NaphS2
TTGCCGGCGTTGACATAATAATCGTTTGTGACAGCTGGTTCGGAAATAACGGCCTGTTCAAACCCCTCCGCACTAAACTCGGAAATTTTGTTCATTTGCTTTCAAGATTACGTTCCAATACCGTACTGTACTCCATCCCCAAGATCGGTTCTTCCAAAAAGCCGGGAAGACCCAAAAAATATGGCAGCAGGTTGGGTTCGTGCGCTGAAATGGCGGCGGCATTCATGGCGTACGCTTCAACCTATCACGTCTTCCTGTACGGAAAATACCGTGAAGTCAACGCATACTCCCAAATCGTTATGCTCAAAACACTCAAGTGCCCTGTCCGGGTTGTCTGGGTCTTTCGAAAAACACAGTGGATCGCAATCTTCTCCACGGACTTGAAGCTGTCGGTTGAGCAAATTATCGAGTATTATGGGGCCAGGTGGAAAATCGAGTCGGGTTTCAAGGAGATCAAGCAAGACATTGGAAGCAGCAAAAGCCAAACCCGCAATGCACAGGCAGTGATCAATCACATCAATTTTTCCATAATGGCCGCAACAATCATTTGGATCTATGGTTCACGGCTCGAAAACATTCCCGAACGCAGGCACAAGGTCAAGGGTCGCAACAGTTTCGCCTTTTCCGACCTGAGACATATCATCGCTAAGTCCGCATTGAGCGATGATTTTCATGCCGTTTGCAACCAAGACAACAAACTGCCCCGAAAATCTTTCCTGGAGGCGTTGCTGCGCATGGTCGGCTGATCAAGCCGGGGGCATTTTCTGTGAAACTTCAGTAAAAGCAATAACCATGCCAAAAAGTCAAGAATCCATGGGGCTTTTCATCTCTTTGACGGTTTTGCCTGGTACACAATGAGTATAAATCATCGTTGTTCTCACATCCACATGACCCAGCATTGTCTGGATCGTCCGAATATCGTAACCAGCCTGCAAAAGATGGGTGGCGAGACCGTGACGAAAAGTGTGCGATCTGACGCGCTTAGTGAGCTTTGCGCATCTTACGGCTTTTTTCAAAGTCTCCTGGACCTTCGATTCGTGCAGATGATATCGTCTGTATTCTTTGGTCCGGGGGTATCAGCGTAAGCCCTGAATAAGTATTGAAAATCTGACAACGCCCTCGGAAGAGGGCGTTTTTCTTATGATTAAGGGTAAATACCCGGGTGCAGCAGGCCTTCGGTTTCATTCAGACCAAACATGATGTTCATATTTTGAACGGCGCTGCCCGCCTGTCCCTTGACCAGATTGTCGATGAGACTCACCACGATCAGTTTTCCGGTTCGTTCATCGATATTAAGCGAAAGGTTGCAAAAGTTGCTGCCACGGACATGGGTGCTCAACTGCACTTTTGCAGGCCCGAAAACGCGCACGAATTTCTCATCTTCATAGAAAGACCCATAGGCTTTCTCAACGTCGGCAAGGGTCCGCCCCTTGCGCAGCTGTGCATATATGGTGGTCAATATGCCGCGGCACAGCGGTACCACGTGCGGCGTAAAGGTAATCCGAACCTTCTCACCCGCCACCAGGCTCAGTTCCCTTTCAATCTCGTACACATGTTGGTGATCGGATATGCGGTAGGCGTTCATGGCGTCATATCGCGCCGGGTAATGAAAGGTGGCATTGGGATTTTTTCCCGCGCCGGAGACACCGGTCTTTGCATCACAGATGATGGTCCCGGGATCTATGAGTTCATATTTCATGGCAGGAGAGAGACCCAGGATGCAACTCACCGCAAAGCATCCGGGATTGCCGACCAGATTGGACCGGGCGATCTCTTCTCGATGCAGTTCCGCTAGGCCATACACCGAATCATTTAGGAGTTCAGGGGATGCATGGGGGGTATTCCGACCGATTCTTTCCGCGTAACCCTGATATACTTCCGGATCATCAAAGCGGAAATCACCACTATAATCAATAACTTTAACATTTTTCTGCAACCATTTGGACGCTCCCTGCTGACCAACGCCATCCGGCGTGGAAAAGAAAACCACGTCAAAATCATCCGGACAATTCGGATCGTC
>ADZZ01000807.1 GCA_000179315.1 delta proteobacterium NaphS2
TTTCTCGTTTCCCCCTTGTCCGTGCGCTCTTTGGGCAGTAGGGCGTCAAAACCGCCCTTGCGGTATTTTTTCAACCATGAACGGATCGTCTCTTCAGCCACACGGGTGCGTCTGGAGCCGGGAATAACATATTCCTGCCCTGCTTTCTTCCTGATCTGAGCGTAAAGCCCTCTTGATCCGGGCGGCAAATGAACAAAATCCGCGATAATCCCGTAGCGAAATAGCGCCACCTGCTCTTGTAGTTCGTTTTCTGCCATCTAAAACCTCCATTCTTATAAAAAAATTGGCGAACGGAAGCCTTTTACCCCATCAAACGGGCATAAACAGTCCCCATCAATTGTTGGAAAACCCAAGGTGGCAATACCGCTTGCCGGAACGGGGGCCGAATCCGACAATAGGCGGCATGGATGGCAGATATTCCCGACCCATTTCACGCAATTTGATCAGCACCCTGTTTGTGCGGAATTTATTGCGGAATGATTCAAGATCCGGAGCACATTCGGTCACAAGAAGTCCGGCCAGAATTGTCAGTGCCTCCTTTACATATTGGATCCTCCGCCTCAGCCAGCGAAGCCCTGATGGAAGAGATATCTCCGGTCTCAAAACAAAAGCCGCTTCTTCCTGGCTTTTGCATGATCCGGCTGTATTGACGGCCTGCTCGATTTCGTCTAAAGTTCCCGGAAAGCGAGATGCAAGAAAATCAGGCAGCAGGCTGATGGTCTTGTGCGCACTCGGGCAGTACCATCGAGGTACCAGACAGTATTCTGGAAATTTCCTGGGGATAGGTGCCATGCCTGGCCAGGTCGCATCCTCCCCTCGGGATGAAAGGGACAATGATCAAGCTCCGCATGTTCCCAGGCCTTTTGCTCATTGTATTCTTCTATGGTTAAATCTATAGGGTATCGAAGCTGCATATGAAAAAAATCGGACGTAATGAGCCCTGCCCATGCGGCAGCGGCAAAAATATAAA
>ADZZ01000806.1 GCA_000179315.1 delta proteobacterium NaphS2
AATTACTTATGGACTTGAAGTTTAAAGGCATGCTGAAGGCTTTTGATGAGCAGTTGGCTTTGGCCGAAAAGAACGGTCTTTCCGTTTACGAGGTCATATACAACCTCCTGGCTGAGGAATTACGTTTCCGGCAGGAGCGGAGCATGACTTATCGGCTTCAGATTGCACGGCTCCCATGGGACTGGACCCTCAACTCCTTTCCGTTTGATCTTCAGCCCGGAGTCCGGAAAAGCCGGATGATGACTTTGTCCGGCCTTGACTTCATCAACCGGAGAGAAAACATCGTATTTCACGGAAAGACCGGCGTAGGGAAAACAGGCCTGGCCGTCGGCATACTCCGTCAAGCCATTATTGCCGGGTACCGGGGGCGTTTTTATAATGTTCAGGATTTGTTGGATCAACTCTATGCCTCTCTCGCCGATCGATCCACCCCCAAACTACTCAATGCCCTGTGCCGATATGATCTGCTGTTGCTCGATGAACTGGGATACCTGACCCTGAAAAAGGAACAAATGAACGCCTTTTTCAAACTCATGAAAGAGCGATATGAAGCCGGACGGCCCACCATTATTACAACCAATCTCCAGCCTGAACAATGGTATTCGCTCCTTGAACCAAAGGACATGGTCGATGCTCTGCTGGATCGCCTCAACCATCGGTGCATCAATGTTCATATCGATGGGCCTTCTCTCAGAAAAACAGATGCCGGCTGATCCATTTTTCTAAGCCGCTCTAAACCCTCTCAAACCTCATGATGCCACATGGCTTTCAATTATCTGTAAACCTATAAGAAAAAAACCCTTTTCAAGACCTCTTCTCAAAAAACACTGCCTCTCACATTCCAGTTTATTCTGCAGAAGCAACAGAACA
>ADZZ01000805.1 GCA_000179315.1 delta proteobacterium NaphS2
TGCTGCTGAGATTGTTGCAGGCGCACTCCAGGATAACAAAAGGGCACTTATCCTGGGATCGAGGACTTTTGGAAAAGGTTCCGTGCAGACGATTCTGCCGCTGTCGGATGGTTCGGGTCTTCGTTTGACAACGGCCAGGTACTACACACCCAGTGGAAAATCGATACAGTCAAGCGGCATCACGCCGGATGTGGAGATCACCTTTATCGCACCGGATAAAGATGTGAAAGAGAAAACGCCGAGGTTTATCAGGGAGGAGGACCTTAGAGGGCATATGATTGGTGAGAGCGGCCAGAAAAAGACGAACGAAAAGAAATCGGAAACCGATGAAGAAAAGAAAGCCAGAGAGCTGCTCCAAAATGACAATCAGGTGCGTCAGGCGCTTCAACTTTTGAAAAGCTGGGCTGTTTTTTCAAAGATAAACCCGAAATCCAAAAGTGCTATGGTTAAGTAGGTGGCGTGTATTCCAAAAGAAATCAGATACTTTTTATATATGTTTTTTTTGAATAGGTTTCCGCGACAATTTTTCCCATTTTCTTTAAAAAGATATTGACAAAGGTTATCGTGAAGTATATAAAAACGAATTCTTCGGTGCACGAGAAAGAGTTAGACGCTTGGACAATAAAGCTTGACATTCGAAACGGTGCGCCTTAAAATAGATAGCTTGTTGGTTGTAGCTCTTGTTCTTTGAAAACTAAATAGTGACGTAGCGTAGGTCTCTGTAGTAAGACTTTGTAGTTATTGAAAAAAATAGGGTCATAAGCCCTGCTTAATAGTTTAAGTGGAGAGTTTGATCCTGGCTCAGAACAAACGCTGGCGGCGTGCTTAACACATGCAAGTCGAACGAGAAATTCCCTGCTTGCAGGGAAGAGTAAAGTGGCGCACGGGTGAGTAACGCGTGGGTAACCTACCTTTGAWTTCGGATAGCCCGTCGAAAGGTGGATTAATACCGGA
>ADZZ01000804.1 GCA_000179315.1 delta proteobacterium NaphS2
GATTTGTCGTCAATCCTGCTTCGACAGGAGCATTATAGGATGTCCCCCATTACACATTACAACACGGTACTGCAGGCAGGTGTCAAAAATGGGATATTTTGGGAAAACGCAGTCAGATAGCAACGTCCCCCATTTTGAGGAATCGGGGGACGCTCTTCGGATTCTCTTAACAGTGTGAAGATTTGAAAACTCCGGATCACGGAAACAATACGCGCCAATTGAAGAGAGCGACGAAGCCGGCGAATTAAGTCATTTTCCAGGCAGGAGATAAAAATGAACGAAAAATCCCAAACACCCCAGATGTCCATGACCAACACCAAAAAGGAGATGCTCGAGGCCTACGAAGCCGTCAAAGGCCTGCTCAAAACCCGGGAGCAAGAACTCCTGGACGCGGAAAAAAGTCGGAAAGAACTGGAAAAGAAGGCTGCCCTGGCCGCTGCCGACGCCCAGGCCGCCCAGGACCCGGTCCAGCGGATCCATGCGTTACGTTCCGCGGTCGGCCGGGAACTGTCAACCCTTGCCGAGCGGCTGGAAGAGGAAATCGGCGCCTACCGGAAAATCAGTCTTGCCGTGGAAGAAAAACAAGCAGAACTCAAAACCATTTATGGCGTTGAAACCGCCGCAACGGATTTGGCCGCTCTGATCGAAGCCCAGCAGACACGGAAGAAAGACTTTGAAGAGAATATGGCGGCCCGGAAGACAGACTTTGATGCGGAAGTCGGGGAGGCCCGCGCCGCATGGCAAAAGGAAAAGTCTGCTCATGCACAGGATGTCAAAGAGGAGACAGAGGCGCTCAAAAAACAACGTCAGCGGGAAAGGGAGGAGTTCGAATACGGTTTTGCCCGGGATAAAGAACAGAAAACAAACGCTCTGGGAGACGAATTGAACGCCCTTCAAAAGGAGATTGCGCAGAAGCGTTCGGATTTTGAAAGGGGAATGTCGGAACAGGAGGCATTATTGCACGCCAGGGAGAAAAGCGTGTCTGAGCGTGAAAAGGAAATTGCGAGTCTTGAAAAGGAGGTTGAGGGTTTTCAAAAGAAGCTGGATGACGCCGTTAAAAAAGCCGTGGGTGAAACCACGGAGCGCCTGAAATCGGACTTTCAAAAACACGAGGCCCTTCTCAAGGCGACCTTTGATGGCGAAAAGAATGTGCTTGCAAGCAGAATCGAGACCCTTGAACGAATGGTAAAGGCCCAGGAATCCCAGATCGGAGCGCTTTCCCAGAAACAGGAGCAGGCCTACCAGAAGGTCCAGGAAATTGCAAACAGAGCGGTCGATGCGTCCAAACGGGAAATTGTCATACCGGCGAACTATCCGTCTCCGGGCAGCAGACGAAATGAACATCAAGACACGTAAGGCGTGATCATGCCATATGTGCGGAAACCCGAGACGTCATTTCGGAGAGCGAATCCTTCAAGAGCGGCGCGCTATGATTGAAACGGACTGTTAGCGGGGTAAATGCCGCAAAGGCCCACCGCCGGGTGCGCAATGAGTGCCAATCAGCAAAACCCTCTTACCGGCCTGGATCGGCTGCTACATTATGAAGCGTTCATAAATCCGTCCTCCGTCCTCTGTTTTCATGCATTATAATAAAATGAAACGTCACCATCCCGCACATTTCCATGACCAACACCAAGAAAGAAATGCTCGCAGCCTACGAGGCTGTAAAGCGTCTTCTCAAAACAAGAGAAAAGGAACCCCCGGTTCGTCACGGTAAAAGAAATCGGCGAATTTACAAAATGATGCCCCAAAATATTGCTTTAAAAGCCTCAGGCACCCATAAAAAAGGATATACTGTTGACATATCCCATAAAAGCTTTATAATCAAATGAGTTCTTAAAAGAGCCTGCTTTAAAATATAAATGATATTTTGAGTACTGCTCAAATCAAAAATCAAATCCGTTTCGGAGGTGCCATGATGACTTCTGTTCAAACCAAACTTTTTAAAAGCAATCGAAGTCAGGCTGTTCGTCTTTCCAAGGACATCGCTTTTCCGGAATCCGTGAAGGAGGTCGAAATCACGGCAATCGGCAGCAAGCGAGTTATAACTCCAGCAGGCCGATCATGGGATGACTGGTTTGAGGCACGAGGTGTTTCCGATGATTTTATGTCGGAACGGAAGCAGCCGCAAGATCAGATCCGGGAAATTCTGTAATGCTGAAGTATTTACTGGATACCAATATTGTCATTTATACAATGAAAAACCGCCCACAGCAGGTGAGAAGACGTTTTAAGCAACATGATGGACAAATGTGTATTTCTGCTGTAACGCTGGGTGAACTGGTATTCGGGGCAGAACACC
>ADZZ01000803.1 GCA_000179315.1 delta proteobacterium NaphS2
GATGGCATAAGAGAACCAGTGTGCTCGTTCCCTGCCGAGATTGGTGGAAGAAAAAGCATTTTGTAGAGGCTTTAAGATATCGTTTAGAATAAACATGTTGCCAAGCTCCTTTCCGATGGAATATCAATAAGTTGTTATCGAATCCTATCACGAGATGGAGCGAATTTCAAGGGTAAAAAGTTAAATAACTAGTTGAATTTATTGGCATAAAAATTGAAAAAATTTTCATTTTTCGTGCCAAAATTCTCTGCGCATAATAAAAAAAATGCGCGGAACTGGCTGGAAAAATTGGAAAAGGTTCAAAAACGGTGAAACTTTAGTTCTCATTGTTAACCTCTGTTTGAAAGCCGGGACGGCCTTGTGTTCATTTTCGGAAACCGGAAAGCACCCAGAAAATGCCCCAAAAGAGTATCACTGGACCGGCCCCCACCAAAGAAAACATCGACCAGTGGTCGTTCCAGGGTTTAAAATAAAAAGCGGCGCCGGCCGGCCAGAGAATCGAGGCCATGATGGCCAGCCGCAGCCAGCCGCTGATTTCTAAAAAGCGGCGGGATATGGAACCATTTTTTTCAACCCGTTTCCCCGCCAGTCTGGGCAACAGGATAATTGCCAGGGCAATGGCGATAATGACGAGAAGTTGAGACATAATTTCCCCTAACTGTTGATGCCGTTTCAAATGCTATCCTATCGAATAAGACTATGCAGAACAAGCTTTTCATAGTACTTTCTGTGTCATCGACAGCCGATAGGGAAATAGAACGCTCAACGGCACAGTGCCCTGAAGTTGCAGTAGCGGCAGAGTTTGCTCTTTGTGGGGGTAAACAGTTTCTTATCTTTTGGGATATTTTTTTGAACATCCTGACAGAATCTTTGCATGAGGGCGGTTTCTTTCCTGATCTGCCTTGCAAATGCCTCCATGTCGGATGAACTGACGGTGATATGGATTTCTTTGTAGTCGGGGTGCAGGTAGGCCACAATGGGAGAGATCGCAGCCGAATCCTTTTCAAAATGATAAGCGGCCCAGGCTGCGTATCCCACCATCTGCCGTCGGTGCTTTTTGGGATCGGGCTTTCCCGTTTTCCAATCCATGATAAAGATTCGATCGTTTACAGGAAAGAGAAAATCCACCTTGCAGTAAGCTTTCATGCCGCCGATGCGGGTTTCGCCATAGCCCGGCGGTTCGATGAGCCATTCATCTTTCTGAGGTATTGCGCAATCCATCAGCCAGGTTAACCGGTTGCTGTTCAGAAGGTTTTCAAGCGATATTCGAACCTTTTCAAAAACCTCTCCCACGTCCACGGACTTTGTTCGGCCATAATAGAACTCTTGAAAAGTTTTGGCCTGAACATACTTCCGGGTCATTTTCAATGCATAGTCATAAAACCGGGCCTCGTCAATGGCTCTTGGCGTAAGCTTAAGTCTTTCAAGCAGTGTTTTATTGACGTCGTGAACGATATTTCCCACTTCCAGCGGTATGGAAGTCATTTTTTTTAAGGCGAGAATTTTCTTTAAGGGGTATTCCGGGTCGTACTTGGCGTAATAGTTGTAGTAATATTGACGTTTGCAGGTTTCAAAGAGACTGTATCGGCTGACCGACCAGCCCAATTTTTGGCTGAAGACAAATTTTTTCATGTAAGAGCCTGAAATGATGGATTTATAAAAATCGTCGTGATTGTAATAAAGCTGTTGCGAAACCGTAAAAATTTTAAATTTTCATGTAAGCCATTAAGTCCCAGCGATAGGCATGTCGAGTCTTCACACCCAAGTGCTGCCGTTAGGGAAGGTCAAAAGGCCCTTTCCATCTGGAACGCCGTCCTTGAAACCACCCACATAGGAGGAGCCGTCCAAAGCGGTTGACGAACCTGGCCCGTTCAGCAGGCCATCTCTGAACTCGCCGGTATACCGCATCCCGTTGGGAAGAACCAGTGTCCCTTGTCCATGATATCTTCCCTGTTTCATTGTACCTTCATATCTGGCACCATCGGGGAAGGTGACACATCCTTCACTGTAAAGAATGCCACCTTTTTCCTGAAACCATCCCTCAAATGCTGAGCCATCCGGCAGCTCGATCATGCCTTTCGTATGAAATCTGCCATCTTTTGCTGTGAACTCAACGCGCCCAATGTCATTCAAAAGAAAAGCCCCTTCCCCTTCCATCCGACCATTCCTGAATGTTCCTTCAACGAGGGATCCATCCGGAAGGGTCATACCTTCCCATTTGGGACATCACCCGTTAATTCACCTTCATATTTCAGACCGCGAATTCCGGGGACAGTATACTTAACTCCTAAAATCTTAATGTTAATTCTGTATACTGTCCCCGGAACTCGGCCGGAACTCGGATCAAGGTTTAGTATCCTGTCAAAGAGCTGTGGGTGAACATTCATTACCCGGCTACGGCCCGGTAGACTCTGTGAACCGCGCAGTGCGGACCCGTTTGCTGCGTGGTGTGGGGGCTGGGGGAGAAAGACCCCCGGCTACCCGATTCGCCAGAGTTTTTATTGATGGGAGGACATATATTCGGTGGCTGCTTGAGCTAAAATACCTGAACGGGTTTCACCATGCTTTTTGGCAAAATAATCGAGTGAGTTCAGCAGTCTTTCCGGCATGGTGATGTTGACCCTTTTTGACTTAAGAGACAATTTGCTCAGATCCACCGCAATGATAGCCCATACGCCATCTTTAAAATCAGGGTTGTCTTTGTGTTTCTCAATACTTGAAGGAACCGGGATGGGCTCCGAGTCAATTAAAATACCTTCAATATGGCATTCCGCGGCTTCCTGAGCGTTTGCTAAAGCCTCTTCAATTGTTTCCCCTGCGGAAAAACAACCCGGTAAATCAGGGAATGTAACGCCATAATCCGAATTTTTATCTTTGTGGATTACAACCGGATATTTCATTTTTTCACCTCCATTGCCAACCGGCCTGCCGGTAAATATTTCGGAGCGTGCCGACAGGAAGATCCTTCTTTGGGTGAGGAACAGTAACCTTGCCTGGTTTTTCAGGATGTTTGAATTGGAGATGGTCTCCTTTTGTATGATGGAGAATCCGCCCATCCTTTTTCAACCGTTGTATTATTTCCCCACTTTTCATGATGTGTGCTATACACACTCAAGGATTGGTTGTCAATGATGTGATGAGGGGTTTTTGGTGAACACCGCTAATCAGCCGCGCAGTTTTTTGCGTCGGCTGAATTTGCATGGTGTACGCCCGGCATGGGCGTGAACTAATGGGGTGAAAGTCCCCTGTGTGTGAATCCGGTTAATATGTATTTAAATATTAGCCCAAAAACAGCCGTGGGATGGAACGCTCACCACGGTTTCCACCTTGCCCCTGAATCGTATTTGGGTGTAGTGTCAGGGATGAACCATAAATACAGATGGTTGTAGGTTTTCAAATTAAGCTGAAGCGTATCTTTACAGTCTGAATCGAGGTCATCCGGCATGAATCCAGAAACCTGCTCTGTTCCCAAGGAAATCCTTCTGAATAATCTCGAGGAGCTTGTCAGTCATGAAAGCCCCGATATGAGAATTTTGTGGGCAAACCGTATGGCCTGTGAACGCGGCGGCTTGGCAATCGATGAGATCATCGGGCGCTATTGTTATTCGGTCTGGGCCGGACGAACCACGCCTTGCCCGGGTTGTCCGGTTTTGAGCGCCATGAAAACCGGAAACCCCCACTGCCGGGAAGTGACCGACAAAAAGGGCAATGCTTGGTTGATCCACGGGTATCCCGTTCGAAATGAGAATGGTCAAATCACCGGCGGCATGGAAATCGCCCTTGATATAACGGATCTCAAAAGAGCCGAAAGGCGCCTGAAAAAATATCGCGATCAATTGGAGGAGATGGTGGAGAGCCGTACCCTGGCACTCTCCGAAACCAATGCCCGGCTTCGAAAGGAAATGGCCGAGCGCGTCCATGCGGAAAAGGTGTTGAAACAGCGAGAGCGGGAATTGAAAGAAAAATCCGATTACCTCGAGGAAACCAACATCGCTTTGCGGGTGCTGTTGGAACAGCGGGAAAAGGACAAATGCGAACTTGAAGAAAATGTGTTGAACAATGTTCAAAAAGCGCTCTTCCCCTATGTGGAAAAAGTGAGAAATGCCCGTTCCGCCGCGGATCGGGACATATACCTGGATATTCTTGAATCCAGCATCAAGAGCATCGTGTCACCCTTTTACCGGAACATGACGCTTACGCACTTCAATCTGACGCCCAGAGAAATTGAAATCGCCAGCCTTGTAAAAGAGGGGAAATCCACCAAGGAAATCGCCCAACTTTTGGCCCTCTCGCCGCGAACCATCGACCTGCACCGACTCAACATCCGGGAAAAGCTCGGGTTGAAATCCAAGAAGACAAACCTCCGCTCCGTTCTTCTGTCCCATTCATGATACTTGCATTGTGTAGGTATTAACCTGGTAATGTTTAAGCATTGCCTTCCCTTTTCTTCTATAATAACCAGTATAGTCTGTTGCAGGCGCAAGGCCTCATACAGAGATGAAAGGGCTCTCCAAAGGCTTTAAGAGACGGTTTGGAAGCGCGAAAGGATCAAACCCCAATAACAAGAAAACGGAGGAATATCAAAAATGGCCATCAAGACGGAGAAGGAGTACCGGGAACGGGTCGGAAAATTGAAACCGAGACTTTTCATGGGCGGCAAAAAGGTGGAAAATCTGATGGAACATCCCGTCACCCGGGCAGTGATAGATGCCACCGCCCGAGTTTACGGGCTGACCATGGATCCTGCACACGCCGATGTCATGACGGCCGAATCCCATTTGACCGGCGAAACCATCAGCCGGGCTCTTCATATTCACCAGAGCAAGGAAGATCTGTTCAAGCGTCTGGATATGGCCCGATTGAGCAGTCAAAAACTGGGTACCTGCAACTATCGGTGCCCCGGAAACGAGATGCTCCCGTCACTGGCCGCCACCACCTGGGAGATCGATCATGATAAGGGAACCCAATATCACGGCCGCTTCAACGATTACATGCGGTATGCACAGGAGCATGACCTGGTGGTCAGCGGATCGGTGACGGACCCCAAAGGAGACCGCAGCAAAAGGCCCCTGGAACAGGATCCGGACCTCTACATCCGCGTTGTTGAAAAACGGTCAGACGGCATCATCGTCAATGGCGCCAAACAGCATGCCACCGGTGCCTATGCCGCGGACGAAACCCTTGTTCTGCCGGGCATCTCTTCCCGGGCGGGAGAGGAGGATTATGCCGTGGCTTTCGTGGTCCCGAACGGGACCCCCGGCGTCACCTATATCGGTCAGTACAATCCCTTCAGCGCAGAGCGGGAGTGCGAGACGGACATTCGGTTTCTGGGAAATCCCGCCTACGGCCAGCGGGAAACCTGCCTGGTGGTTTTTGATCATGTTTTTGTGCCCTGGGACCGGGTTTTCATGTGCGGTGAAGTGGAATACACCCAGAAATTTATCACCCGGTTTGCCAAGACCCACCGCATGAACTGCGGCGGCGCCTGCAAGGTGGGATTCATGGATCTCATCATAGGGGCCGCAAAACTGATGGCGGAATATAACGGTCTTACCAATGCCTCACACATTGCGCAAAAAATAACACGCATGCTTCAACTGAACGATACGTCCCTTGCCTGCGCCACGGCAGCGGCCTATTTCGGAAAAGAAGAACCGGAAGGCTCGGGCGTTTTCATGCCCGATGAGACCATGGGGAATATCGCGAAACTGAACACCAATGACGGTTTCTGGGAAGTCCTGGCCCTGGCTGGCGATATTTCGGGAGGTATCCCCGCCACCATGCCCAGTGAAAAGGAACTGGAAAACCCGGAAGTAAAGGCGTATGTGGCCAAATATCTGAAAGCCGCGGCGCCTGCGGAAAAAAGAATGCGTATTTCCCGCTTTCTGCAGAACTGGGTCGCGGGTCTTCACGGACTGGGAACCTACCAGGGGTCGGGCCCCAGCCAGAGTCAGTACGTCTCCATATATCGTGTGGCGGATCTGGAGAGCAAAAAAAGAATGGCCCTGGATTTGGCCAATATGGTTTCATAAAAAAATCGCATTTCAGGCCGCTGGCGAGGTCCGGATTTCGGTGCGCTGTCTGAATGGTGACGGTCGAAACATGGCGAAGATAGCGCCGATGACGAGTCCTGCCACGCATAACCAGCCAAAGAGATCTCCTATTTTGACGTAGAGGGTGTTGACGTGCCGGATGGGGATGTCGGCGATCATGATCTTGGGCGTTGTGCGCCGGTAGTCCATGGCGCTCAACACCCGGCCTTGATGATCCACCGCCATGGAAAGGCCTTCCCCTGTGGCCTGGATAAAGGAAAAGCCGTTTTCCATGGCCCGGAAGGTATTCATGTGGGTGTAGAAGGGATCGACTCCTTCCCACACAAGCGCCGGAACCAGAAGAAGCCCGACCTTTGCTCTTCCCGCCCGGCGGATAAGCCCGGGAAAAGTGGCGTCGCAACAGATGACGCCCGCGATTTTCCCATAGGGTGTATCCACTATGGGAATTCGGCCGTCCCCCGGTTTGATGGGTTCGAGCATGGAAGGCCTGGCCTTGAGGTACTCGCGCAATGTGTCCCCCGACGGACCCAGAAGGATCAACTTGTTGTGCGGCCGGGCAAGGTCGCATATTTTAGCGGGTGTGAATCCCGCCCCGGAAGGCTGGCCAGCCACTGGGTAGTGAGTCCTTGGATCGACGGGAGTAATCCCCGAGATTAAGCGTAGGACAGCGAGACGATAGGCCGTAAGCCATAAGGTTGAAGGGATTGAGCCTCGAAAGGATTAGTTGAGAGGGACGACGTTTTAACTTTGACGGAAGTCAAAATGACCATTGGCGAATGGCAAGTCAATGGCGCCTCTCCGGGGTTTGAGACCATGGCATGTCGGACATTGCGAATATGCGGCAACCCGGGAGGTTCTCTGCGCTCTTGCTTAAAAGCGAGTATGCCGGCCAACCGATAATAAAGGGAGAATGGCAAACGGGGCAGGGGAAGTCGGATGGCGTCGTAGTACCTGAGAAGGCGGGTAACTCCGCTGGAGGAAAGGACGTCACATGAGTAACAGTGTTGCGAGGACACATCATCTATGCTCAGAAATAGAGAAATGGTGGAAACGAAATTACAACGCATAGCGGAGAAGGCCCGCAAAGAAGATGAATGCCGATTCACCAGTCTGTTTCATCTGATGAACGAGGAGATGTTGCGGGAATGTTTCCAGGAGCTGCGCAAAGACGCAGCATCTGGCATTGATAAGGTTACCAAGAAGGAATATGGGGAAAAACTTGGCGAGAACCTAAACGCTCTGGTCGGAAAATTGCATCGGATGGCGTATATTCCATTGCCGGTGCGCAGGGTGTACATTCCTAAACCGGGGAGTAGCAAGAAACGACCGCTGGGCATACCAGCCCTTGAAGATAAGCTGGTACAGGCGGGATTGACACGGGTGCTTTCGGCGATCTACGAGCAGGATTTCATTGACGATTCGTATGGATTTCGGCCCGGTCGCGGGTGTCATGACGCGTTGAGGGCACTCAGCAAAGAGGTTGAGGGATGCCGGGTTCACTATATTGTGGACGCAGATATCAAAGGGTTCTTTGATAATGTTGATCACGATTGGATGATTAAATTTCTCGGCACCGAATAGCAGATAAACGAGTGTTGCGCTACGTCAAGCGGTTTCTCAAAGCAGGTATAATGGAGGAAGGCAAAGAGATTGCCAGTGACAAAGGAACGCCTCAGGGCGGGATTATTTCACCAGTACTTGCCAATATCTATCTGCATTACAGTCTGGACATCTGGTTCACGCGAGTGTTTCAGCAGGGCTGTCATGGCCAAAGTCGGATAATCCGTTACGCCGATGACTTTGTTGTATGTTTCGAGCGTGAGGCAGATGCGATACGGTTCCGAAAGGAACTGGATCTGCGACTTTCCAAGTTTGGCCTTGAGATATCGCCTGAAAAGACGAAGACCATCGAATTTGGTCCATATGCACAATCCAAGGCCGATAGCCGCGGTGGCAAGGCGTCTACCTTTGATTTTCTTGGATTCACGCACTACTGCAGCCGGTCCAGGAACGGCAGGAAATTCCGGATGAAACGGATCACTTCTCGCAAGAAGTTTACCGCCAAAATTCGGATGTTTAGGGATTGGCTGAAAGCCAACCGGACCCTGCCGACCGATGAGCTAATGGGTAAGGTAGGCTCGAAATTGCAGGGACACTTTGCCTACTACGGAGTCACGGACAATTCAAAAGGTCTCAACCGGTTTTCCTATGAGGTTCATCGTCTGTTGTTCAAATGGCTGAACAGGCGAGGTAAACGAGGGTGTATGAACTGGGAGAAGTTTAACCTACTTCTTAAAAAGTTTCCTCTGCCGCAACCCCGTATTACGGTAAACCTTTTCGCTTAATCGTGAAGCGTACTCATGAGGAGCCGTGTGCGTAAATAGCGCAAGCACGGTTCTGGGAGGGGCCGGGGCCAACTGCTACCAATCTCATGTGGTCTTATGATACGTAGTAGCCGCGTGCGGCGAGGGCGTAGTCTGAGGCATATTGCGTTAAGGTTGCTGAAGAAACCGGTCTACTCGACGACCCAAGGGCTTTCGGGGTAGTTTTCGGGGAAGGAACATACGGTCGCTCCCAAATATATTCCCGCCTCCCGGGCAACTTTTTGGAGCTTTCGAAGGAAAGCAGGTTCATCCTCCCTGTAAATGAAGACGGCAACCTCCTGCCAAAGGATGATCCCGGCGCCCCGTCGGGCAGCCTCTTTTGTCTTTGCAATGAAGTAAGCCTGCTCTTTATCCGAATTGTCGCACAGGGATTCCCTGGATTCGCTGAGGGGGAAGAGGGCATGGAATCTTTTAGGTTTTGTTATGGTTGCTACCCGCGTTGTCTCCCCATGGGGTGGGAAAAACGTCAGCCGCGCCCCTCCTGCCAGCAATACGATGGCCAGTACACTCACATAGAGCAAAAGGCCCCGTTTCACCCCTGGTGCGCCAACCCCCCGGGACCACGCCCAATTAACAACCGATGCAAACCAGGCCACGAGAAAGGTAACGCCCCATATTCCGGTGACGGATACCAGTTGAAGCAACGGCAGGTTGCCGTATTGGGTATAGGCCAGAGATCCCCAGGTGGATCTGTGTCGATCAAAGGACATGGCCAGTTCCATGGCCGTATAGGCCATTGGGAAAAGGAATGTGGATGCAAACCCCCCGATTCTTTGGGTCAAGAGGCGGTCAATTGCGAAAGGCAAGAAGACAAGGAACCCCGCCGCCGCACCACTTAGCATACGGACTGAAGATGGAAAGAGCATTTCGCTGGAGAGCGTCCACCACATCATGATGATGCCTGCCACAATGCTGGCTGCAGCACCCAGCAAAAGGCCCCACGCCGCCTTTTCAAGTCTCATGAACCGCATCAGGAAAACCGGGTAGAGCCAGGCGGCCAGGGAAATGGTGTAGGTCCAGTTGGAAACAACCATCAGGAGGAAGGCCGTTCCAAGATAAAGATAAGAAACCTTTTTTGTCGGAATGGTGTTCAACTTATCACTCAAAACGCAAAGGCGATGAAATCGTGTCTATGGTTTAATATCTAAACAAAATAATATGGCGATTATGCGAGTTCTTCCAGATAGCCATCAATGGAAGCTTCCATTTTAAGGAAGATTTCTTTCAGGAAAATCACTTTGTCGTGGGAGAGTTCGGAGACCAGCCGCATCATCGCCGCATCATGTTTGGCGTGAAAAATTTCATGTCCGTCAAAGGCCTTTTTACCCAGCTTTGTCAGCCCCAGAAGAACCGTTTTATCATCTTTCGGGTCTTTATACCGCACATTCCGCACCTGCTGTACGAGTTTTCTGAATTATAAAATCGTCAATAAAACCAATATGTTGTCGATTTTTCTGGACATTTGTTTCCTAATAATCCATAATACGCTCAAAACTCTATTTTTTGGGGCCGTTTATGGAGCAATTGAATGTCATTACGAAAAGGGTCGATGTTCTTCCCATGGTAAAGTACTACATTGATCAGCTCGGGATCTATGGGCTTT
Source organism: delta proteobacterium NaphS2 (assembly GCA_000179315.1). Lineage (GTDB taxonomy): Bacteria > Desulfobacterota > DSM-4660 > Desulfatiglandales > Desulfatiglandaceae > NaphS2. The sequence continues at coordinate 10,041 of ADZZ01000803.1, forward strand.
TTTCGAAATACGTCAAGAAGCCGGAACAATCGCCAGTTGATCCTGCTCAAATTCTTTCGGTTGTGGTAGCCAATATCATATGTGCATCACAACCCCTTTATAAAGTTGAACAATGGGCCGCTGATTACATGGATGGACTAAGTGAATATGGGCTCAACGCTTCAATGTACAATGACGATCAAATTGCCAAAAAGCTTGACTGTCTTTTCAAGGCAGACCGAAATTCCTTTATGTGTGAATTGAGCGCAAATGCCATTGGAGTATATCTGCTTGAAACAAGACAGATCCATAATGACAGCACATCGGTTACTTTCACCGGCGAATATGAAAATCAACACCCCGGAGCCGTTAAACTGAAATACGGTTTTAACAAGGACCATCGGCCTGACTGCAAACAAATCGTTTTTGGTCTGAATATCACGGCTGATGGAAATGTCCCCTTATCATTTGAATTGTTTGATGGAAACCGCACTGACGATACAACCCATGTCCCCAATTGGAATGCCCTCCGGGAATTCCTGGGAGAGTCGGATTTTATTTATATTGCCGACTGCAAACTATGTTCACAGAAAAATCTGGACCATATCCATGAACACGGTGGAATATTTATTACGATCGTTCCCAAAAACCGATCTGAAGTCAAACAGTTCCACGAATTTCTAAAAACAAACTCCATCGAATGGCAATATGCCTATGAAACGCCAAACAGCCGAAAAAAAGCAGAAACCATCCTATACAAAACATACGAAGGCGAGCCTTCCAAAAATGGATATCGTATCATTTGGGTTCACAGCAGTGCCAAAGAAAAACAGGATAAAAGCCGCCGAGACAACAGGATCGCCAAAGCCGATCTCCAACTCACTGAACTTTCTTCCCGGCTCAATCAATACAACCTCAAGACAAAGGAACAGATTGAAAAGGCAATCAAGAAGGCAACCAAAGGTACATTTGATCTTTTCCAAATTCAGCTCATCGAGGACAAACAAATTGTTCAGCGCCAGATAGGTCCTGGAAAGCCGGGACCGAACACACAATACAAAGAAGAAGAAAATATATCCTACTGCCTCGAGTGGGAATTGGATCACAAGGCCATAAACAATCTGGCTGCCCGCGATGGCATTTTCCCTCTCATTACAAACGCTGAAATGGAAGCGGCAGAAGTCCTTAAAGCCTATAAAAATCAACCGTATCTGGAAAAAAGAATGTACACGGCCAAGTCCATTTTAAAGGTCGCTCCCGTTTTTCTCAAAAAGACGGAGCGAATCGAGGCGATGACCTTTCTCTATTTCATCGCACTAATGATTGTCAGCCTTATGGAACGTAATATTCGAAAGAATATGGCTGAGCAAGGGGTTGAAAAACTGCCCATTTTACCCAACGGCATGAATACCAAAAAACCAACATGGAACAATCTCAACTACTTTTTTAAAAATGTTCATCTCAGCATGGTTGAAAAGCAAGACAAAATCATTCAAACAGTTACAAAGGGTGTCACCCAGTTGCACGAATTTGTGTTGAAATTATTAGGTGTTCCGCCGTCTGTATACGCTGCTATCCAAGACCGATGGTGGCTTTTCAAAAACTCGGAATTAGGTCAAAATTTGAACTCAACATAATTCGGAAAACTACGCTCTAATCGTGCGAAATGTAAGTTATACTTTGAAACAAGTCCCTTATTTTCAAGCTTTTTTATCAACTGCGAGACCGCCCCTTTGGTAACCCCCAGACGCCCGGCCAGCCCGGTTACATTAATCCCAGGATTCTTGCCGATCATTTCTATGGTGTGAATCTCGGAGGGGTGCAAGACCTCTCCGATGCCATAGTCCTGGGGCCTTTTCTCCAGAATCCGGTACTTGGCAACGATCCTGATGAAGGCCTCCCTAAGCTCCTGAAAATCTCCCTTTTCAACCATGAAATTATAGTATAGTAGCTAAACTAAAATGTCAATCAAAAAACATTCATGATACAAAACCCTTTCTGTATCCAAATTCGGGAGGCACCCTACCTAATTCCGAAGGGGCTCCCAGGAGAAGGAAAGCGCACTCAGATGTTTATTGGTAGATTTGCAGAGTTAAGTAAGACGTCCCCGGATTTGTGGTATGACGGTCAGTTTTGTTCGGTAGTTTGTGAGTGGCCGTTGTCGGACGGACTTTTTCCTCACTATTATTTTCTGGGTGGACTCGAAATTAATATCATATTCATGGCGCCGCCTCTTTTGCGAAATTTTATAGGCGAGATTGGGCCGTTTGCCAACGGCCCAATCATAGGCTATCGGTGTTTGTGGACCCGCTCGATTAAATCCGGCACTTTTTCGAACATCTTTTCAATGGGGCTCAACCTGTCCGGAATTTTCTCCACGGTGACGCCGTCTTCGGAGAATACAATGACGCCCACCGGTCGGACTTTGGCGGCACCGCCAGCGCCCGATCCCTTGCCTTTGCCGCCACGGCGTCCGTTCCGGCAACCGAACTGCTGATCACCTTCTCCACCGGCGCCGCCGAATCCGATACTGACTCTGGAAAGGGGGACGATGGTTGCGTTACCAAGTTCAATGGGTTGGCCAACCACGACTTCACTGTTGGCCGTATCAACTAATGTACTGGAAATGTCATCCATCAGTTCCGATATATTTAGCATGACTGCCTCCTGTAATTGACTGAGATGTTATTTGCCAAGTGTCTCGATGCGAACCTGATTGCCATCAACCACGATAACCGCTATTGGCGTGGCCTTGGCCGTTCCGGCGGTGCCGCCGCCTGTCCCTTGCCCCTTGTTTTGTTCTTTGTCAGCGGTATCTTCTCCGGTACCACCACCGCCGCCGAACCCCATGCTCAATTCGCACAGCGGCAACACGTGACGGTCTCCAACGGATATAGGCCTGGAGACCACGGCATTGCTTTGGGCCAGTTTTTTCAGACGGTCTCTGATCATGGAAATGACATCTTTTATCTCGTTCATGGTTCATCCTCCTTTTGTCAGGCATGACGCAGTCGTCGCAGCATCATGCGGTTTTCCTTTTTGAGCAGTAAAACTGCGGCCATCAGCAGCACATATGCCAACACCACGGTAACCCGGGCATCCACCTCGCCTTCAAACACCTCATCGTCGTAAACCGGGACAATGACCACCTGAAAACGGTTGCCAGTTTTGGGAATCAGTTGGGTGAGAACATCCAGCATCACCGTATTGGCTGGATCGGAAAAGCCGATACGGCCGTGGACATGACCCTGAGGAAAAAGCGACAGGAATAGGCGTTTGAATGCGTTGAACATGGTGCTTAAATGATTCCCCGCCGCTCCAATTAACTTGCGACGAGATCGCTTTTTGCGTGATTTGCTTTTTTGCTTTTTCTCCTTGGAAGCGCCGGAAAAATTGATCAGGGGCCATCCGAGCAGCCGGATCTGCCACAATACTTTTGCGGTTTTGCGGACATCGATCACTCCGCCGGCCCAGTCGGCCCACAGCAAATAATCGCCTGTTTCCGGAAGATCGATCCAGCCGGACACCCGGACGCGTACCGGAACGATCAGAAAAACGATCATCAGGCCGGCAGCTATTGCGGCTATCCAGAAAAGCAATGCCCCGATCATGGCAAGACTCCTTTGGCCAAATTGGTCAGTGCCGATTTCCACAAAGGGGTGCCCGCCTGTCGAATGGCGGCAACCCCGTTGCGTAAGGGGGCTCTTAACGGGCCGAGCGCGTAACCAATAGTGCGTATCCCACTCACAGCGTTGTTAAATGCTTCGGTGCCTCCCGCCATACCGGCCTTCGAGTACCCGGGCCAGCGAAAGCCGATTTTAAGCGCGGACCAAAAACCACGGGTTTTTTCCCGGGATTGCATTTCGGATGCCTTTTGCCGACCCGGGGCCACCGCCAAAGCAGCTTCGATACGGTTGACCAGTCCCTCCGGCGGTTCGGCCGGCGGGAGTTCTCCAAGCAATTCCCGCATCAGCAACACTTCCCGAAAAAGGGCGGCGACATCCTCCTTGAGCAGATCCTGTTCAAAACGGCGGGTTTCCGCTTCATCGAGAAGGCCGTCCAGGTAACTTTCAATGCGTTCGTACGCGTCCATCCGTTCTTGACTCATGACATCACCTCCCTGAATAACGGTGCCAGGTATCGCTTGAGCCTGGCCCTTGCTCGATACAGCCGGGTTTTTACCGTTCCCACGGGCATGCTCACCGCCTGCGCAATTTCCGTATCGGTGAAGCCCTCGCGATAACGCATCACGATCATTCCGCGATCCTGTGCCGTAAGCCGATCCAGGGCGGCGTCCACCGTCTTCGACGCCTGCCGCTGTCCCACCATCTCTTCCGGCGAGCTGCCCGGGTCTTTATGATTCGATGACTGCACATCTTCTATCACCTCCTTTTGGGCGATGCGTTGGGATTTGGCCAGCCGTTTTAAACACTCGTTATAGGTGATCCGAGCCAGCCACGGTCCCAAAGGCCGGGTTGGGTCGTGTTGCGTAATGGAACGGTGCACCGCCATGAAAACCTCCTGAGCAGCATCTTCGGCCGACGGTCTGTCTTTGAGCATGCGAAACGCCACCCGATAAACCAGGGGTGTGTACTTTCCGACCAACTGCCGCCAGGCTTCTGGACGGTTCTGGCGGCAACCTCTGGAAATATCGGCATCTTTTTGATCAAATATGGCCATCCGCTTCCTCGTCTTCACTTACTGGTGTATATCCCCGAATCCAAAAAACGGTTTCATTTTTTTTGTTCAAATCACGAGCTGCAATAAGATCTATCCACAGCAACGAATTGACCATAATCAAAATGAAAGGGGCAATCCCTTTGAATATGTTTTCCACGGGCACACCTTTGTCAAGCCCGCTGATGATGTATACGTTCATGCCAATGGGTGGTGTGATCAATGCCATTTCCACCATCAAAACTAGTAGAACCCCAAACCATACCGGAGCATAGCCCAAGCCCGTGACCAAAGGAAAGAACACGGGTAGTGTCAGTAGAATCACTGCAATCGTATCAATAAAACAGCCAAGAAGAAAATAGGTCAGGATGATCAGCTGCGTATTCCGGCGAAATCGTCCACTGAATCGGAGCCAAGAGGAATCAAGCAAAGCATCATGGATTTTGAGGCACAGACCGTGGAAAACCTGCCTGCCCTCATACAACCGGCAACCGACCGCTACATGCAGGAAATGGAAAGCCAGATGGTGACCGTTGAAGAAACCGTATTGGTGAACATTGACGCCATCGCAGACACGGCGGAAGTGGACCACCTTTTGGAGTCTTTCCCATCGGACATTCGGGCGCACGCCAGCCCGAACAATAAAGACAGTGAGAAATGGACCATCGGCGATATGTACCGGTTGCTGTGCGATTACTTTGACCGGGCCGCAAGAATCGCCCTTATCGTGCACCTGGCGGAACAGGACATCACTGGGGACCTGGAAAAAATCATTAAATTGACGGAATTACCGGCGGAAGGGGGAGGAGTATGACAGAAGACGGCTACGCGAAAAAGGATTTCAGGATAAGGGCTGCAACACCGGCCATAACAAAGCCCATCATCCATTTGATGAGTTTCATTTCACCGGTGAGTTTGGTTTCAAGCGCTTTCATTTCGCCGGTGAGTTTGGTTTCAAGCTCTCTCAAATCCTGTTTGGTGGCAGGGTCTTCAATGCTTGCCGTTTCGGATTCCCTGAACGCATCGGAGAGCGCTTCAGCCTGTGCCTCATCGAAACCAACACTTTTAAGCCTTTTGACGAATTTGAGCGTATCAAATGCCAAAGTTGTCATTGTCATGAACCTCTTGAAACAAAAATATAGCGTCAAACGGGGAAAATCAACCGATTTCATTAAATTGCCGGAATTACCGGCGAAAGGAGGGGAAATATGACAACACGCAACCGAATAGGCATTCATGACGACCTGGACACGACCACCCAAAAGCTGGAAGGGCAGCGGGACGCAAAGGACAGATGGAAGTACACCCGCCAAGCCCGCCACTACCCCCTTTTTCGGGGGGGGCGAAAGAAATGGAATTTCAAATCATTGCCGCACTCATGAGTCTTGTTTCAGTTGTAATCGCCGTTGGCGTCATGTGGGGCCGACTTCGGCGCACGGTGAACGGACACGACGAATTGCTTGAAAAACTGAGCGGCATGAAAATACTGACCGAAGATGCCTACGATATCCGCAACCGGGAAAACACGGTTCGACTTTACAACCTTTCAGCGATTGTGGACCTAATGCGCCAGACCCTTGAAAAGGAACGGGAGGCCCTCAAAGCCTGTCAACTGGCGAATGCGGAGATCCTGGCCCGCTTCAATCAACACTCTATCCCTTAAGGAGAATCCAAATGGAATCAATTCTGCCCCTGTTAAGTTCCGCCCTGATCCCCATCATTCAAAGCATTCTCACCAAAGAGAATGTTCAACTGTACGGCGACCGCCTGTTCGACCTGGCGGAAGACGTCATCAAAGACAGCAGAACTAAGTGGGATGATGCGGCGCTCCTCCCCATCATCATCCAATTTCGGCAAACCCTGGATATTCCGGATCTGCCCGACGTGGCGGAAACCGTTTAGCCTTTCCCTCAAAGCCTGTCTTTCCTCCTGAGAAAGCCGTCCCCTTGCACCCGGGGGGCGGCTTTTTTCGTCCTAACTCCGGATCCGGATCTGCCCGGCCGGTGGCCACTGAAAAAAATCCCTCTCCAGCGCCGGCTGAAGCTCCAGCTCCTGGAAAAAATCACATGGCCGCGGGAATTTTCAGTATGGCTAGCAAAACAGGCTCCGAAATAAGGGGTTTGCTCCCTTCGGCAAAAATTTTTTCGCAATTTCTGGGAACCACTTGTACCCTGGAGCCGATGTTGTGGTGTATTCAAATAAAAATCAATAAGTTGTGCGGCCGGGCAAGGTCGCATATTTTAGCGGGTGTGAATCCCGCCCCGGAAGGCTGGCCAGCCACTGGGTAGTGAGTCCTTGGATCGACGGGAGTAATCCCCAAGGTTGAAGGGATTGAGCCTCGAAAGGATTAGTTGAGAGGGACGACGTTTTAACTTTGACGGAAGTCAAAATGACCATTGGCGAATGGCAAGTCAATGGCGCCTCTCCGGGGTCTGAGACCATGGCATGTCGGACATTGCGAATATGCGGCAACCCGGGAGGTTC
>ADZZ01000802.1 GCA_000179315.1 delta proteobacterium NaphS2
TTGCCTTGTCGCCGTTGCCGACGTCTTTGCAGTCAACGACCCACTGTTTCGGGCAATCTTCTGGCACGCTCAGCCCGTGGTCAACAATGGCCTGGAGGATCTTTGCTCTGAAGACTTGCGCCAGAGCCTTGTGGCTGAAAAGATACCCGGAAGATTTGACCCGCCATAATGCTGTTTTTGTATTGATGCTTGCCCCCGGCATGACAACATGAATGTGGGGATGATAGTCGAGTGCTCTTGAATGGGTATGGAGTATGGTGGTAAAGCCGGCTGCTCCACCGAGTTTTTTGTCTTTTTGGGTAAATGTTTTCAGGAGATCCTGGACGCAGGCAAACATGAGGGAATAGATTGTTGCCTGATTTTTCCAGGCAAGATCCCTGAGCTGTTTGGGGAGGGTGAAGGTGATCAGATAGTATTGAGCCGGTAAGCGCTTGCTCAACTGATTCTCGATCCACTGCCGGTTTTCATGGTTCTGGCAATGGGGACAGTTCCTGTGGCCACAGGAATGTGGAATATAGACCTGTTTTCCGCAGTTGTGATCCGTACATTTCGCCAGCATGTGCGGGCCATATTCTTGTCTGCATTGTGCCATGGTCTGCAGAGCCTTTGTATGGCTTGGCAGGACGGAATTCTCGTATCGGTCCAAAAAGCGGTCCCTGAATTCATTGATAATCGAGGAGAGCAGAATCATTTGACCCCTCCCCATGTTATATCAAAGGTGTTGGCCAGCGTATTGACGGCCTGGCTGGCATTGTTTCCGGTATTGGAAGTCAGATGGGTGTATCTGGTGGTGGTCAGGACACTGACATGGCCCAGGATCTGTTGTAATTCAATGAGATCAACGCCTGCTTCCAGCATATGCGTTGCATAGCTGTGCCGCAGGGAATGGCATGAAATTTTTTTTTATGCCGAGTTGTCTGACAACGGCTTTCATGGCGGTCTGGATGCCGCCTCTGTCCAGTGGCTGCTGAACCAGGTGGGCATTATTCAGACCTCTTTTCCGGCTTGGAAAAAGGAAATGGGGATGTTTGTGAACCTGCCAGAAATTTCTCAGCACGCGCAGAGTATTTTCAGGCAGCGGCACCAGCCGGTCTTTGTTGCCCTTGACGTCGCGAATATGAACTCGCATATTGACGGAGTCGATATCACCGACAGTCAGCCTGATTCCTTCGCCAAGGCGCAGCCCCATGCTGTAGGTGGTAAAGAAAAAGACTTTGTAGCTCAACTTGTTGGTTTCGGCGAACAGCCGGTTGAGCTGCTCAATGGATAGAATATCCGGGATCCTGGATGTTCTTGGCGGTTTGATTAAGGGGATGTCTTCCCAGGTTTTGTTCAGTACCCTGGCGTAAAAGAACTTCAGACCATACAGATCGAGTTTGACCGTACTCCAGGAATGGCATTCCAGAAGCTCATTAAAATAGTCAAGCAACTGGTCGGATGTAAGATTGACGATCCTGCAATCGAAATAGTTTCCGATTCGCCTGATCGCCCTTGAGTACGCCTCAATGGTTTTTGGCCGTAATCCATTGAGTTTCAGGTATTTCTGGTGCTTCCGGTAATACTTGTTGAATTGCGAATTTTTTGGCATGGTGGTATCCATTGTAATCTCCTCCTTGTAATGATTGAAATGAAAGGCAAATGCGCCTTCCTTGATGATTTCTTTTTATTACAAAGTTGGAGGAGATTACAGCAGGTTAATCTGGGAGAAAAAAATCGCTGGAATTGTCTGCCGCGTAGCGGCTTCGTCCAACCATGCGAACCACCTGGAAGAGGGCCACGCACCGGTTTCAGGTTCAGAATGACAGACACCTTAACCTTCCCATATTTAGGTGGTTATACGCTTTCAATTTTCGTTTCATAAATAAATGGGGTTAATCATGTATTTGGATTCCAAATTATATGTAAACTCTTTTTGGAAGGCTTGGCGAGGTTGAATCCTTTGCCATTTTCTGTGTGGAGGTCTGATCTGTAATGTGAACAGGAAGTCTGATGGATTCATACTGAAATTTTCTTTGGCGCCAGTCTGTTTTGTGGTATTGTTAATAATTGAATGATAATGCGCCCATGGTACGGGATCAGGTGAACCGTAAGAAAACCAAAAAGGATTTAACGCATGAAAAAATTTGCTCTATTTGTCTTTAACGGCGACCACATGTGCTTTATCCATGTGCTCTTGAATGCGCTCGACATGAAAAGCAAGGGCCATGAAGCGAAAATCATATTGGAAGGATCCTCGGTCAAGCTTGTTCCGGAACTGGTGAAACCGGAAAATCCCTTGCACGGGCTGTGGAAAAAAAATCTGGAGGCGGGCATCGTTGAAGGGGTGTGTAAAGCCTGTTCAGGAAAACTGGGAACCCTCGATGCTGCAAAGGAGCAGGGTCTGACACTGCTCGACGATATGGCCGGCCATCCCGGCATGTCCTCTTACCGGGACAAGGGATTTGAGATCATTACTTTCTGATCGCGCCTTCGAGTAACCCATCGCAAAAACGGTTTCAACCACAACCGGCCTTCAAAAAGAACCTCAAAGATCCACATGGAATCCTATCTACACATTGATGTACTTCAGAAAAAGCTTCTTCTGTTCAAAGACTGGATCATATCCAACATCTTTATTTGGGAAAACCTGGTCCATCTCTTGGTACAAATATCGGTTCTGCTGGGCGCCTGGATTGTGGGGAACCTTCTGGGCCGATGGATTCGTCGCATCATCAACGCCCGGTTGAAAGAATCCTCACTCAGAAGCAAACACGCCAGCGGCTTATTGAACCGCTTGATAGGCCTCCTACCGCTGATTTTCACCGTTTTCGTGATCTGGTTGTGCTGCCAGGGAGTTGCCCATTTCGAATACCGGACTTTCTTGATGCAATTGGTTTTGAATTTGGCCCTTGCCTGGATCGTCATTCAATTGGCCACTTCCGTCATTTTGGACCGTTTCTGGTCCAAAATCATTGCAATGGCTTGTTGGCTGTTGGCGGCGCTCAACATCATTGGTCTTCTTGACAGAACCGTCTCATTGCTGGAGAGCATCGGTTTTACGGTGGGAGAGGTCAGATTGAACCTTCTTACCATCATCAAGGCCATAGCGGTGCTGATCATTCTGCTTCGAGGCGCCCGATGGGTCAGCGGGAAACTGGAAAAAAGACTCTCAACGGTCTCCGAACTGACGCCGTCCACACGACTGATGCTGACCAAAAGTGCCAACATCGCCATGATCGTCGTGGTCATACTGGTGGCTTTGAACAGTGTGGGAATTGACCTGTCCGCTTTGGCCTTTTTCGGCGGCGCCGTGGGCGTGGGGGTTGGATTCGGGCTTCAAAAAATCGTGGGAAATTTCGTGAGCGGCCTCATTCTCCTTTCCGATAAATCCATCAAGCCGGGAGACGTTATACAGGTGGCGGATATGTATGGATGGATCAAGCACATGGGAGGACGTTATGTTTCCATGGTCACGCGGGATGAAAAGGAAATACTGATCCCCAATGAAAATCTCATCACCCAGGAGGTCATCAACTGGTCTTATTCTTCCAGAAGAATCCGCATCAAAATCCCGGTGGGCATCAGCTATAGCGCAGACCCCCATCAGGCCATTTCGCTGATCCAGGAAGCTGCGGACGGAATCGAAAGAGTCCTGAGCGATCCGGGGCCCAAGTGTCGCCTGGTAGGATTCGGAGACAACTCCGTGGACCTTCAGTTGCGTTTCTGGATTCTGGACCCCCAAAATGGCGTCGCCAATGTCACCAGTGAAGTCTTGCTCAGAATCTGGGATACCCTCAAAGCCCATCAAATTGAAATCCCCTTCCCCCAGAGGGACGTGCATCTGGATACGGAAAAGCCGCTCAGGGTGGTGCATATAGCCGACCGGGAAGACACCCACACAACCTGAAGATATAATCCATAAAAATGAAGCCTCACACCGAAAGGAGATCCTTATGGGCCAATTTCAAAATCATTGGTTTAGAGACGGAAATCGGGAAGATCGTTGAATTGCCGGATCCGGTGGTGGCGTAATTGCCAATTAAGATCTACCTGAAAAAACTGCTTGACAGACCCTACTGTACACAGTATACAATTGGGGCTGCGGTGTTCATACTGCGATATTTGGCCTTTACAATTTTGTGGTTCGAAAGCGGTTCTCTTATGATAAAAAATCTCCAGCAGAAAAGCACAAATCCATAGCGTACAGTCAATATGAGGATGTGAAAAAACTTGAAAAAGGGCTATTTTCTTTACAAAGGAACATCCAAACAAATCTTTGCGCTCCCTCCCGGCTGGAAGATCCGGGAATACACACACTTTCCGGAAACCACTTCTGAAACGCCTGTTGGTGATCTGGTCAGACACGCCCTGGATCACCCGACAGGCACCAGACGCCTTTCCCAATTGGCCCAAAAAAATATGACGGTGGCGATCATCGTGGATGATCCCGCCCGGGCAACCCCGGTTGCTCAAATGTTGCCCCCCGTTCTCCAAGAGCTTCTCGCTGCCGGAATTGCCGGGAAAAATATCACCATCGTAATAGCCCTGGGGACACACCGTTTCGCATCTCAAGAAGAACTCGAAGTCAAAATCGGAAAAGACGTGCTTAAGGAATATGGGGTGGTCCAACATAATTGTCATGCAGAGAACCTGGTCCCCATCGGAAAGCTATTGACCGGCGGTGTTGTGGCCATTGATCCCGTGGTAGCCGGTGCCGGACTCAAAATCGGCATCGGATCCATCTTTCCCCATCCCATGAACGGATTCGGGGGCGGCGCCAAAATCCTCTTTCCCGGGGTTGCCGATTTTGCCTCCATCAGTGAACACCACTTTCATTATACGCCCGAGCCCGGGTGTGTTCTGGGGAATACTGAAGACAATCCTTTCCATAAGGAAGTCTGCCGCATGGCGGAAGCGACCGGCCTCGACTTTATCGTCAACGGTATTTTTGACGCCAGGGAGCGGGTGGTGGATGTGGTGGCCGGCCATTATGAAAAAGCGCACCTTAAAGGGATTGAAATAAGTAAACGGAATTATGGCTTTCAATTGAAAGAACCGGCGGATATTACGCTGGTGTCAGCGGATCCCTACGACGAAGGCCCGCAGTTGATGAAACCCATTATTCCCGCATCCCTCATGACCACCAAGCCCGGCGGCACCGTCATTGTACTTGCCAGATGTCCGGACGGCATGCCGGATGCCATGCTTGAAGCCTTTGACAGGGTTTTCGGAAGCAGTCCGGAACACTTGGGGCGTTTTGCGGTCAATGCTTTCAAAACATCACAGATCATGGCTGAAGGCGCCATCGATTTCAATTGCGCCATTTTCTTCGCCCTGGTTTGTGCGTCAAGATCCCGCATCATTGTCGTATCCGATGATCTAAATACGAGATCCGTCAATCGACTGGGATTTGCGTATGCCCCTTCTCTTCAGGCAGCCATTGATCGCGAACGGGAAAAACAGCCTGAAGCAACCGTCAACATCTTTCCACTGGGCGGGCTATTGCTGCCCATGACGGCCTCTTTACCCCGTTTGTATGAATTTTAATGGATCACAGAAATTTAAGGAGCCAACATGAAGCAGGAGATTTTTTTAGGAAACGGGGCCATTGCTCTGGGATTGATGGAGGCCGGATGTCAGGTCATGACCTCCTATCCTGGAACCCCCAGCTCAGAGATACTGCCGGAAGTCATCCGTTTGGTAGAATCCGAAAATTTGAACACATACGTGGAATGGTCCACCAACGAAAAGGTGGCGCTGGACAACGCCTTTGCCGCCGCCATTTCAGGGAAAAGAGCTGCATGCTGCATGAAACAGGTGGGATTGAACGTGGCGGCCGACTCCCTCATGAGTGCGGTTTACATGGGAACGGTGGGCGGACTCGTCATTATCAGTTGTGATGATCCGGGACCCCATTCTTCCCAGACGGAGCAGGACACGCGGTTCATGGCCCGCCTGGCCAAAATTCCCGTTCTGGATCCTGCCACACCGGAAGAAGCCAGGAAAATGGCGGGCCTTGCCATGGAACTTTCGGAGGAATTTCGCATCCCCTTCATCATCAGGCCGGCCATCCGGGTCTGCCACGCCCGGCAGGACCTGGCATGGGACAAACTCATGAACAATCCAAAAAAAGCCTCCTTTGAAAAAGATCCGGGCCGCTGGGCCGCAACGCCCCGTTTTCGGTTCATACTCCACGGAGAATTAAACAAGAAACTGGAAGCCATCGGCGAACGTTTCTCCGATCTTTCAGACATCAATTATCATAATCTGGAAGAAGGGAAACGCTATCCTTTGGGCATTATTGCAGGCGGTGTCCCCTTTGCGGCTATTCAGGACATTCTGGCCGATGAAAAAAGAGACCATATCCCCCTTTTGAAATTGGGGGCCCCCTACCCGCTTCCCAAGCGCCTCACCGACGAATTCATGGAGGCCTGCGACAAAGTGCTGGTTCTAGAGGAAACCGACACCCTCATCGAATACCTTTTGGGAGATAACCAAAAGATCTTCGGTCGTATATCTGGACACGTCCCTTCAGAGGGAGAACTCCTGCCCCAGGTGATTTTTGATTGCCTGAACAAAATCCTCGTGGAACTAAAACTTGAACCGTTCACCGGCAAAGGCAACACGGGTGTAACGGAACTGGTTCAAGACCTGGGACTGCCCATTCGCAAACCGACACTCTGTCCGGGCTGCCCACACCGGGCAAGCTTCTACACCATTCGAAAAGCAAGGCCCAAGGCCATTTTCACCTCCGACATCGGCTGTTATACCCTGGGCCTTAACCTGGGAGCGGTGGACACGGTCCTGGACATGGGCGCCGCCATCACCATGGCTTCCGGCTTTTACCATGCCTACAAACAGGATGGCGTCGACCAACCGGTGGTGGCGACCATCGGTGATTCCACCTTTTACCATTCGGGAACGGCGGGGCTTCTGAATGCCGTTTACAACGACGCCCGCTTCATCCTGGTCATTCTGGACAATCTCATTACCGCCATGACCGGCATGCAGCCCACCCCCGGCATCGGTATCCGTGCCGACGGCAGTAAGGGAAAAGCCATCCCCTTGGAACGGGTGATCAAAGGATGCGGCATCGATTTCATCAAGGAAGTGGACCCCTACGATACCAAAGCCATGGGTGCTCTCATGAAGGAGGCGACGCAGCATGTGGCTTCTCCCGATGGAGGCATTGCGGTGATCATCGCCCGCCATCCCTGCGCCATTGCTTACCGGGGAGAAGCGGTCCCGGAGCGCATACCGGTCGAAATCACCGACGATTGCACCGAATGCAACTTATGCCTGGACCGGTTTGAATGCCCTGCCCTTTACCATGATGAGACCTTGGGTCGCACCAGCGTCGACCAGGCACTTTGTGCCCAGTGCGGCGTTTGTCTGCAGATTTGTCCCGAAGGCGCCATCGTGCGAAGTGCTGAAGCATGATAACACCTTAAAACAACTTCAATTTAAGAGGAATATAATGGAAAACGTGAGCATGATATTCTGCGGTCTGGGTGGGCAGGGAATCCTCTTCATGACCAAAATTTTTGCCCGCGCCGCCCTTGATAAAGGGCTGCCGACTCTGGGGGCAGAAACCCACGGCATGGCCCAGAGGGGCGGATCGGTGGTTTCTCACCTCAAACTGGGTCCTGCGGCCAGCAGCCTGGTACGTGAGCAGACGGCCAATTTTCTGCTTGCCCTTGAAGAGAATGAAGCTTATCGGAATCTCCCTTTTCTGGCCCCCGGCGCGACCCTCTACGTAAACGCTGAAACAGATGTATTTCCAAGAAAAGAAGTCTCACCCTATATGGAAAAACAGGGCATCACGTACCATGCGTTTCCCGCTCAGAAAACGGCCATGGCACTTAAAAATCCCATGTCCACCAATCTGGCGTTGATGGGATTTTTTGCAGCTTATGAAAATGAACCCTTTACTCACGATGAATTACGTGAAACCATTATCAGCGTCAGCCCCGAACGTTTCAGAGAAAACAACCTCAAGGTTTTTGATGCGGGGTTTGAATTTCAGCAATAATCATTGTAATACTTCATTATACATGAAGCCTAATTTAACAGAAAGAGGGATTCGAGACGAACCCATAATAGGAAAACCGGCTTGAAAAAAATTACCAGCATCATCGATAAAATTGAGAGGTTCACCCTGGTATGGATCATCCTGGGGCTTGCGCTTATCGGTTTCATCCAGGTTTTTGCCCGTTACATATTCAATTACAGCTTCACCTGGTTTGAAGAACTGGGTCGTTACCTGGGTGTGTTTGTGGCGTTTCTGGGCGGAGGTATCGGGGTCAAAACCGGCGGTCATTTCACCATGGACTTAATTGTGACCCATCTCAAACGACCCTGGCAACAAATTTTACAATGTGCTACCAGCGTCTTGTCAGCCCTCTTTTTTGTCCTGGTGGCCTGGTACTCCTGGAAAATTATAGGTCGCATGTATGGGTACGAAACCACCTCTCCGGCCATGCAGATGCCCATGTACCTGGCCTACCTTCCCATTCCCGTATTTTCCATGGTAATGGGCTTTCGATTCTTTGCCGTGGGGTTCAATTTCCTGAAGGAACTGGGTTCCAAAGGGCCTGCCGGAGAGACTCCGGAGACCGCATCATGACGCTTACCATCTGTATCTGCTTTTGTCTGCTGCTCCTGGCCGGGGTTCCCATTGCCGTAATTCTGGGTATTACCACGACCGTCACCCTCCATCTCTTTTCCAACACACCGCTGCACATTCTGACCCAGCAGCTTTTTAACGCTCTGGACAAGTTCGTTCTTCTGGCCATCCCCTTTTTTATCGTGGCCGGCGCCATTATGACCCGAGGCGCCATTGCCCGCCGTCTCATCGATTTTGTAAACGCCCTGGTGGGATGGTTTCCCGGTGGGTTGGCCATGGCAGGGATTCTGGCCTGTATCTTTTTTGCAGCCATATCCGGATCCTCACCCGCCACCGTCGTGGCCATCGGCTCCATCATGATTCCCGCGCTGATGAAGGCCGGCTACGGCGAACGTTTCAGCCTGGGCCTGATCACCGTGTCCGGATCACTTGGCATTGTGATCCCTCCTTCCATCCCCATGATCCTTTACTGTCTGGTAATGAACGTGTCTGTTGCGGAAATGTTCATGGCGGGGGTTCTGCCGGGTCTCATGATTGGTGCGGCCCTCATGGCATACACCTTCATGGTCGCCAGAAAGCACAACTGGCGCATTGAAAAAACGGCCTCCTTTAAAGAAATTGTTCGAACCACGAAGCGGGGTTTCTGGGCGCTCCTTTTGCCCGTCATTGTGCTGGGGGGGATTTATTCAGGGATTTTCACGCCCACGGAAGCGGCGGCCGTCAGTGTCATATACGCCCTTCTGGTGGAGATGTTCATTTACAGGGAATTCCGAATCAAAGATCTCACTTCCGTCTGCCAGGAAGCCGCCATCCTGTCGGCCTGTCTGCTGTTCATTCTTTCCTGCGCCATGACCTTTATCTGGCTGCTCACCGCCGAACAGATTCCCAATCAGCTGGCCGACCTCATCATGCAGTACATTCACAGCCCCTGGATGTTTCTATTGACGGTCAACATTCTTTTTCTGGTTCTGGGATGCTTCATGGATGACGTGAGCGCCATGCTGGTGCTGGCCCCTCTTTTTCTGGAGACCCTCAACCGCTACGGCATTGATCTGGTCCACTTCGGCGTGGTGATGGTCCTGAACATTCAGATGGGCATGCTGACGCCGCCCTTCGGATTAAACCTCTTCGTATCATCGGGGATCACCGGCAAACCCCTCACCCGCATCGCTCAAGGGGTCATGCCCTTTCTGACGATCATGCTCCTGTGCCTGCTGGCGGTCACTTACGTACCGTCCATATCGCTCCTCCTCCCCACCTGGCTGCTGCATTAAAGACCTTGACAAAGACCCAATAAAAGATCTATTAAATGGTCATACCGAAATGCAAAGAGAGGTGTGAAAACCATGCTGGAAACCATTCATGCGGGCAAAACCGCCAGCATCACTGAATTCAAGAAAAATCCCCAGGCGCTCATCGATGCGGCTCATGGAGAAGCAATCGCACTCTTGAATCGCAACAAGACAACCGCATACATCGTACCGCCGGAACTCTATGAACGGCTGTTGGAGATGGCGGAAGATATTGCCTTGGGCAGAATTTATGAAGAACGAAAACATGAGAAGAGCAGCGCCGTAGCGGTTACCATCGATGAGCTATAAGCTTAAGTTTTTCAAGAGTGCGTACAAAGAATGGCAAAATCTGGACCCGCACGTTCAAAAACGCTTTAAAACACAATTGGAAAAGCGTCTTCAAAATCCCCACGTATCATCAGCCCGGCTAAAAGGCTATTCCAACCTCTATAAAATCAAATTGAGGTCTTTGGGCTATCGAATGGCTTATTTGGTAGAAGACGAAAAAATCAGCATATACGTCATATGTGTCGGCCGCCGGGATAAAATTTACGAGATCCTACCGCTGAGATTGGACAAATAGTTGAAACGGGGAAACGCATTTCTGCGCATCCCCCTTCCCCTCACGCATCGGAACGTTAGAGTTCGTCTGCTTTTTCCAACACAAACAGCGCGCCTTTATAGGACACCGCCACCAGAATTACCCACGAAATAATCAAGACTGCAATCATTTTGAAATCCTCCTCCAGTGATCATAAAATGAACAATGTGCCGCAAAAAAATCAATACATCTCATCCGCTTCTTTGCCCGTCACCTCCGCCGCGCTGATCTTTTGCGTATCCATGAGCCGCCACACGTAAGCGATATAGGCCAGTACCAACGGAACGAAAAGTGCCACGTAGGTCATGGCGGTAAGGGTGTAGTGGCTGCTGGAAGCGTTATGGATGGTCAGACTGGACTGAAGATACGCCTTTGAAGGATAAAAGGCCGTATGGTTGAAGCTGGCGATAAAAAACACCACCAATCCCACCAGCACCGTTCCCACTCCACCAAACCAGATACCGTTCCGCCTGGCGGTAAAGGCGGTGCTGATCACACCCCATATGACCAGAATCAGGCCCAGCAATAAAAGGATCAGAACCAGGGGCATGGCCAGAAGATTGGACAGGTATTTGCCGCTTACCAGGCTCACGACACCGGTTGCCGGATCGACCCCGAAACCGTCCATGACCACCAGGGAAATCAAGACATAGAGCAGGAACGGCAGCGCGCAGAGGAGGTTGATCAAGACCCACTTCCGGGTCCTGGCCTCGAAGTCTGCGTAACCGGTAAAATCAATATTGTTCACCAGGTACATCCCCCCCAGAATGCGGGCATTGAACACCAGAAACAAGCCCAAAGAGAGGTTGAAAAGACTGAAAGCCGCTTCCAGCCCGCGCAGGGGATTGGTCCACGAAACCAGGTTGTACTCATTCAAGCTGAAGTTGGATCCCGTAAAAAAGGTCCCCACTGCAGCGCCGATCAGCAAAATGCCCACACTGCCATTGATAAAAAGAAAAACCTCATACACTTTTTCACCCAGGAGGTTGCCCGGTTTTTTTCGGAACTCATAGCTTACCGCCTGGATGACAAAGGTAAAGAGGATCAGGATCCACACCCAGTAAGCGCCGCCGAAACTGGTGGCGTAGAATTTCGGGAAAGCGGCAAGAAGCGCCCCTCCGAAGAGTACCAGGGTGGTAAAGGTCAATTCCCATTTCCGTCCCAGGGAATTGATCATCAGGGACTTTTCAACGGGGGTTTTTCCCAGTTGCCAAAGCAGGGTCTGTCCCCCCTGTACAAAAGTGAGGAATAGAAAAAGGGATCCCACCAGGGAATCGATGATCCACCAAAGTTTCTGCAACACCGATAAATCCAGATTTCCAAACATGTCATTCGCCCTCCGGTCCGATTTTGATCTGTCTCAACATGATCCCGATTTCCGCCACCAGCAGGATCGTAAATATGGTCAGAAACATGAAGAAGGTCGTCTGCACGGCACCGGCCGTCAAATTGGACCGGGCCACGCTCACCGGCAGCAGGTTCTGGATGGCCCAGGGCTGCCGACCCACTTCCGCCACAATCCACCCGCACTGCCCCGCCATGAACCCCAGGAATACGGAAATGGCGCCGAGAAAGAGCAGCCATTTTTGCTGCGCGAGGCTGTTTTTGAGGGCAAACACCAAAAAAAGAAGAAACAGCAGAAGAAAAAATCCGCCCAGAATCACCATGATATGAAAGGCATAAAACACCGTTGAAACCGGCGGAACGGCCTCTTCCGGGGACTGCAGATAGCCGAAACCCAGATATGCCTTATTCTGGTCAAACCGAGCCAGGGCCGATTCAGCGGTGGGCGTCGCACCCTCCCGTTTCGCCTTTTTGTAAAGAGCCAGTTGTTCCACCGCCAATTTACCCCTTCGCATCTTTTCTTCCACCCCCTTGATGTTTTCCGCTTCGTTGCCGTAGACCAGATCCTTGATTCCCGGCACAAAACTGCCGGGCGTACGATTGGCCATAAGGGATAACATACCGGGGATTCGAATCTCAAAAAGAAAGGGAGGCTTGTCGTCATTCAGCTGTTTGGAGGGATTCGCAATTCCGGCCGCCACAAGCCCCGCCCCTTTCTGACCTTCCCACAACCCCTCAAAGGCCGCCAGTTTCATGGGCTGTCGATGGGCGTCGTTGTAGGCGGCTTCATCTCCGGTAAACACCACATACCCGGAAGAAAGCAGACCGAATACGGCCGCCACCAGAATACTCTTTCTGGCCATTTGAACGTGTTTGCCTTTCAGGAGATACCATGACGAGATGGTGATCACAAAAAGAGATGCATAGAGAAATCCTGAGCTGGTGGTGTGTGTGAATTTGCTGATGGCCACCGGAGAGAAGAGCACCGCCCAGAAATTCTGCATTTCAAACCGCGCCGTATCGGGATTGAAGATCATGCCCGTGGGAAACTGCATCCACCCGTTGGCCACAAGGATCCAGAGGGCGGAGAGGTTGCTTCCCACGGCCACCATCCAGGTGGAAAACAGATGGAATTTCTTGGAAACACGCTCCCAACCAAAAAACATGACCGCAAAAAATGTGGCTTCCAGAAAAAATGCCACAATCCCTTCCACCGCCAGCGGCGCGCCGAAGATATCCCCTACCATCCATGAATAATTGGACCAGTTGGTTCCGAATTCAAATTCCAGAATGATGCCGGTGGCCACTCCGATGGCGAAGTTGATGCCGAAAAGCGTCATCCAGAACTTGGCAATCCGCTTCCATTGCTCGTTACCGGTTTTCACATAGATGCTCTCGTAAAAAGCGATGAGAAAGGAAAGACCCAGCGTCAGCGGCACGAAGACCCAGTGGTACATGGCGGTCATGGCAAACTGAGCCCTTGCCCAATTGACCATTGTCAAGTCCATCTGCTCTACCATAGCAAATCACCTCCCAAAACGGATTAACGGTTTAAATCTGCTGCCGGCCGTGTGATCATGTCCAGCACATAATCAGCCCGCTCAGCATCGGTTCCAAAACGGGTGTTCAGAAAATTGGGGAAAAAGAAGAGCTTGAGGATGAAAAACATGACGAAAAGTTTGAAAAAAATAATCATCCACAATGTACGGCCTAAGGTCATCGATCGAAAGCCCTGCAAATAGAACCGAAAAATTCTCCCGGGATATGATCCGATCATTTGTTTTCTCCCTCTTTTTGTCGAATCCACGGTCATTCGGAAATACAGATGGGCGCTTTAATCAGCTCGGCAAACGTGACGCTTCCAAGCGTATCTCTCAATTGGTCCCGGGCCCTCATCCACACAACGTGAACCGAACAATTGGGACTTGCATCACAAGACTTGGGGCGGACGACGCAATCGTTCAAAAATATCTCTCCGATCACGATCTCCACTACCTGTAACAGCGTGATCTCCTCAGGGTCCATCAACAGCACAAATCCGCCTTTGGCCCCCTGACGTATTTCGATCATGCCCACCTTCGCCAATTCCTGAGCAATCTTGGCCAGAAAATGCGACGGAATCACCGCTTGTTCCGCGACTTCCTTCCGACTTACCAGGGCACCCTTCCCTTTTTTTGAAAGGTACAATACGCACCGAACCGCGTATTCCCCCGCCCGTGTCAACCTCATAAATTCACTCGAAAACAAAAATAAGATAAAAATGATATATAAGATGTTTTTTATCCGATAAAATGAAAGGTCAAACCACTGTCAAGAAAAAAATCGTGAAAGGCTAAAAAAGATCAGGTTCCTTTCAACATCTCCATGATCCTGGCTACGTCAAGCACCTTCCCCGTAGAAACCACCCTTCCGCCAATAACAAGCCCGGGAGTGGTTGAAACGCCTCTCTTGGCAAATTCGCGTATGTCGGTGACCTTGACGATCCTGGTCTCTTCATCGAGACCGAGTCGCTTCACCGCTTCAAAAGCGTTCTGATAGACTTTTTCGCAGTTGGCGCACCCCGGCCCCAAGACTTCCACGAGTCTATTCCCTTCCGGCCTTTCAATTTCCTCGCCGTAGACCTGGATCAGCCAATCTCTGGTCTTTTCCTTTGAAGGGACGCTTCCCTGATGAAAAATGCGTCCGGAGAGAACCAGTACCGGCGTCATCATGATGCCCAAGTCCAGCGCCCGCTCCTCGCAGGGGCGAAGGATTTCGTCAAGTTCAGGGGTCCAGGGAGCGACCGATGGGCAACAGACATCTTCCGGCGCTTCCTCCACCGCTTGGGGAGGCACCTTCGCCAGCTGATAAACCCGGCTCCAATCTATGGAAATGTCTCCCTTTCGGGCCACATCCTTGGCGGTGCCCGGTTCAAGGCGCATTTCCGTCGCAAACGTCATCGCTTCCGCCTCCGTATAGGCCAGATGCCGGATCCTGATCGATAAACCCAGCTCAGACGCCAATTCATGAACCATCGCACTTAAATGGTGGCAACGCGGGCATGGGGGTTCAGTACCGATAACCCAGATCTCATTCTCTCTCTTCATTGGGTTTTCTCCTCAAAAGTCTCGCACGGGAAGATTTTATCGCCCCATCAACTGATCTATTCGTCAAAAAGCGTGAAACGGACATCTCCTTCCATCTTGCAGGCCTTTGCCAGCTCCATGTGCCTCAGTGTCGCGAAATTTCGGCGAAATGCTTCTTCGGAGATCCCCAGCTGGGTGAGAATACGATCCAATGGCAAAGGGCCTTCCGCCTTGATGAGATCAAAAATCTTTTGCTGCTCATCCGTTAAAACCGGCTCCTTCGACACCGTATTTTTGGCACTGTGAACAGCCCATGGATCACATGTTTTGGGGGTTACCATGATTTCCAGATAACAGTCTTCGCACAGGGTTCGCCCGCCATGTTCATGGACTTCGTCCGGGGGGATTTCACTCGCACATTTTTCACATTTCATCATCCTCTTCCTCCGCTCAGTTTAATCAAAAGGTTCTCAGGATGTCAGTCACATCATCGTATATGGGA
>ADZZ01000801.1 GCA_000179315.1 delta proteobacterium NaphS2
TCTTTGCTGAGTGCCCTCAACGCGTCATGACACCCGCGACCGGGCCGAAATCCATACGAATCGTCAATGAAATCCTGCTCGTAGATCGCCGAAAGCACCCGTGTCAATCCCGCCTGTACCAGCTTATCTTCAAGGGCTGGTATGCCCAGCGGTCGTTTCTTGCTACTCCCCGGTTTAGGAATGTACACCCTGCGCACCGGCAATGGAATATACGCCATCCGATGCAATTTTCCGACCAGAGCGTTTAGGTTCTCGCCAAGTTTTTCCCCATATTCCTTCTTGGTAACCTTATCAATGCCAGATGCTGCGTCTTTGCGCAGCTCCTGGAAACATTCCCGCAGCATCTCCTCGTTCATCAGATGAAACAGACTGGTGAATCGGCATTCATCTTCTTTGCGGGCCTTCTCCGCTATGCGTTGTAATTTCGTTTCCACCATTTCTCTATTTCTGAGCATAGATGATGTGTCCTCGCAACACTGTTACTCATGTGACGTCCTTTCCTCCAGCGGAGTTACCCGCCTTCTCAGGTACTACGACGCCATCCGACTTCCCCTGCCCCGTTTGCCATTCTCCCTTTATTATCGGTTGGCCGGCATACTCGCTTTTAAGCAAGAACGCAGAGAACCTCCCGGGTTGCCGCATATTCGCAATGTCCGACATGCCATGGTCTCAGACCCCGGAGAGGCGCCATTGACTTGCCATTCGCCAATGGTCATTTTGACTTCCGTCAAAGTTAAAACGTCGTCCCTCTCAACTAATCCTTTCGAGGCTCAATCCCTTCAACCTTATGGCTTACGGCCTATCGTCTCGCTGTCCTACGCTTAATCTCGGGGATTACTCCCGTCGATCCAAGGACTCACTACCCAGTGGCTGGCCAGCCTTCCGGGGCGGGATTCACACCCGCTAAAATATG
>ADZZ01000800.1 GCA_000179315.1 delta proteobacterium NaphS2
ATATCTGTTTCCTGGACTATCGACTGGGTGCGCATACCGGTTTGGAGATTCTAAAGCAGGTTTTTTCCATAGGTTTTGACGCACCCATTATATTTCTGACGGGATACGGGGATTATGCAACAGATGTCCAGGCCATGAAATCGGGTGCATCCGACTACTTGATAAAAGGTGAATTTGATGGCGCGCTACTGGAACGGGTGATACGGTACTCCCTATCCAGGGATCGGTTAAAACGCGATCTGAAAAAGGCGTATGACGAACTGGAAACCCGTGTGGAAGAGAGAACACGGCAGCTTGCCGAGGCCAATAATGAGCTGCTGAAGGAGAACAATATCCGCAGTGCCGTTGAAAAGGAGTTGAAGGAATCCAAGCGTCTGCTTGATGGCATTATCTCCGCGGTTCCGGATATCGTATACCGACTTGACGAAAACGGAAAGGTCACCTTTCTAAGTGAAGCAGTCAAGGAATATGGCTATTCTCCAGAGGAGCTGAATGGCGGGTTTCTGTCTGATCTCGTTCATCCGGAGGACAGGAAGAGGATATATTATCACATTCGCGAGAGAAGGACCGGGGTCAGAAGTACGAAAGGGGTGGAGCTGAAACTGCTAAGAAAAGATTTGAACGAATCGACACAGGATGGAGATTCTCTTTTGCTGAACAAGGAACCGGTTTTTCTTTTGAGTGCACGGGGGCTTTACGAGACCGACGAACTCGGTACCAGGATATTTATCGGTAGCCAGGGAATATTAAGGGATATCACGCCTCTCAAACAGGAAGAAGAGGCGAGACGAAAACTGCAAATGCAACTTCGGCGGGCCGAGAAATTGAAAACCATCGGCCTGCTTTCGGGCGGAATGGCCCATGATTACAATAATCTTTTGACCGCGGTCCTCGGAAATATCAACCTTGCCCAGACCGGTGTGGAAACGGGCAGAAAAATCCATTCTTACCTTGTTGCGGCAGAGGCCGCCACCCTGCAGGCTGCAGCGCTCACCCGCAAATTTATTACATTCAGTGAGGGCGGTAGTCCCGTCAAAAGGGAACAGAATATTTCCCATGTCCTGAAAAAGGCCTGTGAATCCATTGTGTCAGCATCCCCCTTGAATTATGAACTGTCTTTCCCTGAAGAGCAATTGACGGTTGAAATCGATGAAAACCAGATGGTTGTCGCCATTGAAGGTATTTTGCAGAACGCTGTGGAAGCAATGCCCGAAGGGGGCGTGATTGAAGTGAAAACTGAAAAATTCGCCTACCCCGATGATACGCCGGATATTTTATTGGCCCTAAAGATAGGAAAGTATGTGAAGGTTTCAATTCGGGACCATGGCTGCGGTATCCCGAAGGAGTCTCTTCCTCACATCTTTGATCCGTATTTTACGACAAAGGAAATGGGCCCCCGGAAAGGATTGGGAATGGGGCTTTCCATTGTTCATTCCATCATTGAAAAGCATGGCGGGAATATTTTTGCGGAATCCGAAGTGGGGAAGGGGACAACCTTTGAAATCTACATTCCGGCCAAGATCCAGGTACGGGAATCGGATCCCCATGCTGCACATTCGTTTTCCATATCCAAGGGAAAGATACTGGTGATGGACGATGAAAGGTTGCTGAGAATTGTTGTCGGCAGCATGCTGAAGAAATTGGGATACGAGGTCAAGTTGACAAAAGACGGTTCGGAGGCGCTCGCCAGTTACGAAGATGCCCTGAATGAAAAAAAGGGCTTTGAGGCTGTTTTGCTGGATTTGACGGTGCCGGGGGGTATGGGCGGAAAGGAGACCATTCGAAAACTGAAAAAAATGGATCCGAATGTAAAGGCCATTGTTTCGTCGGGATACTCTCACGATGCCATCATGAAAGAGTACGCTAAGTTCGGTTTTAGAGGCGTTCTTCCAAAGCCCTTCGATATGAAGCAATTAAAAAAGGCTCTGTTGAACGTGACCTCCACCCCTCCCAGGGATGTTCCGTAAGTTGCTGAATTGGCCCAAAGGTCGAATAGAGGCCGAAATAGGAGCCGTCAATGATACCGACAACCGTACCAACGCCTTCGGAGGCAAGGATTCCGGAAACAATACCGCCGCCTTTGATGGTCTCAATTTTGGGGGAAATTATTTGAAATTTCGGGATGTTCATGATGATCAGTTTTTTTTGATTTCTTATGGTCCAGGTAAAATCTGAAGACCTCCTCACTGGTTTTGAGGGGGGTGTAGCCGAATTCCTCTTTCAGCTTCCGGTTGCTCAGGACAGGCCGGTATTTCAGGAAGATCACCTGCTCCGGACAATAGGGTGGCAGGTTGTCGTCCAACAGTTCAAAGAGCGGGTTCATAGGTGCACTTACACCCCGAAACAGGCTATATATAAGGGCAAGGTACCGGAGGTATATGCTATCGGGGACTGTCTTGCGCCGCGCAAGATAGGAAATGCAATGAACGAGGGCTTTTTCAGGGCAAACACCATCCATGCCTATCCTATCAAAACAGGTTCGCCTGATTTGCAGCAGACATATGCTGCGGCCTACCCTCGTGAAGGTCTATGTAGTTCAAAGCCGCTTACTCATGTGGTACGAGCACTCCAGATGCGCTCCAGACTAGGGCAACGCCGTGCTTTATCAAAAAAATACTTAAACTCAATTTGAGTCCTATGGTAATATGATATAAATACGGTCAATCTAGGGCACCAACTGCAACCTGTGTCAATCGGATAGGCATGACACCATCTAGCCACAGCGTATTGAAAACGGAGGTAGTTTTATGAAACAGGATAAAATTCGTCTCACTGTAAACGGTAGTTCTCACGACTTGTCGATCGGGGTCAATCTCGGGGAGATTGCGCCATCCGAAACACTGGTGCATACCTTGCGAGAGACCCTGGGGCTTACCGGGGCCAAAGAATCGTGCGATCATGGGGCTTGCGGATGCTGCACGGTCATCATGGATGGTCAGGCAGTTCCTTCGTGCATGGTGCTGACCGTGGAATGCCATGGGAAGGAAATCACGACCATCGAAGGCCTGCAAGATCCGGAGACAGAGGCACTGGATCCGCTGCAGCAGTCCTTTATCGACAACATGGCTTTCCAGTGCGGCTACTGCACGCCGGGTATCATCATGACGTCCAAGGCCCTGCTGGAAAAGAATCCCCGGCCCGACGAGGAGGAGATAAAAGAGGCCCTGGCCGGAAACTTCTGTAGGTGTATCAGCCAGTATCAGGTCATCGAAGCAGTCAAACAGGCTGCAAAGAACGGGAGGTAGCGGATATGGCCAATGCGTACAGATACCTCGGAAAGAACCTGCCGCGTAAGGATGCGACGGACATCGTAACCGGCAGGGCCACATTTCTCGATGACTTTAAGCCCGCGGGGATGCTCTATGGCAAGGCCCTGAGAAGTCCTCATCCCCATGCACTCATCACGCACATTGATGTAAGCGAGGCCAGACAGTTGCCCAACGTCCATGCCGTTCTCACCCATAAGGATGTTCCGCCGGAATGGCTGACAGGCCTGCCCAATCACAGGGCGGTCCTGGACCGCAAGGTGCGTCATGTGGGTGACGGCGTGGCCCTGGTGGCGGCGAAGACCCCGGAAATCGCCCTGAAGGCCCTCAGGCTGATCAAGGTCGAATATGAAGTGCTGCAGCCGGTTTTTGATGTGGATGAAGCGGTCAAGCCCGGTGCGCCTCAGCTTTACGAGCAATTTCCCGGGAATGAATTCACCCCCGGCTGTCCGGTTTTCAGCCCGGAGCCTTTCAATCATGTGAAAAGAGGAAATATCGAAGAGGGATTTAAGGAAGCCGACTTCGTGGTTGAAGGGACTTATGGTTACGAGAAATTCCCCTGCCCCTTGCCTCCCGAGTCGCCGGCGATCATTGCCAGGTGGGACACGCCTACGGACGTGACCATATGGGCGACAACCCAGAGCCCGACCATGCTCAAACTGATCATGGAAACAAAAATGGGCGACACAAACATCCGCTGCATCTCTTTCAACGTGGGAGGCAGTTACGGCAACAAACAGACCGTCCCCATGCCGGTCTTCTATGCCGCGGCACTGGCCAAGGCGGCAAACCGGCCGGTCAAGTTTTCTCTCAGCAAAGCAGAACAGCTATTAACGTATGATCTCAGGCTTTCCAACAGGGTCCATGCCAAGATAGGCGTAAGAAAAGACGGAAGCGTAAGCGCCGTTCAGGGTGAGTGGCTGGTCGATACAGGGGTTTCATCCGACCTCGGACAGGGGCAGATTGCCGTCGGCCTGGGCGAGGCCCAGGTGATGATGGCCAAGTGTAAGAACTGGGACCTGGAGGGCAGACTTATCGCCACCAACCGCAGCGCTTCGGGCATCTGCAGGGGATTTGGCGGTCAGGAGTTGAAGAGTGCCTTGATTCCCCTTTGGGGACAGGCCATGAAGAAGGGGCATCTCGATCCGGTGGAGTGTTTCAAGAAGAATTTCGTTCAGCCCGGCGACGGCTACTTCTGGAGGGATGGTAAATGGTGGGTCTGCCGGGAGGTGGACTATGTCAAAACAATGGAAGAGACCGCCAAAAAGTTCGGATGGCGTGAAAAGTGGAAGGGCTGGAATACGCCCACGTCCGTCAACGGCACCAAAGCCGTTGGCGTGGGGGTTGGCGTACATGGCAATGCCGATGCCGGAGAGGATGAGTCCGAGGCCTACGTCAGGCTGGATCCGTTCGGGAACGCCATATTGCAGTGTTGCGTCGCAGAGTCGGGAATGGGACAAAGAAACAGTCTGTGCAAGATGGTGGCGGAAATCGTGCAGGTCCCCTTGGAAAGCGTCCGTATCACGCCTTCCGATACCCTGGTGAATCCCTTTGATTTCGGACTTGCCGGATCCAGGGGGTCGCGCGCCATTGGAAGCGCCTGCACACGGGCCGCAAGCGATGCCATCAGGCAGTTGCTGGAGCGCGCCGCCCCGGTGCTGAAGGTAACGCCCGAGGAACTGGCCACGAAGGACGGCATGATATTCGTCAAGAATAACCCGGAAATAACCATACCCTGGATCGCCGTTATGGGCCCCATGAACACCATTACGGGCATGGGGCATTATGAGGCGGACTACAGCATGCCCAATTTTATGATTTTTTTTGTGGAAGTGGAAGTTGACCTGGAAACCGGGCAGGTCGAGATATTGAACATCGCTGAAGGCACTGATGTGGGCCGGATCATCGATCCCCTTAACTTGAAGATGCAGTTCCACGGCGCCTTTGGATCCGCCGGGGTGGATTCGGCAATCTATGAGGAGAGCATACTCGATACGGAGACCGGCAGGATCATGACCGGCAATATGATCGATTACAAATGGCGGCCCTTCACTGATTTTCCCCCTTTCGATACAGTGGTCCTTGAGTCGGAGTTCGACACCCATGTTTTCAAGGCCATCGGTGTTGGCGAGATCACGGGCGCGCCTGCACCCGGTGCGATTCTGATGGCGATTTCCAATGCCGTCGGCGTCGACATCATGGATTACCCGGCCACACCCGCCGTTATTCTCAAAACGCTGGGAAAGTCATAAAGGAGGAATGAAGAATGCAATATTTCGACCATGTCAATGCCAGAACACTTCGGGAGGCCGCCGATTACCTTCGTTCCTCAAAGGGAAGCGCCAAGGCCATGGCCGGGGGTACCGACCTGTTGGGCGTCTTAAAAGACCGGATTCTCCCACAGTACCCGGAGACGGTTGTCAATCTCAAGACCATAGAGGGACTGGAATATATCAAACAGGATCATCAAGGTCTCAAAATCGGCGCGTTGACCAAACTGACGGCTATCGCTGAATCCGATCTTATTCGTGAAAAATGCCCTTCGCTGGCCCGGGCCGCCGATTCGGTCGCCACGCCGTTGATCCGGAATCTTGCCACCATCGGCGGCAATCTCTGCCAGGACGTGCGCTGTTGGTATTACCGATACCCTGACGATGTGGGCGGCGCCATGCAGTGCCTTCGGAAAGGCGGCGATCTGTGCTACGCCGTGAGGGGTGAAAACCGCTACAATTCGATATTCGGGGGCATGAAAGTTTCCGAGAGTCCTTGCACTGCCCGCTGTCCCAACGGTACGGATATCCCCGGCTATATCAGCAGATTGCGCGCCGGGGATATGGTTGGCGCGGCCCGCATCATCATGCGGGTCAATCCGATGCCGGCGATTACCGCACGCGTCTGCGGTTATTTCTGTCAGGAGGGATGCAGCCGGAACGCCTGCGATGAAAACGTTTCCATCAGCGCCTTGGAGCGCTTTGTGGGAGACTACATTCTGGACCATGTTGACGAATTCTTCACGGCCCCTGAGCAGGAAAGCGGTAAGCGTGTGGCGATTGTTGGCTCGGGTCCCGGTGGATTGACGGCGGCGTACTACCTCCGTCAGGCCGGACATGCCGTCACGGTGTATGAAAAGATGGCGGAAGCCGGCGGATTGCTGACCTATGCGATTCCCGCCTATCGGTTGCCCAAGGAATGTGTGGGGCGAACCATGGCCGCTTTTGAAAAGATCGGTATAACGTTCCGGCTTAAAACGGAAATCGGCAAGGATATCCGGACGGAAGACCTGGATGAGCAGTATGACAGCATCTTTTTCGACACCGGCGCCTGGAAGCGCCGGATCATCGGGATCGAGGGCGAAGAAATGACCACCTTCGGACTTGAGTTCCTGATGGAGGTAAAGCAATGGATGAAAGACAAACCGGGTAGGAACGTGCTGGTAATCGGTGGCGGCAACGTGGCGGTGGACGTGGCGGTGACTGCCAAGCGCCTGGGTGCGGTCAGCGTGACGATGGTGTGTCTTGAAGCTGAAAAGGAATTGCCGGCCAGCATTGACGAACTTCGCCGTGCTCGTGAGGAAGGCGTCGTTATTCTCCCGCAGTGGTCACCAACCCGGGTTCTACGGGATGACGACAGGATTAAAGGGTTGGACCTGGTGCGATGCGAATCTGTTTTTGACCTGGATGGGAAGTTTGCTCCCGTGTTTGACGATACGGTGAAAAAGTCCGTATCGGGAGATTCGATTTTGGTCGCAGTGGGTCAGCGCACCGATCTTTCATTTCTGGGCAAGGATATTGATTTGGAAACCAAAAACGGGTTGATTGCCGTTGATCCGGAGAGCCAAATGACCAGTAAGCCTGGTTTGTTCGCGGGCGGGGAAGTGACGAGCGGACCGGCGACCGTGGTGATGGCTTTGAAATCGGGACGCAAGGCCGCGGCGGCCATGAATGAGTATCTTGGGGTAAAAGCGGCTCATGTGTCCTCCGAAGTCAACGGGTTTCTGGCGTTTGATCCTCAAGGCGTATTAAAATCCGCCCGGGCGAGACTGCCCGAACGTTTGCCTGCTGATCGTAGCGTTGAAGCCGAAGACACGTCAGGCCTGGAATACGACGAGGCCATGACCGAGGCTGAACGTTGTCTGAACTGCGGATGCATAGCGGTAAATCCATCGGATATCGCGACGGTACTGTTAGCGCTCGACGCCACCATAAAGACAACAAAGCGAACGTTGACCGCCGAGGAATTTTTTACGTCGTCGGCGGTTGTAACGAACCTGCTCGATGATGACGAACTCGTTACGGAGATAATGGTGTCCGGACTGGGAAAGGGGCATCGGTCTGTATACGAAAAGTTCCGGGTGAGGAGCACCATTGATTTTGCGATTGTAAGCGTGGCGTTCGCCTATGAAGTCGGCAATGACAAGATCAAGAATGCCAGGATCGCGCTTGGCGGGGTGGCGCCGGTGGCGTTCAGGGCCAGGGAGGTGGAAGATTATCTGAACGGTCGAACGGTGAGCGAGGATGTTGCGGCCGAGGCAGCCGAGCTTGCCGTCAAGGGGGCGATTCCCCTGGAAAAGAACGGCTACAAGATTCCGGTGCTCAAAACGATGGTGAAACGAGCCGTGCTGAAACGGTAGGGCTAATGGATGGCCGGCCCCTTTTACTGAATATGCAGGCTGATTTGACGCAAGGTCAATGCGGACAACCAGCGAATTGATACTGTTCACATTAATCCAATAGGCGACGTCTGGGTCGCATCGGCATTTTTGCCTCAAGCGTCAACAAGTTTCCGGTTCAAAGGGCTTGAAAAATGGTTTTTCAGCATCTCTCCAGAGTTGAATTTGGGATAAATCATTTTTTCCACAGCCCTAACCTTCGACCGCCCAGAATTCCACCCTATTCCTCGCTCTCTTCAATTGGCTCATTCACTATGAGTCTAACGTCCTCATAAAGTGATCTTCCGGACTCAGCCAGAGTAAGACCCTTGAAAGTCCGGCTGAACAGGCAAAGTCCTGTTTTGTCTTCCAGCGCGTTGACTTGTTTCATAATCGCCGTAGGAGAGACATATATAATTTTTGCGGCCTTGGAAAAACTGCCACTCTCCGCTACAGCTATAAAAGCCTCTAGTCGCAGACTAATCATATGCAGTTCCTACATAAACTTCTAGTTCAATATATTTGAACTTCCCACGCAATCAATGTGTTGTTACAGTTATAGCAAAAATGCGTAACTGAGAAAGGAGAAGAAAATGCAAGATGTAACGAATACGATGAGGAAAAACGTTATTGTGGTGATGCTGGACAACAGCCTCCAGTTCAACTACCTGGGCTGTTACGGCAACGATTGGATCCGAACGCCGAATATGGACCGTTTGGCCTGGGAGGGGGTACTCTTCGAGAACAACTATATCGAAGGGCTGCCCACGGTTCCCTGCCGCCGTTCGATGCGCTGCGGCAGGTATTTTCTTCCCACTAAGGGTTGGTCAGCCCTGGATAAGGAGGACACCATGATATCGGATCTCTGCTGGGGCCAGCCCATCGACACGGCCCTGATTTTTGACTGCCCCATGTATCGCCTTCCCAAGTTCGGCTACACACGAGCCTTTGACAAGGTTCATTTCATCCACGGTCACGAAGGGGACCACGATTTTTATCGCCAGGATTCACTCATCCACCACAACCCGATGGACGACATTGAACAGAACGTTCTCGATGCCGCGGACAGAGTGATGGGAGAACAGCAATTCCCGGTTGCTGTTGAAAGGCCCAATATCAGTGTAACTTGAAATTCGCTTTTCGTAAGGCCTTGGCATTGAAAGTTCTTGAAAAAGCGCATTATGGAGTTCTTTTTCAAAAAAAAGCGTCAAAACTGCAAATAAATTTCAGGAAAACCTGGACATTTGGCGAACGATGGTTCATGATTCACTCCCATAAATGTCATGAAACATCAAAGCCAACAGAAAAAGGGAAGGTTAGCTTCTCGAAAGTATCTTAGTGCTGATCCACTGTTCGAGGGTCTGCATAAAGATTTTTTGGGAGTATCGGACTACCGTGAGGGTAATCCGGAAATATCAATGGCAGACGCCTTGATGTCTGGCTTTGCCGTTTTCTCTCTCAAAGATCCGTCCCTGCTTGCTTTTGACAAACGAAGACAAGCCGCTGAGAATTTAGAAAGCATTTATCATGTAGAAAGTATACCTTGTGACTCGCAGATGCGAACGATTCTGGATGAAGTAGACCCTGTGGAAATTCGACCTGCGTATAAGAATATTTTTAGTAAATTGCAAAGAGGCAAAGCTCTGGAGCGCCTGGCTTTCTTCCAGGGATGCTATCTGTTATCTTTGGACGGAACAGGCTACTTTTCCTCGAAGAAAATTTTCTCTGATAATTGTCTGCAAAAAGTAAACAAAAAGACCGGCGAAATCACCTATTACCAACAGATGCTGGGGGCGGCAATTGTTCATCCCGATCTCAAAGAGGTCATTCCGTTAGCCCCGGAGTTCATAATCAAACAAGACGGCCAAAGCAAGAACGATTGTGAGCGTAATGCCGCAAAACGTTTCTTCGACAGTCTTAGAAAGGACCATCCACACCTGCCCGTTATCATTACCGAAGATGCCCTAAGTTCGAATGCGCCACACATAAGGGAGGCGGAAAAATACAATCTTCATTACATTCTGGGTGTGAAGAAGGGGGATCATCCTTTCCTGTTCAGAAAAGTGGAAGAGGCACAAGAAAATGGCGAAGCTGTTCAATTTGAATTGGTCGATAATGATAATCCGCAAAAAACGCATCGTTTCCTTCTCGTTAACCACCTCCCCCTGAATGAATCAAATCAGGATTTGCTGATCAATTTCCTGGAATACTGGGAAATCACGTCAGAAAAGACGCAACATTTCAGCTGGGTTACTGATTTTACCATAACAAAGGGAAACTCTTATGAACTTATGCGAGGCGGTCGTGCACGCTGGAAAATAGAAAATGAGACGTTCAATACCCTCAAGAATCAAGGCTATCATTTCGGTCATAACTATGGGCTCGGAAAGAAAAATCTGAGTGTAGTCTTTGTGATGCTCATGATGCTGGCTTTTTTAGTCGACCAAACACAGCAACTCTGTTGTCCCCTGTTTCGAGCTACATGGCATAAGATGGGCAGCAAACGAGAACTTTGGGATCGTATGCGATCCTTGTTTAGAGATTTTGCGTTCAAATCGATGAGGATGCTTTACGAAGCCCTTTTTTACGGGATGAAATTCCAACCGCCGATAATTTTATATGATGACGATTGAATGCAAGATGCACTATACCAATGAAAAAAAGCGTCAATTCCAGAAAAATTGGTATTTGCCGGTAAGGGACATCTGTGCGGTAAATCATATGGGATTGGTTTTAGGTCTTTTTTTTGCCCCTTGTTTCATCAAAAATTGACCGGCCAAACGAGGAATTTCAGCTAATTCTCAGCAAGGCTCTTTGACAGCGGTATCTATTTTGTAGAAATGTTAAGAAATAGACTCAGTAGCGACGCGGTCGGGAATTGCTGATGGGAGAAAGAGTCATCGGTCCTCTCCTTGACGAGATGGATGCCTACCTAAGGTAACGCCAATACTGGAAGTGTGAGGAAGCCCAGAACGTGCCACGGTTGATGAAGAAAGCGATCAGGTATCTCAAGGAGGACAGGGAGCCAATAAGCAATTTTTCATGTGGGTGGACAGTTTTGATCCGCACGAGCCCTGGGACCCGCCATCGGTCTATGACCCGGATATGAAGTGTCCCTATAATCCGGATTATAAAGGAAAAGACATGTTCCTACCGATCCTGGGACCGGTGGAAGGGATCTATACCGAACCGCAGTTGCACCACATCCGGATGCTTTATGCCGAGAAGGTAACGATGTGCGACCGGTGGTTGGGTTACCTGATGGACCAAGTCAAGGCAATGGACCTGGAAGACAGTACTCTTTTCCTCCTGGTATCCGACCACGGGGAACCCCTGGGCAACGGGGAGCACGGGCACGGGATCATGCGCAAATGCCGTCCCTGGCCGTACGAGGAGCTGGTGCACGCCCCGATGATCATAAAAGGTCCGGGACTTCCGGCGGGCAAACGGGTGAAGGGATTCACGCAATCGTGCGATGTGGCCCAGACCGTGACCGACTGGTTGGGCATCGGGGTGCACCCGACGCACCAGGGCAAGAGCCTGCTCCCGCTGGCAAAGGGCGAGGTCGACAAGGTGCGTGATTTTGCGATCACCGGATATCATCGCTATTCGGCATCCATAAGGCGCTGAAAAAAATGCCGGACAAGTTTTTCGCGGCCAATCCCGGTATTTCCTACTGGCGTATCGACAGCGAGGAGTGCCCTGAGGCGAAAAAGAACTTCGATGTGGAGCGGGTACCCACGATTACGATCCTTAGAAAAGGGGCGGTCGCAGCCAGGAAGGTCGGCCTCATGAATCCTAGGGAGATGGCCGAATTCTACCGCTCGGCATAGGAGCTGGCTACAATGGATATATGCTCAGAGTCCAAAGCATTTTATGGATATCTTATCCGGGGTATCCAAATAGGCGGGTAACACTAACAGACAGAAAGGAGCAAGAAATGACAAAGGCGAAAAATCGAATGTCTGTTTTTGGGGGAGCATTGATGGCTTTCCTGGGGTTGTGGTTATTCACACCGGGATCTGCAGTATCAGAGGAACCCATCAATATCAAGGCGATAACGATTTACCCGGTAAAGCATCGCATTGTTACCGATGCTTTCGAAATCTATGACGCCGAGGTCAAGAAACGCACCAAAGGCAAGGTCAACTTCACGTGGTTTCACGCCATGAGTCTCGTCAGCCTTAACAAGATGGTAGACGCTATAAAATCCGGGACGGCCGATGTTGGCTGGATTGTAATGACGACTAAGCCACACTTGTTCCCCGTTGGTGTGACGCCTAGTTTGCCCCTTATGGTAAAGGACACCGTGCAGGCCACCATGCTCATGCATAGAATGTGGGAGGAAATTCCGGAGTTTAGACAAGAATTCTCCGACTTCAAGGTTTTGGGGTTTTGCACGTCCGATGTGTATAACTGTTGTCAGCCACAATAAATAGCAAAGAACCGGCTCAAAATATCTGATTATTCCACCGGTGGTTTATTGGAACCGGTATTGTAAAGTGAGACTACCCCTTCTCGGCAAGTGCAAGTTTTTCAGCCTTTTGTCGGAAGGATTGAACGGATTCCTTCCCAAACCCTCCAGCCTTTTCGGCAAATGCAACTGCTTTTCGATAGTACTCAGCAGCGTCCCAGTTTTTTCCCTGAGCTTCATAGAGTTCAGCATAACGATGAAGGCCATCGATCTCCTCAGGATATTGTCGCAAGAGCTTTCGGCACGCCGCCTCGGCTTCATCAAACTTCTTGTCTTGAATCAAGTCCGGCACCTGATTTGATAAATTGTCCAAATCCGTATAAATAAAGGTCCCTCCAATAGGTAATTTGGAGGCGTTGAGACAACATTTTTTATATTTTTTGCCGCTGCCGCATGGGCAGGGCTCATTACGTCCGATTTTTTTCATATGCAGCTTCGATACCCTATAGATTTAACCATAGAAGAATACAATGAGCAAAAGGCCTGGGAACATGCGGAGCTTGATCATTACGCGCCGCTGAGGTCATGGAAGCTGACGGATGTTACTCAAGGGCATACCATGGGCAATTTTATGGTGGAGACCTTTGTATGGCTGATGAACAAGAAAAAATGGGAGAGCCTGCCTGCAGACGTTCAGAAAGTTATGGAGGAGTTAGGCTGGTCTATGACAATGCTCGCCGCACACACCTTGGTTAACGAAGGTGATTGGGTGATAGATGCCCTCAAGAAAAGAGGCGATGCATTTTACTATATCAAACCTGGTGAATTACGCGATACTTGGCAGACTCTCTTTTTGCCACAATACGGTGCACACGCAGAAATGCTAAGCAAACGGGGGATGGACGGCAAGGCCATCGTTGATCGGACTTTGGCGTTAAGCGAAGAGACCGCAAAGAATCCTTCCAACATGTTTGATGATTGGTGGAAGGTGAGCAGAATGGGAAAGCTGGACAAAAAGTAGTTTTTGAGAGGGACGGATCAGTCTGGAAACCGGAAGTCTTTTCGAGCATGTTCTGCGAACTTCGGATGGCCCTGTCCCTCCCAAAAGTGCAGGATGGATGACGGCATAAACAATATTATGAGGAAACAAAGACAATGGCTGAAGCGGTAATTGCCTTAGAGCAAAGCAAATGTCAGGGAAAGATGGCAGACATTCTCAAGTCCAAAGCCAATTCGCTCCGGCGCGTGGTCTTTCCCTTGTCCAAGTACATGGCCTGGGCGGGAGTCGCTACGCTTACCCTCTTGGGCTGCATCACGTTTTATGACGTTTTTATGAGAAATTTTTTCAACCGTCCAACGCCGTCGATCACGGAGATTGCGGAATTGTTGCTGTGCTTAACCGTTTTTTTTGGTTTTGCCTACACGGGGATGCGAAAAAGTCACGTAAACGTCGACATTGTTCTCGTCAAGCTTCCTGGCAAGGCGGTCACGGTTATCTCCAGTATCAGCATGCTGACGGGTATTTATCTTTTCATAGTAATGGGGTGGCAGCAGATCGAGAAGGCCATTATCTCTTATAAAACCTTTGAAATAAG
Source organism: delta proteobacterium NaphS2 (assembly GCA_000179315.1). Taxonomy (GTDB): domain Bacteria; phylum Desulfobacterota; class DSM-4660; order Desulfatiglandales; family Desulfatiglandaceae; genus NaphS2. Next base: position 13,924 of record ADZZ01000800.1, read on the forward strand.
CGCGGTGGCTCATATCCCTTATTACCCTCAGCTTATTTTAATGGCTTTCGCATGTGCTCTTATGGCGTTGGTGCTGGTAGTGTTTTATCTTGAACTAAAGTTTCACCGTTTTTGAACCTTTTCCAATTTTTCCAGCCAGTTCCGCGCATTTTTTTTATTATGCGCAGAGAATTTTGGCACGAAAAATGAAAATTTTTTCAATTTTTATGCCAATAAATTCAACTAGTTATTTAACTTTTTACCCTTGAAATTCGCTCCATCTCGTGATAGGATTCGATAACGTCGAGTAGACCGGTTTCTTCAGCAACCTTAACGCAATATGCCTCAGACTACGCCCTCGCCGCACGCGGCTACTACGTATCATAAGACCACATGAGATTGGTAGCAGTTGGCCCCGGCCCCTCCCAGAACCGTGCTTGCGCTATTTACGCACACGGCTCCTCATGAGTACGCTTCACGATTAAGCGAAAAGGTTTACCGTAATACGGGGTTGCGGCAGAGGAAACTTTTTAAGAAGTAGGTTAAACTTCTCCCAGTTCATACACCCTCGTTTACCTCGCCTGTTCAGCCATTTGAACAACAGACGATGAACCTCATAGGAAAACCGGTTGAGACCTTTTGAATTGTCCGTGACTCCGTAGTAGGCAAAGTGTCCCTGCAATTTCGAGCCTACCTTACCCATTAGCTCATCGGTCGGCAGGGTCCGGTTGGCTTTCAGCCAATCCCTAAACATCCGAATTTTGGCGGTAAACTTCTTGCGAGAAGTGATCCGTTTCATCCGGAATTTCCTGCCGTTCCTGGACCGGCTGCAGTAGTGCGTGAATCCAAGAAAATCAAAGGTAGACGCCTTGCCACCGCGGCTATCGGCCTTGGATTGTGCATATGGACCAAATTCGATGGTCTTCGTCTTTTCAGGCGATATCTCAAGGCCAAACTTGGAAAGTCGCAGATCCAGTTCCTTTCGGAACCGTATCGCATCTGCCTCACGCTCGAAACATACAACAAAGTCATCGGCGTAACGGATTATCCGACTTTGGCCATGACAGCCCTGCTGAAACACTCGCGTGAACCAGATGTCCAGACTGTAATGCAGATAGATATTGGCAAGTACTGGTGAAATAATCCCGCCCTGAGGCGTTCCTTTGTCACTGGCAATCTCTTTGCCTTCCTCCATTATACCTGCTTTGAGAAACCGCTTGACGTAGCGCAACACTCGTTTATCTGCTATTCGGTGGCCGAGAAATTTAATCATCCAATCGTGATCAACATTATCAAAGAACCCTTTGATATCTGCGTCCACAATATAGTGAACCCGGCATCCCTCAACCTCTTTGCTGAGTGCCCTCAACGCGTCATGACACCCGCGACCGGGCCGAAATCCATACGAATCGTCAATGAAATCCTGCTCGTAGATCGCCGAAAGCACCCGTGTCAATCCCGCCTGTACCAGCTTATCTTCAAGGGCTGGTATGCCCAGCGGTCGTTTCTTGCTACTCCCCGGTTTAGGAATGTACACCCTGCGCACCGGCAATGGAATATACGCCATCCGATGCAATTTTCCGACCAGAGCGTTTAGGTTCTCGCCAAGTTTTTCCCCATATTCCTTCTTGGTAACCTTATCAATGCCAGATGCTGCGTCTTTGCGCAGCTCCTGGAAACATTCCCGCAACATCTCCTCGTTCATCAGATGAAACAGACTGGTGAATCGGCATTCATCTTCTTTGCGGGCCTTCTCCGCTATGCGTTGTAATTTCGTTTCCACCATTTCTCTATTTCTGAGCATAGATGATGTGTCCTCGCAACACTGTTACTCATGTGACGTCCTTTCCTCCAGCGGAGTTACCCGCCTTCTCAGGTACTACGACGCCATCCGACTTCCCCTGCCCCGTTTGCCATTCTCCCTTTATTATCGGTTGGCCAGCATACTCGCTTTTAAGCAAGAGCGCAGAGAACCTCCCGGGTTGCCGCATATTCGCAATGTCCGACATGCCATGGTCTCAGACCCCGGAGAGGCGCCATTGACTTGCCATTCGCCAATGGTCATTTTGACTTCCGTCAAAGTTAAAACGTCGTCCCTCTCAACTAATCCTTTCGAGGCTCAATCCCTTCAACCTTATGGCTTACGGCCTATCGTCTCGCTGTCCTACGCTTAATCTCGGGGATTACTCCCGTCGATCCAAGGACTCACTACCCAGTGGCTGGCCAGCCTTCCGGGGCGGGATTCACACCCGCTAAAATATGCGACCTTGCCCGGCCGCACAACTTATTGATATTCCATCGGAAAGGAGCTTGGCAACATGTTTATTCTAAACGATATCTTAAAGCCTCTACAAAATGCTTTTTCTTCCACCAATCTCGGCAGGGAACGAGCACACTGGTTCTCTTATGCCATCCTGGCTTTCATCATCCCTTTCACTTCATCTATCTCTTCAAACGTGTTGCGTTGCCTCAATACCTTGTTTGGGCTCAACATTAACAAACGTCGATTCTACACCTTTATGGCTTCCAACAAAATACCATGGCATAACCTATGGGCCGCCTTATGGCACCTCATTCCTGACCCCTTGTCCGATGGGCGACTTATGATCGCATTAGATGATTTCATCAATCCAAAGACAGGTCGCAACATCTTCGGATGTTCTCATATCTTCGATCATGCCGCAAAGGACAATCAATCCAAATATCCATGGGCACAGAATGTGGTTCTTATTGGTCTGTTAAAGGTCATCAAAGGACGATGGGCTTGTCTCCCCCTTTCACAGCGATTTTATTTGCCCCAAAAGGCCATAAATGCCAAATCGGACAATATGAGGGTTGCCGGAAAGGTCGTTTCTTTCCAAACCAAACTCCAACAAGCTGTCGAGATGGTAATTCAGGTAGCTCAACACTTTGCCGGCGTTGACATAATAATCGTTTGTGACAGCTGGTTCGGAAATAACGGCCTGTTCAAACCCCTCCGCACTAAACTCGGAAATTTTGTTCATTTGCTTTCAAGATTACGTTCCAATACCGTACTGTACTCCATCCCCAAGATCGGTTCTTCCAAAAAGCCGGGAAGACCCAAAAAATATGGCAGCAGGTTGGGTTCGTGCGCTGAAATGGCGGCGGCATTCATGGCGTACGCTTCAACCTATCACGTCTTCCTGTACGGAAAATACCGTGAAGTCAACGCATACTCCCAAATCGTTATGCTCAAAACACTCAAGTGCCCTGTCCGGGTTGTCTGGGTCTTTCGAAAAACACAGTGGATCGCAATCTTCTCCACGGACTTGAAGCTGTCGGTTGAGCAAATTATCGAGTATTATGGGGCCAGGTGGAAAATCGAGTCGGGTTTCAAGGAGATCAAGCAAGACATTGGAAGCAGCAAAAGCCAAACCCGCAATGCACAGGCAGTGATCAATCACATCAATTTTTCCATAATGGCCGCAACAATCATTTGGATCTATGGTTCACGGCTCGAAAACATTCCCGAACGCAGGCACAAGGTCAAGGGTCGCAACAGTTTCGCCTTTTCCGACCTGAGACATATCATCGCTAAGTCCGCATTGAGCGATGATTTTCATGCCGTTTGCAACCAAGACAACAAACTGCCCCGAAAATCTTTCCTGGAGGCGTTGCTGCGCATGGTCGGCTGATCAAGCCGGGGGCATTTTCTGTGAAACTTCAGTTATCTTGAATTACAGGCCGAATTATTCAAGACCTTTCCAAAACCCGTAACATGGGCCCTTATCATTCTCGGAGCAAGCATCGTCCTCGTGCTTCCCCAGCTGATCCTGCAAGCCCTGTCCATACAGATGAGTGCTTTTACCGCTGGGGTCTATGGCGTGGCCCTGCTCATGATCCTCATATTTAGCGGGTTTCCCATAGCTTTTGCCATGGGGCTTGTCGGCGTTATGGGCGCCTGGTATGTAAGGGATTTTAACGTTGGTATGGTTACCTTGCAGATCACGGTGCTACCGGCCGTCGGGGAATATTTTTTGACGGTGGTTCCCCTCTTTGTGGCCATGGGCTTTGTGTGTTATGCCACAGCGTTAAGTAAAGATTTGTACGAAGCCTTTTATAAGATTTTTGGAGGCATCCCGGGGGCCCTATCCATTACCAGCGTTGTCGCCTGCGGGGTTTTCGCCGCCATCTGTGGGGACAGCGGCGCCACGGGGGCCACCATGGCGAGCGTGGCCATTCCTGAGATGAAAAAGGCAAAATACAAGGATTCCCTGGCGGCCGGGTGCATCGCGGCAGGAGGCACGCTGGGGATTCTCATTCCTCCGAGTATTGGTTTTATTATCTATGGACTGATCACGGAACAGTCCATCGGCAAGCTTTTTGTCGCTGGGATTATACCGGGCTGTTTACTCACCGTGATGTTCTGCGCCTTGATTTTCCTGCAATGCAAGATGAATCCGGCTTTGGGTCCGGCATCGCCCAAGGTTTCCCTGATGGTGCGAATATCCGCAATAAGAGGCTTGGTGCCCGCCCTGATTTTGATCGGCATTGTCCTAGGGGGGATGTTCGCCGGGATTTTTACGGCCACGGAAGCCGGAGGAGTCGGCTTTGTCACAGCAATATTGATGGGGCTGGTTCTCAAACGATTCAGCAGAAAAGGGCTGTTCAATGCCCTGCTGGAGTCGGTGAATGTCACGGCCATGGTGTTCACCATTTTCATCGGCGTCTCCCTGCTGAACAATTTTATGGGATTAAGTGAATTGTCTCTGACTTTAGGAAACTTGGTGGGTTCCATGCATGTGTCTCGCTATGTCATTTTGGTGGTGGTGATGTTCATCTATTTAATACTGGGGTGCACCATGAACATCATCCCCATGATCATGCTGACGCTTCCCATCATTTTTCCCGTGATAACGGGCCTGGGGTTCGATCCCATTTGGTTCGGGGTCGTTATGTCAGCGGTTCCGTGAAAAAGCACAAAAACCGGCGATTTGAAAATGCAGTCATTTAGAGGAGCCTTTAAGGTTGGCCGGAACCCGGAAAAGGGCTCCGGCCCTAGTTGAAAAGATTGTAGGATTAACCGTCGATTGTGTCCTTCATTCGGTAGCTTTTCCCCTTGATGAGAACGGTTTCGGCATGGTGTAAGAGCCTGTCGAGGATGGCGGACGTAAGCGTTGCATCGTTGTTAAAGATTTCAGACCAGTCTTGATATGCACGGTTGGAAGTGATGACCATGGCGCCCTGTTCGTATCGAAGGCTGATAATTTGAAACAGGAGATCGGCCCCTTTCTTGTCAATGGGAAGATAGCCCAGTTCATCGAGAATCAGAAGAGACGGTTTCGTGTACTTTTTGAGTTCCCGCTTCAGGTGTCCGGCAGCGTGGGCCGCGGAAAGGGTGTTGATCACATCGATGGCGGATGTAAACAGGACGGAATATCCTTCCAGACAGGCGTTGTAGCCGAGTGCGGATGCCAGATGAGTTTTTCCAACGCCTACACTTCCCAGGAAAATCACATTGGCCTTTTTGTCGATGAACTTCAATCGAAAAAGATCCTGAATCTCAAGACGGTTGATGCTCTGCGGCCAGTTCCATTGAAACTGGTCCAGGGTTTTGATGACCGGGAACCTGGCGAACCGGATACGCCTTTTTGTGGCGCGGTCCTGCCTGAAAGAGGCTTCCCCCTCGATGAGCTTGGCAACATACTGCACATGCGCCCAGTTTTTCCGGGCCGCTTCTTTGGCCATGGGGTCGTAATGATCCCGAATAAAGGGAAGTTTCAAATATGACAGATTGTTTTCAATGTTCGATTCAAATTTGTCCATGGGGCTCCTTTCCGTTATTCTGATAAACGTTGAGGTTCGGCTGATCCACCTTCAGTTCAAGGAGATCTTCCCGGCGGGTCAAATGAAGCGCACCCGGCTCAGGCAATACTCGGGAGCGCTGCTCAAGAATGTTGGCGATGTACTCCGAAGAAAAGGCCTGGAAATGAAACGCATCCTCCATGGCCCTGGCTACCGATTCAGTGGAGTATATCTCGCTCAACGCGACAATCTTGCGTACATGATGCATGGGGTTCATTCGACGCTGTTCCATTTTCCGGTAATACTGCTGCGCCCTTTTGGAAAGGGCCATAAACCGCATGAATAATTTCTGATCCCGGGCCTTTTTTCGCTGAACCAATAATGGTTTTACGTGATCCGGGTCTTCAAAATCCTGATGACGGTCGTAACTGCGTTCATGACGGGCGATGAGTTTGTCCTGAAAATAGATGCAAAGCCTGTCGGGATAGGCTTTCAACAGCAAACGCAATCCGGCATATTCGGCAGGGACCGAGTATTTGTTGGTATCGAGCGTTATGCGAAACTGGCTGGAAGCCCTGACCTGGCTGATGGCGCCCACATCAAACGGGTTGTGGGGCAACGGATTTAAAAGACTCTTTTCCTCCTCAAAAAGATCGATCGGTCTTTTACGGGTAACTCCGTGAATGCGGACGTTGGCGATGTTGTCCAACCAGTACCCGGCAGCCGGTCCAAGGGCCTGAAAATCAGGAATACGGAGTCCCGCAAGGAAGTTCTTCTTCACATAGCCCACGGCATTTTCCACACGCCCTTTTTCGTTTCCCTTGCCCACGTTGCAGGGGGTGATGGTAAAACCGTAGTGGTTGGCAAAATCGAGATACTTGGGGTTAAAGGTGGGGTCCTGCCCCACAATCCGTCTCAAGACAGCGGACTTGAGATTGTCCACCATGATTTTTTTGGGACATGTCCCAAAGAAATGAAAGGCATTTTGATGGCAGGACAAAAAATGTTCCATGGTTTGTGAAACGGTAAACTCCACATAGGCCATTCGGCTGTAACACATGACCATGACAAAAAAACTCAGTCTTCTTTTGGTGGATCCCACGGGTACTGAGCCGTAGGAACCCCAGTCCACTTGGGCGCATTCGCCAGGGGCAAATGAAAGGGTCAGATAGGGCGATACTTTGGGAGGACGGACTTTTCGAACGTACTTTTTGACAATGGAATAGCCCCCTTCAAAACCCTTTTCCCGAATACGCGCAAGTATCTGGGCGGCCGAATAGGGATAGGCTTCGAGATCACGGATAATATCCTTTTTGAAAGGATCCAGTTTACTGGGTCTCCAGCCTGATTTTCTGGGCATATAACGCTCTTCCGAGACCCATTTTCGAACGGTTCGGCTGTTCAGGGAAAGTTCCCTGGCGATTTGTTCGGCGTTCAGATTATTACGCTTGAGTTCTTTGATTTGACAGAACGTCTCATAATCGATCATGGCTGACCTCCATCATCTGTTTTAAAATCCGTCCCAGCGACTGGGGGTCTCCTGATCGTTTTTGGGGATGATGGTCCAATGCCAGCACCTGGTAAAGGGGCTTTTTGTGAGCCACCAGGCCCGCACGGATCAGCTCTTCCCTGGACTGTTCCAACGTGGACGGGGCCATGGAAAGCCGTTCGGAAATAGCAGGGTCTGAATAATAGCTGAGACCCTGAGCGTCTGAAACCGTTACCAGGAATAGATATAGAGCGCCTGCCGGGTGGCTTAATTTCTCGATGTGATGCTCACGCACCAGACGGTGATCGACCCAACTGAACTGCTTGGGAATCTTACGGATACGCTGTGGACAAATGGGATGTTTCCTGACCATGACTGCCTCCTTTTAAAAAAACGGGTTTTTCCAAAAAGTCGTTCCCCAATTCTCTCAAACGGCGGGTGATCATGGCTATGTCATCTTGTAACGCATTTCCAGTTAAGTGGGCGATTAGGCCAATTAAAACAGAACGTTGCTCCAATAAGACATCTTGTAACCCATTGGGAGTTAATTCCGAGTTAAGTATATGATTTTGTTTTGTATCCGCCGATAAGGGATCTTGTAACGCATTTTCCTTGGATGGTCTCCGCCAGTACCCCGGATGATCCCTGCGCCACTGCTGTACCCTTGCGACATTTTCAGGTCCCCGGAAGTAGTTGCGGTTTTCAGGCTTGTTGAGCCACCGCTTTTGACTTTCCGCCTTGCCGGCTTTCCGGCATGCAGGTCTCGAACAGAATTGTTGACGGCCATTACTACGTGGATCAGGGTGGAACAACTCTCTGCAATGTCGGCATCTTTTCCTTCTCTCGGCTTTTCCCATCGGTTTAACCCCCCAAAACCAATGGTCACATTTTTAAAGCCGCAACAGAAGAAAATCAAAAAAAGAAGAAAAGGGCAGGAAGGGAAGAAAGATTTTATAAAATGATTTTTTTGAAGAATATGGATTAAGAAGATTTTGTTTGATGTGTATTTTCAAATGACCCGTTTTCGAAGAAAATCAGATCGCCGCTGACATCGTTATGGTGGTCCTCATGGAGATGGGACAAATCACGCCTCCTGTGGGCATCAATGTATTCATTATCGGCGGAGTGGCTGATGATATACGCATGCAGGAAATCTTTAAAGGGATCCTCCCCTTCTTGCTCATAGAACTCTTGCTAATCATTCTTTTGGTTCTTTTTCCGGACATCGCCATGTTCCTGCCCGACAGCATGGGTGGTCTCGCACCCCTTCCGCAGTGAATAAATTCGCGTTTGTCTTTCACTCAATTGTAGAAATAGGGCGTACTATCTTACGAAAAGATAGGAGGTATGGAACTCATCGAAAAGGTTAAGACGCAGGTTGAAAAACTGGGTGCGGACATCGAGGAGATCGTCGAGATCGAAACTATCCGTTTAACGGATCGTATCAAGACGATCAAAACCGAAGATTGTTTTTACGAGGCCAAGGCGGTCATCCTTGCGACCGGGAGAGAACCCAAGAAACTGTCTCTGGAAACGGATTGCAAACAGATCTACTACTGTGCCATTTGCGATGGTTCCATTTACAAAGGGAGAAATGTCCTGGTGGTTGGAGGCGGCAACAGCGGGGTGGACGACTCCTTATGGGACAGGAGCCAAAGACCGAGATTTTCGAGGATGTTATTGAGATGGATGATGATGGGTATATTCTGGCCGATGAAGAGATGCGTACAAATGCAGCTGGTGTTTTTGTCGCCGGAGATGTACGCCGGAAAAAATACCGGCAGATCACGACCGCTGTAAATGACGGAACCATCGCGGCGCTTTCCGCAGAAGAATACATTCGATCGCAGGGTCGTGAACCCGAAGGAGTGCCTCTATCAAGCAAAGGATTAACGCGAGTTTGGACATGTCCGGCCTAAACGCAGTGTCACGGAACCGCCGACAGGTCCATAATCGTTCGCACAACATCAATAAACTGGAGAACCGTGTCGGATGGATTACGGGGATAAATCAGGCCATACGGCAGAAAAAACTTCCAATCCACCGGAATAGTTATAAGCAAGGGATGAACCTCAGCCCAGATTTCGCTAGAGATGAGAACGCAGTTAGTGGCTTCGCATTGATTAAAAGTGCCGAGGTCATAATATGGTGCTTCAAAGACTTCAATTTTCGGATGCTTTTGTTCTATTTCATCATGGAGAGCGTCAATGTGACTTGTCACGCCACGCCTGATCATAATCAATTTTTCTCCATACAAATCCTCTATGCAAAGTCGTTTCTTCGTCGCAAGGCGATGCTTGCGGGAAACGGCGCAGCAGATAGGCAACATGGCGAGTTTCAGATTACTGCAATTCCATCGTTTCAAGGGGTATATTGCGGCAATCACATCAATGTTCTGACCGAGATCTTTGAGGGTTGCCATAAAGTTCTGGAAGGTGTCCTCAAACGGTATCATACGGATTTTGAAATTCGGTTCCAGCGCGCTCACTTTTGACCACAACTCTTTCAAGTAATTGCCGGAGCGTAAGATGGATGTTCCGACGTGAATGCATTTCTCCGTTTTGTGCGCCCGTTTTACGGCCTCTTCCGAATATTTCACTATGAGTCTGACGTCCTCATAAAGTGATCTTCCGGAGCCAGTCAGAGTGAGCCCCTTGAAAGTCCGGCTGAACAGGCAAAGTCCTGTTTCGTCTTCCAGCGCGTTGATTTGCTTCATAATCGCCGTAGGAGAGACATATATGATTTTCGCGGCCTTGGAAAAACTGCCACTCTCCGCTACAGCTATAAAAGCCTCTAATCGCCGACTAATCATATGCAGTTCCTGCATAAACTTCTAGTTTAAGGTAGTTTAACATATTTGAACTTCCCATGCAATCGATATGTTGTTACGGTTATAGAAAAAATGCGTAACAGAAAAAGGATAAGAAATGCAACATGTAACGAATACGATGAGGAAAAACATGATTGTTGTGATGCTGGATAGCCTCCAGTTCAACTACCCGGGCTGTTACGGCAACGATTGGATCGGAACACAGATCTGGGGGGGCAGATTGCTTCCTTGGGGGCCGCTGAAGAGCCGGCCCGGCTCATATTTTCAAAAGAACAGTTGGGCGAGATTCAGCCGGGTGAAATTTTGGTTGCGCCAACCACATGGGCCAGTTGGAGTCCGGTTTTTAGCGTGGTCAAGGGGGCCGTAATTGATCGAGGCGGGATTCTCTCGGAACCCGTTATTGAGGGGGCGGGAACATGGTATCCCGATTGTCATCAACGTGATTCATGGGACGGAAAAATCAAAACGGGCCAGTGGATAAAGGTAGACGGCAATGTTGGAGCGGTTTACATCCTGGGTTAGGAACTGTCCGTGATCAGCATGAACAATATTCTTGAATTGACGGTTAATCTTCAAATCCGTGAATTTCGAAATTGTTCAAGTTATTTCAGGACAGCTTTTTAGATAGCCGCAAGTCACTTATGAACAAAAAGGAGGGATTTCATGGAAAATTTTAAGGAGCTGTTTGAGCCGGGAAAAATAGGGAATCTGGAGCTTAAAAACAGAACCGTGATGCCGGCGATGGTGACCTCTTACGCAACGTATGAGGGTGAGGTCACGGAACGGCATCTTCATTACTACGGAGAGCGGGCAAAGGGCGGAGTAGGGCTGATTATTGTTGAGTTTACCAAGGCCGAGTATACCCTTGAACCTTGGTCACCCTTCCAGACTTTGAGAATCGACTCTACGAAGCACGTCAGCGGGTTTAGCGACCTGGTCAAGGTTATTCACATGAACGGAGCCAAGGCCGCTCTTCAGATATCGCTTGGGCTGGGAAGCTGGGTAATCCCGCCGGAGGCCTATTGCCCGGGACTTGAGACGGTTGGTCCCACGGAATTCGCCATGCCCGGGGCGGTCGCCAGAGCGCTGACAACTGAGGAAGTGGAGGCATTGGTGCTTTCGTCCGGCGCCGCAGCGCTACGGGCAAGGATGGCAGGATTTGATGCCATAGAGATACACGGTCACGCCTCGTACATACTGGGTCAATTTATGAGCCCTTTTACGAATAAGAGGACTGACAAGTATGGGGAATTGTGGCAATTACCGGTAGAAATTCTACAAATGACCAAACAGATCGCAGGTCCTGATTTCCCTGTTATATTCAGGATCAGCGGGGATGAATTTTTAGAAGGGGGCAGAGACCTTGACGGCTCAATAGAAATATGTAAACGCATGGAGGAAGCAGGCGTCGATGCCATAGACGTCTCCGGAGGCACCTACTATTTCCAACCGCAAACGAATGTGGTGTTTCCGTATATGACCCTGCCTCGAGGCATCTATGTGGATCAGGCCTGGGAAATTAAGAAGGCTGTCAATGTCCCTATCATTGTTCCCGGGAGACTTTCCGATCCCGTTGATGCCGAACGTGTGCTCAGTGAGGGGAAAGCGGATTTCATCGGCATTGGAAGGGGCCTCATCGCCGACCCGGAGCTGCCCAACAAGGTGGCTGACGGAAAGCTGGAAGAAATTTGTCCTTGCATTTATTGCAATGAAGGCTGCATAGGGGCGGTGCTTAAATTGCAAACGGTTAGTTGTCAGGTGAACACCCGGGTGGGTAAGGAAAGGGAATACAAGATAGAGCCCGCAGCAAAACCCAAGAAAGTGTTGGTCATCGGAGGCGGCCCCGGTGGCATGGAGGCGGCGAGAGTGGCAGCGTTAAGAGGCCACGATGTGATCCTGTATGAAAAGCTGGATAGACTTGGCGGGCATTTAATGGAAGCATCCATGGCAGAGCATAAAAAAGACATCAGGCCTCTCATAGGGTGGCTGTCGTCGCAGATCAAGAAAGGAGGCGTTGAGGTTGTTTTAGGGAAAGAGGTGACGTTGGATCTGGTGACAGAGATCAGCCCGGATGTGGTTATTGTTGCGGTGGGAGCTACAATACTTATTCCCGAAATCCCGGGGATCAATGAATCCATTGCTGTCTCGGCACTTGATGTATTAACCGGCAAGGCGGATGTAGGTAATAGGGTTGTCGTTGCAGGAGGCGGACTGGTTGGCTGTGACGTGGCGGCCTTTTTGGCTGAAAAGGGGAAAGAGGTTGCGATTGTTGAGATGTTACCTGAAATAGCCCAAGAGGTGGAAATTTTTGCGGGTAGCAGGAATGCCCTTTTAAGAGTGCTGGGACAAGAGGGCGTTGTCTCGCACACCAATACGACCATTGAGGAAATCACGGGCAAAGGCGTAATCGTGAGCGATACGGAAGGGGAAAGGCGCACTATCAATGCTGATACCGTGGTGATCGCCTTAGGGCTTAAGCCCGAAACAGGGCTATATAAAGGACTTAAGGGCAAGGTACCGGAGGTATATGCTATCGGGGACTGTCTTGCGCCGCGCAAGATAGGAAATGCAATGAACGAGGGCTTTTTCAGGGCAAACACAATCTAGCCACAGCGTATTGAAACTGGAAATTAGAGATATGGAACAACTCGGCTTGGTTGGGTAAGAACTTGATGAATTAATTTGTGAAGGAGGGAATACAAAATGGCACAGAAAAACTTTGAAGATAAAGTAGCTTTGGTGACGGGCGGAGCCTCGGGAATCGGCCGGACTACTGCGTTGGCGTTTGCCAGGGAAGGAGCACGCGTCGTCATCGCTGATATCTTGGTAGAGGACGGCGAGGAGACAGTGCGGATGATCAAAGAGGCCGACGGCGATGCCATCTTCATTAAGACTGACGTAACTAAAGCGGCCGTGGTGGAAGCGCTGATCAATAAGGCTGTCGAGACCTACGGCCGGCTGGATTACGCCTTTAACAATGCCGGCATTGAAGGGATGATGGCTCCTACGGCAGACTGCACCGAGGAGAACTGGGATCGCGTAATCGGTATCAACCTTAAAGGTGTGTGGCTGTGCATGAAGAATGAAATTTCACAGATGATTAAGCAAGGAGGTGGGGCCATCGTCAACATGGCGTCGGTAGCAGGGTTGACTGCCACTGCTTTTGGTGTACCGGCGTACCATGCCTCCAAGGGCGGCGTGGTACAACTGACGCGCGCAGCAGCATTGGAGGTAGCCAAGTTGGGCATACGTGTAAACGCCGTATGTCCCGGTTTTATCCGAACTCCTTTATGGGAGCGCATGACCGCCGACAGCCCGGAAACTAAAGCAATTATCGACTCGCTGCACCCCATAGGACGAGTGGGCGAGCCTGAAGAGGTCGCGGAGGCGGTTTTATGGTTATGTTCAGACGCGGCTTCGTTTGTCACTGGTCATCCCTTTGCCGTGGATGGCGGTTATACCGCTCAATAGCCTTAGGAACTGTCCGTGATTAACAAGAACAATATTCTTGAATTGACGGCTAATCTTCAAATCTGTGAATTTCAAAATTGTTCAAGTTATTTTCGGACAGCTTCTTATTTAAATAGCTGATCAACTACTCTTGACGGGCCAAAAGACAAGTCCCGCCGAGGCCCTTAACCCTCACTGAACGGCGAAGCGCTTATTTTGGCTTTTTCAGAATTCCTAAAAACAAGGCTTTGATGACATGTTGCGTAACCTCTTCGATCGAAAGAGGTCCTCTTGGATTAAACCATCTATAAAGCCAGTTTATTGAAGCGAATATATTAAATGTGACGACCGTCTTGTTTATGTCCTGCAGGACTCCTTCTGCTTCAAGGTCGCAGACCCTCTTATAATAAAGGTCATAAATCTCCCGATGTATTTTATGTGCTTTCCTCAAGTCAAAGACCAAATTCGATTCGGGTAGGAGCATGAGCTGAGCCTGACAGGCCAATTTTGAGAAAATCGGATAAATCCCGGGCGGTCAAATTTGAAAGCCCGAGGCCGGTCCAGGATCGGGAATCTTTCAGCAGATTTTCATTAACCACTGCTTGGTATAGAGGCCCGGTGCCTCCCGGTGCCCGGGATCGGTAAGGGCACTTCCCCGAGAAGCAACGCAATCAGGCCATGTTCGGCGGTGAAGCCATTTGTGAAAAAGTCCATAACGCTTAGATTATCTTTTGAAATGGCATCGGGGTGTAATTATGGAATTTTCCGTAGTATGTCAATGTGCCAACCGCGATAATATCCGCAGGATGATACGGCTTGTTTCCCTGACTTTTTAGGGAGAGGTTTTCTTGCGTTGCGAAATCAGACTACTCTGCATTTAGCTTTTCACCCAGCACTCTATTTTCAGAGATCCGAACCGCACGCATCCGAACAATCCGACCCTTTAAGGAATCATCCCGGAGGAAGACGAAAGGAAGGTAGTTTTCGGCGGCACCGGTCATGAGGTCTTTGTCCCTTGCGTAAGCCCCTTCAACCAGCACGTCAAAATGGTGTCCCAGACATTTTTTGTAAAAGAGCATTCGCTTTTCCCGCCCGAGGATTCTCAGCTCCCGTGCCCGTTCTTTGACAATTTCAATGTCCACACTGTTTTTGTAATGCCAGGCCGGCGTTCCTTTTCTGGGTGAAAAAGGAAACACGTGAAGATATGAAACGGGAAGCGCTTCCAGCAATGAAACGGCGTTTTTGTGGGCAGCAAGGTCTTCACCCGGGAACCCGGCCATAACATCCACCCCGATGGCGCCCAGTGGCATTGCGGTATGAATGGTTTCGATTATTTTGGCGAAATCCTTTGTATTGTAGTGGCGATTCATCTTTTTGAGGATTTGATCATCACCGCTTTGGAGGGGAATATGGAAATGGGGACAGAACCATGATTCACTTGCGGCCATCTCAATGAGTTCGGTCGGAAGTTCCTGGGGTTCCATGGAACTGAGCCGTACCCGAAGGGGGAGTGATTTTTCCCCGACCATTTTAAGCAACCCTGTCAAATCCGTTTTTCCGGGCAGGTCCACGCCGTATTTTCCCAGGTGTATACCGGTTAGAACTACTTCCCGATAACCCTTCCGCGCGAAGCCTTCAAGGGCGTCAAGAACCTTTTCGGGCGCCAGACTCCGATAAGGCCCCCGGGTATAGGGAACGATGCAATACGTGCAGAAGGATCGGCAGCCGTCCTGGATTTTCAGATATGCCCGTGTTCGTCCGGGGAAATTGCAGATTTTCAGTGCGTCAAAAGGGGTTTCAGTTTCAAAGGGCGGTAAAAACGCCCTTTTTTGAGAAAACTTCGGCAATTCCGTCAGAAGACGGGGAATTTCAGCTTTGATCCGGTTGTTGGCGATGAGGGCGATGCCGTCGATGGTTTCAAGTTCCTCTGGGAACGCTTGGGCGTAGCAGCCGACGGCCGCGACTTTGGCCTTCGGGTTTTCCCGAATGGCTTTTCGGATCGCCTGCCGGGACTGGTGCGCGGCCTTTTGCGTTACGACGCAGGTATTCACCACCAGGACATGGGCAGCGGATTCATCGGTAGTACGATGCCAGCCTGCCTTGCTCAGGGATTCCTCCATAAAGGCGGATTCATATTGATTCACCTTGCAACCGAGAGTGATGACCTTAAATGTCTCCAACGATCCATCCTCCTCCCAGCACCCGGTCTCCCTGGTAGCAGACCAGGGCCTGCCCCGGCGTGATCGCCATCTGTGGCCGGTGGAAAATGAACCGGACGCGGCGGGAAGCGTCTATTTCCAGTCGTCCGCCGGCGGGTTTGTGACGGTAACGGACCTGGCCGCTGAGGGAGTCGAGGCTGCCAGGTTCAAAGGGAGTGATCCAGTGAAAATCAGTGGCTGCGACGCCCTTTGAAAAGAGATCCTCCCGACGTCCCACAATGACGCAGTTATCTTCAGGCTTCAGCGTTTTAACATAGTAGGGTCTGGAAGAAGCAATCCCCAGCCCGTGCCGCTGACCCACCGTATAACGGTGAATGCCGCTATGTTCCCCCACCGTTTCCCCCTTCAGGTTGATGATGGGTCCCTTTTGAAAAGAGGCGTTTTTTTTCCGCGATTCGATGAAATTCCGGTAATCCATGTTCGGGATGAAGCAGATCTCTTGGCTTTCAGGGTCTTCACTACTGGGGATGCCCATTTTGCGGGCCTGGAATCTGATTTCGGTTTTGGTCATGTGCCCCAGGGGAAAGATGGTTTTTGCAAGCTGTCGCTGGCCCAGACGATGAAGAAAATAGGACTGATCTTTCAGACGGTCCTTCCCCCTCCAGAGAGTAACGGGACTGTTCTTGCCTTTCCGCCTGATACGGACATAATGGCCCGTTGCCATGAAATCAAATTGAAATGTTTTCAAATGACGGTACATCTGTTCAAACTTGATGAGGGGGTTGCAGCGGACACACGGGTTGGGGGTGAGTCCCTTCAGATAGGCATCCACGAAAGGGGCAATCAGTTCCGTTTCGAAGATGGGCCTCAAATCAAAAGTCGTGAGTGGAATTTGAAGATGCTCCGATATTTCCTTGGCTTTCGAGATCCGTTTTTGAGAGATGTCTGCGGGGGATGGTAGAACAAAATGCAATCCATGAACCCGGTGACCGGCCCCTTTCAGAAAGGCGGCTGCCATGGAGCTGTCCACCCCTCCGCTAAGTGCCACGAGAATTTTCAAGGCGTTGGAACTTTTCGCGGGTCCGGATGGGTGCCCCATTTCGCAATCCGAACGCCGCATTTCGATATTCAGTTGAGGAGGGTCTTGTTGAATTTGACTTCCATGGCCCGCGCCGGGCATGCCACCACGCACCACTCGCACGCGCTGCATTTTTCCTGATCAAAAACAACCTCCATTTCGGGTCTTTTGATGCTGAGGGCACCGGTGGGGCATACAGCCGTGCAGGCGCCGCACTGGTAACACTTTTCCTCGTCGCGCTTGATGTCCTCGCCGATGCTCTCCACCTTGACGCCGAGACCCTTTAGGTACTGAACGCCTTTGGCGTAGTTCTTCTTGTGGCCGCTCAGTTGCAGCACCATGAGGCCTTCTTTTCGAGGGTAAATGACCGCTTTGAGGATATTAAAAGAAAGATCGAATTTCTTGACCAGCGTTGCCGCAATGGGTTCGCCGACAATGTTTTTGGGAAACCTGAGTGAAATGGTTTTTGAATACATGGCTCTTTCTCCCCTTTGCTGTTACCCTTTGATATTCTTAATGGCCTTTTCAAACCCCGAAAGGGAACGGGTAATGGACAATTCATTAACGCAATAGGCAATCCGGAAGTGCCCGGGACCCATAAACCCGCTCCCCGGAACGGTTAGAATATTTTCCTCCTGAAGCGCTTCGACAAAAGACACATCATCGGGGATGGGAGACTTGGGAAAGAGATAGAATGCCCCTTCCGGTTTTTGGAACTCATAACCGAAGCTTCCCAGAGCATCGCACAGAATGTCCCGGTTTCGCTTGTAGGGCGAGATATCCACGCTGTCATAAAGCAGCTCCGCAATGGCCCGCTGCATGATTGCCGGGGCATTTACGTACCCCAGTATTCGGTTGCAGAGGATCATGCCCGCCATGATTGTTCCCTTGTCCGACATGTGCGGGTGGGCGGCTGCGTAACCGATGCGTTCCCCCGGAAGGGACAGGTCCTTGGAAAATGAGCTCACCAGGAAGCTCTCAGGATAGGCGTCGAAGATACTGGGAACCTCAACTCCGTCATAAACAATCTTCCGGTAAGGTTCATCTGAAATGAGATAAATGGGGCTTCCCTTTTTTTTGCTGCGATGGGTCAGCACTTCCGCCAGATTGTCGATGTCCTTCTTGCTGTAGACCTTGCCCGTGGGGTTGTTGGGAGAATTGATCAGCACGGCCTTGGTTTTTTCGCCGATGGCCTGTTCTATGGCGTCAAGATCAAAAGAGAAATCTTCCTTCGTGGGCACCCGGCGTACCAGGCCCTGGTGGTTGTCCAGATAAAAGTCGTATTCCACAAAATAGGGCGTTGGGATAATGACTTCACTTCCCGGATCGAGTATGGTTTTAAGAACGACGTTAAGGCCGCCTCCGGCCCCCACGGTCATGACGATGTCATCCCCTCTAAAAGTCGCTTCATTGTAGGAATTCAGAAAATCGGCCACGGCTTCTCTCGTTTCAGGAAATCCGGCATTGGGCATATAGGCGTGCTTGGCGGGAGACGAATCTTCGATGAGACCCTTTAGAACGTCCTTTAATTTGGCGGGAGGCTCCAGATTGGGATTTCCGAGACTGAAATCAGATACATTTTCCGGACCGTATTGGGCTTTTCGTCTGGCGCCTTCTTCGAACATCTTTCGAATGAAGGATGATTTTTCTATGGCGGCTTGAATCTTTTGTGATGCGGGCATATGAGTTCTCCTGATTCAATAAAATTAAACGTTAAGCATAACTTTTCGAGCCCTGTTGTCAATACAAATTGTAATTGCCGGCAGCCTGGCGTTTGCTGTTCTTAAAGTGATGAATTCATCTTGACACCTTTTAGGGTGTTACGTACTCTGGTAAAGATAGTGCTTATTTTTCAATCCGAAGAAAGGTTAAATGGTGGGTTATGGACAAACAAGCCGGAAAAAAACCGGTTATTGCCATTCTGACCGGGGGCGGAGATGTCCCCGGGCTCAATCCCTGTATCAAAACACTGGTGGTGAGGGGGATTGATGAAGGGATTAAAGTCTATGGTTTTCGTCGTGGCTGGGCGGGTCTTCTGGAATATCATCCCGACCTCAAAGATGAAGCACTGGATCACTGTGTTCATGAATTTGACAAAGCGGAAGTGCGGACCATCGATCGTGATGGCGGCACTTACCTGCATACCTCCCGCACCAACCCGGGAGCGGCCAGGAAAAAGGATGTCCCGGATTTCTTGAAGGAACGATTTAAGACCGATGACGAAAAAATTGATTTTACCAGCCACTGCATTAAAAACCTTGAACACTTGGGCATTGATGCGGTAATCCCCATCGGGGGGGATGACACCCTCAGCTTTGGGGACAAACTGTCGGATGCCGGTTTCCCCGTCATCGCCATTCCAAAGACCATGGACAACGATGTGTTCGGCACCGACTACTGTATTGGTTTTTCGACGGCGGTAACCAGAGGGGTCGGTTTCATCCATGCGCTCAGAACGTGCGCTGGTAGCCACGAGCGAATTGCCGTCATTGAACTTTTTGGACGTTACTGCGGAGAGACATCCCTTATCAGCGCCTATTTGGCAGGCGTTGAACGCGCCATCATTTCAGAGGTGCCTTTTGACCCGGAAAAGCTGGCAAAACTGGTCATGGAAGACAAGAAAGCCAATCCCAAGAATTACG
This sequence comes from delta proteobacterium NaphS2, assembly GCA_000179315.1. Taxonomy (GTDB): domain Bacteria; phylum Desulfobacterota; class DSM-4660; order Desulfatiglandales; family Desulfatiglandaceae; genus NaphS2. The sequence continues at coordinate 33,317 of ADZZ01000800.1, forward strand.
TCATGATCACCATTTCGGAGGGTGCCCGGTTCGTCGGCGGCAAAATGACACTGTCCGGGGAATCCGATGCCTATGGGCATCGCAGACTGGGAGGTATCGGCGAAGAAACCGGTGAGTTGCTCAAGAAACTGACAGGCCAGGACGTGTTGAACCAGAGACTCTCCTATTTGATGCGAAGCGGGACCCCTGATTCCCTGGACCTGATGGTGGCGGTCAATTACGCCAATATGGCCATCGATCTCTTTTTGAAAGGGGGGTTCGGCCGGCTTATCGCTTTGAGCGGCGGCGTTTACACGGATATACCCCTGGGGACCATCAGCACCGGTCAAAAACGAGTGGATGTGCGGGAACTCTACGATGTGGAGGCCTACCGCCCCAAAGTGCTGCATGTGGGCGGCAAACCCATGTTCCTTTATTAGCGGTTTTCGGCCTTAACCTTCTGATTTTGGGTCCACATTGGTAAATGTCAAAATAGCGCCTTTGCTGGCGTTATAGGCAATTGCATCCATGATGTTTGACGGTCTTCCTACCACGCTGGCCACTGATCCGAGGTTAATAATTTTTCCTTCCCCCTGTTCGATCATGGCTTTGCCGTATAGCGTGGAACAAAGAAAAGTGCCTGTCACATTCACGTTTATAACCTTATCTGTCGGGTGTAATGCTCCATGCGCCTGGAATAAGACCCCGGAAAACGGATATTCGAATTTGAGATTGGAGCGCTATAACTCTCAAGAGTGGGGGTATTAATACTGTGACCAAGCCTGAATGGCATATCTATCTGGGGGAAATCCCCTCTAGTGCAAAGGAGAATTTCTGGGTTAGCTTTGAGAGCGATCCCGGCTTGAAAAAGACTAAATCAAATATATATGGTAGGTGCCTCCCATGCATACAAAACCTTTATTATCAGTTGAAAGAGGGGCGTACTGAAATTGCCCTTGGGCCTGCTTACAATTGCTGGAAGATGACGGCGGTAGTGGCTGACATTGACCAATGCCTCGCGCTTTTAAATGAATTTGAGGTGAAATTTCCAAGGGGGCACGTATATGGGAAATTTGGAAGCGGTCGAGCAAATTCGAGCACCAAAGTTGTTGTGTTTCACGCCGAAAACGAGGTGGACCGGGATAACGTCAGAAGAGCATTGAGTGAGTGCCTCCCATGTGTGAACAAGAGCGGAAAGGTTTTGATTTCGAGGGCCTGCGCCATACTCTACGAAGGCATCCTGGGAGACTGGCGGCGGTGGTTGCCCATAACGCCCATCAAAAATCCCGAGAAGGTAAGCGGTGTCTTGGAACGAATAAAAAAGACACTGTTTTGGGCCATTATGTGACATATTCCAGTCAGATTTGTTTGTAGCAATTCCTCAATATCGATTTAGAGATGCGGGGACAGTATTATGAAGACAGACAATGCCGTTGTTTTTGGACGGGCTGTCAAAGGGTTAGGCGTTTCCCAAGGATTTACCGAAATTGCATGGGTTAAAGACCAATTGAATTCAAAAGGGAAAATAGTCCCGTATCCTGGGACTTTTAATCTGGAAGTGGAAGATCCGGATGGTCTGGAACGACTGAAAAAAATAAGAAAGGGCAAGGGTTTTGAGATCACGCCCGAGGACCCTTCTTTTTGCAGTGCCATGTGCATTCCTGTCGTTGTGGAAGGAAGCGTCAACGGGGTAATGGTGATACCGGAGGTGGCCGATTATCCGGTCTCAAAGGTCGAGATCATCGCCTCATGTAATATAAGAGACACTTTGTCAATAAACGATGGAGATCTTGTGAAACTGGAGGTAACCGTCCCGGATGAATAAATTTCATGATGCCACACGATTCAGGTATCTCAATGTGCTTCAGGAATTCTGACATGGGGATAATGGTTTTTTGATGTTTCATTCAATTCAGCCGGGACATGAATTTTGGAGTTCCGAGAAAGTCAGGAGGGTAAAATGCTTTTACCAAAATTTGAATACCATGAGCCTAAAACGGTCCAAGAGGCCTGCCGGATCGTTGGGGAATTGGGCGAAAAGGCGAAAGTCCTTTCCGGCGGCACGGATCTGCTCGTCAACATGAAGAAGAAACTGATTCAACCGGAGCACGTCGTGTCCCTTTCAAAGATCGAGGACTTGAAGGGCATTTTCCGGGAAAACGGTCAGGTGAAAATCGGCGCATGTGCCACGGCAGGCGAGATTGCCGGTTCCGAAGTGATCAAGGATACACTGGCCGACGTCGCTGAAGCGGCGAGTGTCCTTGGATCTCCGTTGATCCGAAATCTTGCCACCATAGCCGGTAATATGACGTCGGCCAGGCCGGCGGCGGATCTTCCTCCTTCCCTCATGGCCTATGGGGCCAAAGCGAAACTGGTAAAAGCCTCCGGGGAACGATCTGTCGATTTGAACGATTTTTTTACGGGTGTCGGTAAAACCGTTATGACACCCGATGAAATTTTGACGGAGATTGCCGTTGAGATTCCCCAAGAGCCTTATGGTGACCATTATATCAAGTTGGGTGTCAGGCAAGCACTCGAAATCTCCCTGGTGAATGTGGCAGCTCTTATCCTTTTAGACGGACCTGAAGGTCCCATCAAAGAAGCCCGAATTGTCCTGGGATCTGTGGCGCCCACTCCGATCCGGGCGCTGTCCGCGGAGACCGTTCTGGCCGGTCAGGTGCCTTCCGATGTGCTTTTTGAGCGGGCAGGGGAAGCGGCAGCCAACGATAGTAAACCGATTGACGATTTCAGGGGTTCGGCCGAATACCGGCGTGACATGGTGGGAGTGCTGACAAAACGGGCCTTGAAAACGGCTCTTGACAGGGCAACATCCCGTTGATGGAGGAGATTAACATGAAAAAACTGATACAGATGACCATAAACGATACAGACTGCGAGATCGCTGTGAGACCGAACCAGACGCTGGCGGACGTGCTGCGACAGGAATTGGGGCTCACCGGAACCAAAAAGGGATGTGAGGTCGGGGAGTGCGGTACATGCACCGTGATTTTAAATGGGAAACCCGTTAATTCCTGCCTTGTTTTGGCAGTTCAAGCCGATGGCTGCAGTATCTTGACCATTGAAGGGATGCAAACGGATGAAGGGCTTCATCCCATTCAGGAAGCCTTTATTGATAAGGGCGCCATTCAATGCGGTTTTTGTACCTCAGGAATGATTCTTTCGGCAAAAAGCCTACTGGACCAGAACCCTCATCCTGACGACAAAGAAGTTCGGACCGCCATATCCGGGAATCTTTGCCGGTGTACGGGTTACCAGAAAATCGTCGAGGCGATTAAGGGCGTTAATGAATAGGGCCTCGATTTCCTGACCACTTAGCGAATAGAAAGGGAGATGCAAGATGGGTAAATATGACGTGATCAACACGCGTGCTCGTAGGCTGGATGCCCCGGATAAGGCAACAGGACGGGCCAAGTACGTCGATGACATATGCTTGCCGGGGATGTTGTTCGGGGCAATGCTCCAAAGCCCCTTGCCCCATGCCGAAATTTTGAACATTGACACCTCCGCGGCCAAGAAGCTTCCGGGCGTCAAATCAGTGGTGACGGCCGAGGATGCCGGCATGGTCAAATACGGCGTCAGTCCGGCCCGGTATGACGAAACCGTTTTCTGCAAAGACAAGGTCCATTACATCGGAGACGAAGTTGCCGCCGTGGCCGCCATTGATTTGGATACCGCTCTGGAAGCGGTTTCCCTGATCAAGGTGGATTATGAAGAACTGCCCGCGGTATTCACCGTCGACGAGGCCGTGGCCGAAGGCGCCCCGTTAATTCATGAAGATTTTCCGCGCAATATCTGCGGTGAAGTCCATAATGAATTCGGCGATGTTGAAAAAGCATTCAAGGAATGCGACCTGATCCGGACGGACACCTTCAAAAACAAGCGCCAGGACGCGGGATTTCTCGAACCAAACGGTTGTATCGCAGACTTTGATCCGCTGGGTCGCCTGACGCTGTACAGCTCAACGCAGGTCCCCCATTACGTACAGAGAATCGTTGCCATGGTCCTGGGCCTTCCCATCGGCAAGGTGCGGGTTATCAAACCCTGCATCGGCGGAGGATTCGGTCCAAAGGCAGGAACCACTCCCATGGAACTGATCGCCTGTCTCCTTTCCATGAAGACCGGAAAACCGGTAAAAATGAATTATACCAGGGAACAGGTGTTTCTTTTCGGCAGGGCGCGCCACCAGTTTGTCCATACGATGACGACCGGCGTGAAAAAGGACGGTACCCTGATGGCCCTCAAAAACAAATGTTATCTGGAAGGAGGCGCCTATACGAGTTTTGGTATTGCAACGGTCTACTATGCGGGATCTCTTCTTACCGGGCCCTACAAGTTGCGGAATATGAAGTATGACGGGTACCGAATCTATACCAATAAACCTACTTGCGGTGCCCAGAGGGGCCACGGCTCCGTCATATCCCGGGCCGCCTGGGAACAACAGCTGGATTGTGTCGCTGAAGACCTCGGCATGGATCCCCTTGAATTCAGACTCAAAAACGTGATGGAGACAGGGGACACGACCATTAACGATCTGTACACGAGCAGCCTCGGCATGAAAGAATGTCTCGAAGCGGTGAAAACCGGGTCGACCTGGAAAGAAAAGCGCGGCAAGCTGCCGAAGGGCAAGGGCATCGGTTTGGCCGGCGGTTTTTTTGTTTCCGGCGCCGGCTACCCGATCTATCGGTCCGATACCCCTCATTCCACGGTAACCATCAAACTCAGTGATGACGGGGGAAATGCGCGGGTTTATACCGCTTCGGCGGAGATCGGTCAGGGATCCGATACCACGTTTGCCATGATTGCCGCCGAAACCCTGGGGATTCCCTTGAGCGATGTCGCCGTATCGTCCGGCGACACGGATTTTGGGGTGGATTTGGGCGCCTACTCCAGCAGACAGACCCTGATGACCGGTCATGCCACCAAAAGGGCGGCAGAGAACGTCAAAGCGCAAGTGCTGGCGGTTCTGTCCGAACAACTGGACATCCCCGCAGAGGAAATGGATATCAAAAAGGGGCTGATTGAATTCAGGAATGGAAACCCCGATTTTGAAGGGCTCAGGACCCGGTATCTCAAAGAGCACAGGGGATGGACGGATCACCCCGGCGGCGATGATTTGACTTTCAGGGAGGCCGCGCGGGTCGCTTTTCTTGAGAAAGGTCCCATCGTGGGGTCAGGCGCGTATAAGCCGGGTGATCTCGGCGGGAAGTATAAAGGAGCGGCGGTGGGTACTTCGCCTGCCTATTCATGTTCCGCGGCGGTTGTGGAGGTCGGCGTGGACATGGAGACCGGAAAGGTGACGGTTGACAACATGACCGACGCACATGACTGTGGGTTTGCCATCAACCGAACCTCGGTGGAAGCCCAGTTGCAGGGGTCCCTCTCCATGGGATTGGGCGAGACCCTGTTTGAGGAGGTCAAGTTTGACAATAAGGGAGGTATCCTGAATGCCGATTTCGGCGAGTACAAGATCCCCACCGCACTTGACATGGCACCTGTGGACACCATCATTGTGGAAAGCGATGAGCCCAATGGCCCTTACGGCGCCAAAGAAGTGGGAGAAGGAGCAATTCTACCGACGATCCCGGCCATTCTGAATGCGGTTTATGATGCGATCGGAGTGCGTATATGGGAACTTCCTTTGACCCCTGAAAGGGTTTATATGGCGATCAAGAAGAAGAAAGAAGAGCAGAAGGATTGATACAAGTTTACTGCCACGCCCTCGGAGGAGAGGGCGTGTGACCATGATGCGGCATCCCGTGCTGCCTATCGGATGTCCGAGACCGATACCCGATCCGTTCACATTGGTGATCTCCCGGTTTAGCCCCAGTTCCATTTCACATCCCGGATATTGGGCTGCAAAAGCTTCGTTTTTATTCCTTTCCTTGATCATGGTTTGAATATTATTTGCAACCAGCGATTTATTCTCGATACGATCTGAAAAGGTGCTTGCCGATAAGCATCTTCTGCACATTCGAAGTTCCTTCAAGGTATTCCATGCCTCTGGCATCGGAACTCAACTGGTTAACAAGATCGTTTTTAAAATAGCCTCTGCCCCCCATCAGTATTTGCGCCCGGGATGCCGTTTCCATTACCATTTGCGATGCGAAAAGCTTGGCCTGCGCTGAACTCAAACCGTAGTAGGGCGTACCAATCTGTTTCAGAGCATGAAAACACAATCCTCTGGCCGCCGTCATTTTGGTGAACATGTCCGAAATCTGAAAACTGATATCCTGGCTCTGTGTCAATGGATGATCAAATTGTTCTCTTCGTTGAACATAATGAAAAACCTCACGAAAAATCCGGTATGCCAGTCCGCAGCAGATACCCGCGATGTGTATTTTTCCCCTGTCAATCACATTGACGGACCCGATCAGACCACGACCTTCATCCCCCACCAGATTCTCCCCTGGCACAGGGGCATCCTCGAAAATAAGTCTTCCGGTGGGCAATATTTTCAACCCGTCTTTTTCCGGCAGCTTTCTTACGGTGAAGTTCGGAGTAGACGATTCGACGATAAAAAGGCTCAGGGAGCGAGGACCTTTAACCCCCTTTGTGTTGGCCAGTACAGTATATATTTCCGCCAGACCGCTATTGGAAATGAATATTTTTTCTCCATTGAACAAATATCCGGCTCCGTTTTTCCTGGCCATGAGCCCTATTCCGCCCGCGTCCGATCCGGCCGATTTTTCAGTCATGGCGATGGCCCCGAATGCCCCCTCAGCCATCATGGGAAGATACTGATCTTTCTGAGCGTCGGTTCCCTGCAAAATGATGTCCACAGCCCGCCCATGCGAAGCAAAAACAACTCCCAATCCGGGAGAAGCATAGCCCAGAAGTTCCATCATAAAGTAGATGTCTTCCTCCGATGCTTTTTGGTTTCCGTATCGGGCGGGAACAAAAAGTTTAAAGATATCGGCTTCTTTCAAAGCGGTAATAATTTGAGACCATTCATCGGGAAATACCGCCTTGTTGTTCTCCAGTTTCGCATACAGAAAAGGGTAGGAGGGAAGGACTGTTTCTTTGATGACGGAAACAAAATCGTCAGCCCATTTCTTGCCTCTCCAGTCCGGGTTGAACGAACCGAGGATGTTCAAGAGATTATCCATGGTAGTTGCCTCTTTCTAAAATCTGTGAAGGGGTCTGCCGGAGACCGGTGTAAACAACCTCCATCCCCGCATCCATTAAGGCGGACGCGACGACTTTGACGCCCCTGTCATGGCCGTCCAGTCCCGGTTTTGTCGCCAACACTCTGATTTTTTTTGTTTTACCCATTGTTGTCTCCTGTTTGATTACCGTAGCGTGTTAATGCCCTGGTATTCACCGAATATACCGCGCAGCACGTCGCAAATTTCTCCAAGGGTCGCATACGCTCTCACGGCTTCCATAATCAGGGGCATGAGATTGTCGTTTCCCCGGGCGCCCCGGTCCAGTGCCGCCAGTGCATTATTCACGTTGTCGTTGTTTCTCCCGGCTTTAAGGTTTTTGAGACGTTCCATCTGCTGGGTTCGAACCGCCGGGTCTACCCGCAACAGATTTTTGGGCTTTTCTTCGTCAATGTGAAAGCGGTTAAGCCCCACCACAATCCGTTCTTCCTTTTCAATCTCCCGTTGATAGGTGTAGGCACTATCCTGTATTTCCCGTTGTACGTACCCCTGCTCAATGGCGGTGGGCGCGCCTCCCATCTCGTCGATCTTTTTTATATAAGCGTAAGCCCGGTCATAGATTTCCCGGGTGAGGGCTTCTACATAATAGGAGCCGGCCAGCGGATCCACCGTGTCGGTCACGCCTGTTTCGTATGCAATTAACTGTTGCGTTTTGAGCGCGATCTGGACGGACTCTTCCGAAGGGAGGCTCAATGCCTCGTCCATGGAATTGGTGTGCAGGGACTGGGTGCCGCCCAAGACTGCAGCCATGGCCTGAAAGGCGACACGCACGATGTTATTTTTGGGCTGCTGGGCGGTGAGTGTACACCCGGCGGTCTGAGTATGGAACCGGATCATCATGCTTTTGGGGTTTTTAGCGCCAAAACGCTCTTTCATGATATGGGCCCACAACTTCCGGGCAGCCCGGTATTTGGCCACTTCTTCCATAAAGTCCAGGTGGGCGTTGAAGAAAAAGGATAGTCTGGGCCCGAACGTATCCACATCAAGACCGGCTTTGAGGGCCGCATCCACATAGGCGATGCCATTTGCTAGAGTGAAGGCCACCTCCTGCACGGCAGTGGACCCCGCTTCCCTGATATGATACCCACTGATGCTGATCGTGTTCCAGAGGGGTACATGCTCGGCGCAATAGCTGAAAATGTCCGTGATGATCCGCATGGAAGGTTTAGGGGGGAAAATGTAGGTGCCGCGAGACGAATATTCTTTTAGAATATCGTTCTGGATGGTGCCTTTCAGCTGTTTGGAAGATGCGCCCTGTTTTTCAGCGACCACAATGTACATGGCCAGCAGAACGGCTGCGGGCGCGTTAATGGTCATGGAGGTGCTGACCTTATCGAGAGGAATTTGGTTGAAGAGGGTCTCCATATCCTTCAAGGAGTCGATAGCCACTCCCACCTTTCCCACTTCTCCAATGGCCATTTCATTGTCCGAATCATACCCGATCTGGGTTGGCAGATCAAAGGCTACTGACAAACCTGTCTGTCCCTGGTCCAACAGAAACCGATACCGTTTGTTGGACTCTTCGGCCGAAGCAAAACCGGCATATTGCCGCATGGTCCAGAACCGTCCCCTGTACATGGTGGGCTGAACACCCCGGGTAAACGGGTATTCTCCGGGAAAGCCCAGCTCCGACAGATAATCACCATCAGTATGGTCGAGGGGGGTATAGACCCTTTTTACGGGAATTCCGGAAGTGTTTACGAATTCAGGCTTGCGTTCAGGCCGTTTGCTGACTTTCTGATCCACTGCTTCGGACCATTTTTGATAAACACTTTTAAGTAGTTCCGTCATTCTTTTCTCCATTTTACTGGGATGTTTCTGTTAAACATCGCGACTCTTTCTCTCTTTTTCCGGTATCAGATCCGCCCCATCACCTTCAAAACCGTTTTCCCCAATTCCGCAAGGCTGGGCGCCACGGCGATGCCCGCTGCTTTAAGGGCCTTGATCTTATCCTGGGCTTTTCCTTTTCCACCGGCGATGATGGCGCCCGCATGGCCCATCCGCTTTCCCGGAGGCGCGGTCTTCCCCGCAATGAAGGCGGTCACCGGTTTGCTGAAGGATGCCTTGATGTACTCGGCAGCCTCTTCTTCGGCCGTGCCGCCGATCTCACCGATCAACACCACCCCGTTGGTCTCCGGGTCGTCTTTGAACCGATTCAGGTGATCGATAAAGCTGCTTCCGATGATGGGATCTCCGCCGATTCCGATGCAGGTGGACTGACCCAGTCCCACACCGGTCAACTGTCCCACCACTTCGTAGGTCAGCGTGCCGCTTCGGGAGATAACCCCCATCCGGCCGGGTCGGTGGATGTCCCCCGGCATGATACCCACTTTGGTTTTTCCCGGAGAAATAATGCCCGGGCAGTTGGGGCCGATCAGGACCACATCCCTGTCCTTCAAAAAGCGGTCCACTTTTACCATATCCAAAGTGGGAATCCCTTCCGTGATGCACACAATCACCTTGATCCCGCTTGCGGCCGCCTCCATGACGGCGTCGGCGGCAAAGGGCGGTGGAACGAAGATACAGGAGACATCGGCTCCTTCCCGCTCCACCGCATCGCGCACGGAATGAAAGACGGGGACACCTTCCGCAACTTGGCCGCCTTTTCCGGGCGTCACTCCGCCCACCACAGAGGTTCCGTAGGCCAGCATCTGTTTCGTATGAAAAGTTCCTTCACGCCCGGTAATCCCCTGTACCACCACTCTGCTTTTGTCATCCACAAGTATGCTCATGATCCGCTTTCTCCCGAAACTTGGGCGGCCACCAACCCCGCCGCCTCGGACAGGTCTTTCGCCACCAGGAATTTTAATCCCGATCCCTCAAGGATCTTTCTCCCTTCATCCACATTGGTCCCTTCCAGTCTTACGATCAGGGGAACCTGTATGCGACTCTTTTGCGCAGCGGCCACCACTCCCCGCGCCAGGACATCGCACCTGAGGATGCCCCCGAAGATGTTCACAAGGATCGCCCGAACACGGTCGTCCCCCAGAATGATCTCGAATCCCTTTGTGATCATCTCCTCGGTGGCGCCGCCCCCCACGTCCAGGAAATTGGCCGGTTCCGCGCCGGCACCTTTGATGAGGTCCATGGTCGCCATGGCCAGCCCCGCACCGTTCACCATGGCACCGATATTGCCGTCCAGACGGATATAGTTCAGGTTGTAGGCGGCGGCCGTCAATTCCAGGGGGTCCGTTCCACTGGTATCTTCAAGTTTCACAATCTCTTTCTGCCGGAAAAGGGCGTTGTCATCGATGTTGAGTTTGGCATCCAGCGCAAGGACCTTGCCGGCCTTTGTAATGATCAGCGGATTGATCTCCACCAGGGAACAATCCAGGGACATAAAGACCTTGTAGAGGTTGGCCATGACATTTATCAGTTCCCGAAGGGTTTCGGTGGACGGCAGCGGATCCAACCGGTAAGCCAGATTCCTTGCCTGATACGGCATCCAACCGGTAGCCGGGTCCACGCATTCGGTCCAGATCAATTCGGGGGTCTGGGCTGCCACTTCTTCAATGGACATACCCCCCGCTGGACTGAAGATCATGGCGGGCATGGCAGCGGCGCGGTCCACCACCATGCCCAGATAGAACTCCCGGTCAATATCCACGCCCTCTTCGATGAGCACCTGATTTACTTTCACCCCTTCAGGCCCCGTCTGCGGGGTTACCAAAGAGGATCCTAAGAGTGACTTTGCGGTTGAAACCACCGCATCTTTTTCCATGACGACCTTAACGCCGCCGCCCTTGCCCCGGCCGCCGGCATGTACCTGGGCCTTCACCACCCAAGGCGGTCCGTTTATCATCTCACAGACCTTCCCCGCTTCATCCGGGTCGGTTGCCACCCGCCCGTTCGGGACCGGTATCCCCCATTTTCCAAAAATTTCTTTTGCCTGATATTCATGTATCTTCATCGCGCGTGTCCTTTTCAAATTTTCTGTCTACAGTTAAATGTGTATGTCTAAACTCGGTTCTCACCAGACGGCGAAGCCTCTTAAGCGGATTGATGATTTTTTCCGTGCTAGGGATCATCTTCTCGGTGGTAAAAGTGTTAATGAATTCATGGACCGGAAAAAAGATATCCTGTTTTGTCCCCTTTGCGGGGACGTCTGAAATGGATACGGTCCCGTTCTCCGGTTTTAATTACGACCAATCTGTCAAATTCCTATAGGTGAATCGATTGGTTGTCAATAAAAAACAAAACCCGGAATTTTGATAGATGAATTACAATCAATCCCATATTTTTTAATCCGCACACGGGGATTTGGTTAGTAATTTCCGGTGAGGAAAGAATTGTTTGCGAATTAGACGCATTCATCTTGACAGGATTAGGAGATTTCCGTGATACTGAATATTTGTAGTTGGAAAAGTCATTGAGGAGATATCCTGATACATGCCCATAGAAAGAATGCGTAGACCCACGAAAATGATCCACGTCGGTGATGTGCCCATTGGCGGCGGTGCGCCCATCGCCGTTCAATCCATGACCAACACGGATACCCGGAATGTGAGCAAAACGGTCGCACAAATCGAACGCCTGGCTGAGGCGGGGTGTGACATCGTTCGCCTGGCCATACCCGATGAGGCGGCTGTTGAGGCTTTCGGGGAGATTAAAAAGAAGGTCAAGCCGCCGCTCATCGCCGATATCCATTTTGATCACCGGCTGGCCCTGAGGGTTCTGAAGGTCGGAGCTCATGGCCTGCGTATCAATCCCGGTAATATCGGCGGCCCGGAATCGGTAAAAAAAGTAGTATCGGCGGCCCGGGAAGCGGAAGCCCCCATACGGATCGGGGTTAATGCAGGTTCCCTGCACCGGGATGTGATTAAAAAATTCGGTGGGCCCACGCCCGAGGCCATGGTTGAAAGTGCCATGGAACATGTAAAGATATTAGAGGACCTCGATTTTCCCCATATCAAGATTTCTTTGAAATCTTCCGACGTAAAAAATACCATCGCCGCCTACGAACTTCTGAGTGAGCGGGTCGACTATCCGCTCCATCTGGGGGTGACCGAGGCCGGTACCTTGATTTCCGGGACCGTCAAAAGTACCATGGGCATCGGATTTCTACTGGCGGAAGGGATCGGAGATACCTTTCGGGTGTCGCTCACCCGTGATCCCGAAGAAGAAATTCGCGTGGCCTACGAGATTCTAAGGTGCCTGGGTTTAAGGTCCCGAGGGCCCGAGATTATATCGTGTCCTACCTGCGGCCGATGTGAAATAGATCTCTTCTCCCTGGTGGATGAAGTGGAAAGAGCCATATCCGGCATCAAAGCGTCTCCCAAAGTGGCCATCATGGGGTGCGTGGTCAATGGACCGGGTGAAGCCCGTGAGGCGGACGTGGGAGTTGCCGGTGGACGAGGGCAGGGGATTTTGTTTAAAAAAGGAGAAGTGGTGCGCAAGGTCCCGGAAAACCGGTTGGCAGAGGTGCTGATCGCCCAGGTCAAAGAAATTGCTAAATGAGATATAAGAGTGCAGGGTGCAGTTATCAGGGGGCAGCAAATAACCTTCGATATTCCTTCTGCACCCTGACAACTGCCCCCTGATAACTTTTTTAAAAAAGGAGAGCGCCAAGAAATATTATGCGATATTCCAGCTATTTTATTCCCACGAAAAAGGAAATCCCGGCCGATGCGGAGATCATCAGCCATCAGTTGATGATTCGAGCCGGTATGATTCGAAAACTGACTTCGGGCATTTACACCTACCTTCCCGTCGGTCTTAAATCCATCCGGAAAGTGGAAAATATCGTTCGGGAGGAGATGAACCGGGCAGGCGCCATCGAAGTTCTCATGCCGGCCGTTCAGCCCGCCGAATTGTGGCAGGAGAGCGGCCGATGGGAATATTATGGCCGGGAACTGCTGCGTTTTAAGGATCGACATGACAGGGATGCCTGTATGGGGCCCACCCACGAAGAGGTGATCACGGACCTGGTGCGAAAAGAAATTCATTCCTACAAACAGATGCCCATCAATCTTTACCAGATTCAGACAAAGTTCAGGGACGAAATCCGTCCCCGTTTCGGCATCATGCGCGGCCGCGAATTCATTATGAAGGACGCTTACAGCTTTGACGTGGATGAGGCGGGGGCCAACCGCAGCTACGAGGCCATGTACGAAGCCTATGAACGGATATTTCAACGATGCGGTCTGAAGTTCAGGGCCGTTGAAGCCGATTCGGGAACCATCGGCGGAAGCTATTCACACGAATTCATGGTGCTGGCCGATTCGGGTGAAGACCAGATTGTCAACTGCGCAACGTGCAGTTATGCGGCCAACCTGGAACGGGCGGAAGTAAAGGCGGAAGAGAATATGACGCCGCCGGACCTCAATGAATTGATGGGCCTGGAGCGCGTGGAGACGCCGGGTCAGCGAACCATCGACGAGGTGGCGCACTTTCTGAATGTCACGTCTCAAAATCTGGTGAAGACTCTCATTTATGTGGTCGATGAAGAACCGGTAGCGGTCCTGGTTCGCGGCGACCATGAATTGAACGAAGCCAAGCTAAAGAATGCATTGGATGCCCAGTCCGTTGAAATGGCTTCCGAACGGACCGTTGAAGAAACCACCGGCGCCCCCATGGGATTTGCGGGTCCGGTGGGTCTAAAAATCAAGGTGTTGGCGGATAATGTGGTCAGGACCATGGCCAATTTTGTGGTGGGAGGCAATGAAAAAGACCTCCACCTCAAGAATGTGAATCTCGAAAGGGACTTCAAGATTTCCCTTTTCGGTGATTTGAGGACCATTGCCGAAGGCGACCCCTGTCCCCGTTGCGGCGGCGCCATGTCTTTTGGCAGGGGCATCGAAGTCGGGCATGTGTTTAAGTTGGGGGTCAAATACAGCGAGGCCATGAAAGCTCTTTTCCTCAATGAACAGGGGAAAGAACTTCCCATGATCATGGGGTGCTACGGCATCGGCATCGGCCGGACGGTGGCGGCTGCCATCGAGCAGAACCATGACGAAAACGGCATTGTCTTTCCCATTCCCGTGGCCCCATTTGAGGTGTCCATTCTGCCCCTGCAGATGCATAATGACCATGTGGTAAATGCCGCGGATAAAATCTACGAGGAACTCATGAAAAGCGGCATCGATGCGCTTCTGGATGACCGGGATGAGAGGGCGGGGGTCAAATTCAACGATGCCGACCTGCTGGGAATACCGGTGCGTATTACCGTGGGCTCGCGGGGCCTTAAGAACGGGGAGGTGGAAGTCAAGCTGCGATCGGAAGCGGAAAGTTTCACCGTGCCGCTGGACAACGCCGCAATTGCCATTGGGAAAACGGTGAAAGACCTCTATGATTCGCTTAAATGACATTACCTCTCAGGTCCTCAGCTATCACCCGAAAGCGGACATTGAACTGATTGAGAAGGCCTATGTGTACTCCGCCAAAGTACACCAGGGACAGATTCGTCTTTCAGGGGAGCCCTATCTCTCCCATCCGCTGGAAGCCGCTTATATCCTGACCCAGTTGAAAATGGATGTCGTCTGTATCGCTGCCGGACTCCTTCATGACGTCGTTGAGGATACCCACGCAAGCCTGGAGGAGATTTCCGGGCTTTTTGGAGAGGAGACCGCCAATATTGTGGACGGCGTCACCAAAATCAGCAAAATTCATTTTAAAAGTTCGAAGCAACGTCAGGCCGAAAATGTCCGCAAGATGATTCTCGCCATGTCCACGGATATCCGGGTGATTCTCGTGAAACTGGCCGACCGGCTCCACAACATGCGGACCCTCGGATTTCAACCCGAGAAAAAGCAGCGGTCCATTGCCACCGAGACGTTGGACATTTATGCGCCTCTGGCCGGCAGGATGGGTATCCACTGGATCAAGTCGAACCTGGAAGACCTCTGCCTTTTCTATCTGGAGCCTAAGATTTATGCCAGCATCAAAAGCCTGACGGCGCGGCGTCAGAGTGAGATGGGCGATTTCATGAAGCGCGTCCAGGATATTCTCACTGATGAACTGGGAAAGGTCAATATTGCGGCCACCATCAAGGGACGTCAGAAACACTTCTACAGCATCTATAAAAAGATGATAGCCCAGGATCTGGAGGTGGGTCAGGTGTTCGATATCCTGGCTTTTCGGGTGATTGTCAGCAGCATCAAAGAATGCTATGAGGCGCTCGGGCACATCCATTCCATCTGGAAGCCGGTCAGCAAACGCTTCAAAGACTACATTTCCGTTCCCAAAGCCAATATGTACCAATCCCTGCACACCACGGTGTTTGGTCCCATGAAGGAAAGAATGGAAGTCCAGATCAGGACCTGGGAGATGCACCATGTGGCCGAGAGCGGTATCGCGGCACACTGGAAGTACAAAGAAGGCAGGGCGGTTCAGAAGGCCGATGAAAAACGGTTTGCTTGGCTTAAGGAGCTGTTGGACTGGCAGAAAAATCTTGATGATCCCCAGGAATTTCTGGAAACCGTGAAGATGGATCTCTTTCCGGATGAGGTCTATGTGTTCACGCCTACCGGTGAGGTGAAATCCTTTCCCAAGGGTGCCACCATGATCGATTTTGCCTACAGCATTCATTCGGAAGTGGGCGAAAAATGCTCGGGGGCCAAGGTGGACGGCCGTATGGTTCCCCTGCGGGCTGAATTGAAAAACGGCAATATCGTGGAGGTGATAACCTCTCCGAAACAGCATCCCAGCAAAGACTGGTTGACTTTTGTAAAGACGTCAAGGGCAAGAACCAAAATCAGACAATGGATCAAAACACAAGGGAAGGAAGAGAGTATCAGTCTGGGAAAAAGCATTCTGGAAAAAGCCCTGCAACATGAGCGTCTGACGGTTCCCAATTTGCTCAAGAGTGAACAGGTGACCGCGGTGGCAAAAGAACTTTCCTTTCAAACGGGGGAAGATCTGATTGCCGAAATCGGTTTTGGAAAGATATCTCCCAATCAGGTGGTAACCCGTCTCAGGCCAAAACTGGCCGACAAGGAGGATACCCACCAGGGTCTGGTCAGCAAGGTGGTCAGCCGGTTTACCCGACCCAAGGCGGATGTGGGCATCAAGGTGGATGGTGTGAGCGATATGCTGCTTCATTTTGCCAACTGCTGTCAGCCCCTGCCGGGTGAGAAAGTGGTAGGCTTTATTACCCGTGGCAGCGGCGTGGCCATTCACAACGCAAATTGCCGGCACGCTAAAGAAGCGGATCCGGATCGCCTGGTGGCTGTCACCTGGGCGCCCAGCGAGAAAAGTACCTACCCGGCCAGGTTGCGGGTCAGTACGGTGGAGGGGAAGGGGATTCTGGCGGATATCAGTACCGTCTTCAGCCAAAAAGATGCCAATATCATCCAGGCCGAAGTGAAAACCACGGTGGACAATAAAGGCATCGCTCTTTTTACCATTGAGGTGGAGAGTTATGACCAGCTTCAGGACATTATTCGCACCCTTAAAAAGGTGAAAAATGTGCTGGTGGTGGAACGGCTTCAGGACGCTTGAAAGGTTCTCTTAACGGGTTTTTCAACAAGGCCGGATTTGATACAGCTGGTGCATGCCTTTATTTTGACGTTTTGACCGTCCCTGACGCACCTGACGCTTTGAAGATTTGGGTACCAGCGTTTTTTGGTTTTATTGTGAGCGTGGCTGACGTTGTAACCGGTGAGCGGTCCCTTGCCACAGATATCGCATACTTTTGACATTTGAATGTTCCCTCCCTCATAACCATTATCGTAATCCGTCCATATATCCGATCCTGTTCCGAATATCAAGCACTTTTCCACGCTAATCCATTTTTTTCCCTTCAACGGCAAGGGATTCGAGGGCCTCTCGATCCAGCAACCGGATCTTGCGGTCTTCCATCTCGATGAGACCCTGCTTGCCCATACGGCCAAAGATTCGAGAAAGTGTTTCGGGAATCGTTCCCAGAAGACTTGCCAGCTGCCCCTTTGAAATGTCCAGCGCGACAAATTCCTCACGCCCCTGCTCCGTCGACAGATAAAGTAGATACGCAGCCAGGCGGGCGGGGACTTCTTTCAAGGAAAGGTTTTCAATTTGTTGGGTGAACTGTCGAAGCCGCATGGACAAGACGGCCAACATGTTCAGGGCCAGGGATGGATGGGATGTGATCAGGTCAAGAAATGCGGATCTCGGAAAAAAAAGGAGCCGTGATGCTTGAATGGCTTCAGCATTGGCGGGGAATCGCCGGCCGGAAAATACGGGTACCTCTCCAAAGGGTTCTCCGGGGCCGAAGACATGAAGAATTTGCTCCTTGCCTGATACGGATACCTTGAAAATTTTTACCTGTCCTTCCGCCACCAGATAAAAACCGTTCCCTTCATCCTGCTCCATGAAGATGGTCTCCCCTTTCAAATATTTTTTGGATACGGCAACGTCGCGAATCTTTTCAAGATATTGCGCGGGAAGACCCTCAAAAATAAGGGTTTTCGAAATAATTTCCAGATCGCTTATCATTGCGTTTGCTCCTCGATGACACCTTTATTGATTTGGATTAGAGAAATGCTGAGATTACCCTTTTTTTCATTGAAAAGCAAAGCGTTAACTGGTATGAAAACAAAACATCAAGAAGAAGGGTGCGGTTGGGTTTCAGCGATCACCGGAGCCCCGGGACAGGGATTATGTTGAAATACTGCAGGAGGATATGGGCAATGAAAGAGCTGGAAACACTGATGAAGACGTTTGGTGAAGGTTTGAGAACATTGGCCCAGGGCGTTCATGCCATCGCGGATAAACTGGACAGTTATGTGGAGTCGTCTAAGGGAGACGCGGGTTTTGGAACCGCCCCTGAGTCTGCTGAAGAAAATGCTGAGACAGTGGATTTTCAGCAAAAAGTGGCCGTCAATGCAACGGAGGTGGTTTACGAAACCATTCTTCGCGCGGCAAAACCCATTACCATGGGCGAATTGAGTGAGAAGACGGGCTATGACCGGAAAAAATTGAATAATATTCTTTACCGGCTCAGAAAACAGGATAAAATCAAGAATGTCACCAAGGGTGTGTATACCATAAAGTGAAGGCTGCGATACCTGAATAAAGCGGTCTTTCCGGCTGAAGCGATTGATATTCCCGCCCATCCAAACACATCTGACACTTTTAAAAGCCGGCCCTGTTTTGACCCATCCGTCAACAGGTGTTCCGGTTTTTTTGATTTTGGAAATAAAGAGAATTTATGGACAGTCTTCTATCTGAAAAGCATCGTATTGTGAGGCGTTCTGTTCGATCTTTCTGCGAACGGGAAATCAGGCCCATTGCCGGCGAGATTGATCGCGAAGCGCGTTTTCCCTGGGAAGTGGTGGAAAAAATGGGGAAGCTGGGATATTTCGGCATTCAGGCCCCCGTAGAACTGGGTGGCGGGGGGCTCGATTCCATGAGTTATGCCATTATTGTGGAGGAAATCAGCAGGGCCAGCGGCAGCCTGGGCCTCTGCGTGACGGTTCACAACAGCGTGGCCCTGTATCCTATTCTGGCTTTCGGATCAGAGGAGCAGATAGCAAAATGGGCGCCGCCCCTGGCAAGCGGCCAAAAAATCGGTGCTTTTTGCCTGACGGAACCCAACGCAGGATCCGACGCATCGGGTATCGAGGGGACGGCCGTGGCCGACGGTGACGCCTATGTGGTCAATACCAACAAGGTATTTGTGACCAACGGCGGTGTGGCGGACATATGCCTGCTGTTTCTTAAAACCAACCCATACGACGACCCCGGGGAGATCAGCGTGGTGGTGGCGGAACGGGGAACCCCCGGATTCGTGGTGGGAGATCTGGAAGACCTGTGCGGCATGCGGGCAAACCCGGTCAGTTCCATACGTCTTTATGATTGCCGTCTGTCTCGCGAAAATCTGCTGGGCCGGGCAGGCATGGGGCTCAAAATCGGGCTTGCAACGTTGGATACGGGCCGAATGGGCATTGCGGCGCAGGCCCTTGGAATCGCCCAGGCAGCCATGGAAGAAGGCATTCTTTATGCACAACAGCGTCGCCAGTTCAGGGTTCCACTTGCAAAGCATCAGGCCATTCAGATGATGATTGCGGATATGGGCACCCTCGTGGAGGCCTCCCGATTGATGACTTATCGGGCTGCCGCTTTTCGTGATGCCGGAAAAAGTTTTTCACAGGAATCGGCCATGGCGAAGCTTTTTGCATCGGAGGCCTGCTCTAAAGTGACGGATATGGCGGTGCAGATTCACGGTGGATACGGGTATTCCAAATCCTACGCCGTTGAGCGTTATTATCGCGACGCGCGGGTGACGAGAATTTACGAGGGATCCAGCGAGGTGCATCGAATGGTAATTGCCAGAGGGCTCATGGGGAAAAAGTAATGGGATTTCATATAGCGGTCTGTGTAAAATCGGTCATTCTGGAAGCACCTGCGGAACAGGTGATTCGAAATGAGGACAACTCGGAACTCAATCCGTTTGATCGGCCTGTCTTGGAGGCTGCTCTCAGACTTAAAGAGTTCTACGGCGGCCGTATCACCGCCCTTACAATGGGGCCTTCGGTGAGCCTTTCGGCGCTTCTGGAGGCCAGGGCATTCGGGGTGGATCGGGAGATCCTCATCTGTGACCCGGGTCTCGCCGGCTCGGACACCCTGGCCACATCAAGGGCTCTGGCGGCAGCCCTTCGGAAACTTGCGCCCCTTGATCTGGTGCTTTTCGGCGTTAGAACGGCTGACAGCGATACGGGGCAGGTAGGGCCTCAGACATCGGTCGCCCTGGGCATACCGTTTGTCGGTATGGTGCAAAGCATCGAGTGGAAGCAGGACGTTTTCAGGGTGAAACGGGTGGCGGATCATTTTGTGGAAGAATATGAAGTGAAAGGACCCGCGGCATTTACAATTCATCCCGGGGCTTTGGTTCCCAGGGATTTGGGCCTTGCAGGGATTGGCCGGGCATTTCAAGGGGACCGCGCGGAACGCTGGAATCTGAGGGATCTGGGTCTTCAGGCGGACCGGGCAGGGGATGCGGGTTCCCCCACACGGGTGCTTTCCATGAAGCGGGTTACGAAAACAAAACAATGCGAGTTCATAACGGGAGATGCCCTGGAGCAGGCGGACGCGCTGATGAAGCGGCTGTCGGAATCCGGTGCCCTCGGCGTTTGACGAATATAGGGTGACTGAAAAAATGACCAATGAAATCTGGGTGTTCGGTGATTTGCGGCACGAACGTCTTTTCAGGTTCAGCCTGAACGTGCTGGCCAAGGCACAGGAGCTTTCCCGGTCTGTCGATGGAAAAGCGGTGATGGTGTTGCCGGGGGTTCCGGTGGCTGCGAAAGATTCCGACAGAGATTCGGATTCGGTCTCTTTTGATAGTGCGTTGGAGAAGTCCTTTGCCTGCGGTGCCCATGCGGTTTACGTTCTTGAAAATGAGCGGTTCCTGATGCCCCGGTCGGATGTCTTCGCGGAGGCCCTGGCCGGGGTTGTGAAAGAACGGGCGCCCATGCAGATGCTGTTTGCACTTACCGATTTCGGCCGGGAAACCGCGGCCAGAGTGGCCTGCATCTGCAGTGCGGGATTGATGGCGGATTGCGTGGATCTGCGGATCACGGATAACCGGATTGTGGGACTCTGTCCCGCCTGGGGCGGGCAAATCATGGCTGAGATCACTTATGCCGAGGGGCATGGCACCGGGTTTGCCACGGTGCATCCTCAAATTCAGGCCCATGATGAATCTCCGACGGTGGAGAGCCGAACGACCGGCGAAGTTGAACGCATACGCGCTCAAGTGAATCCTGACATCAATGGCCCCAGACTGATTTCACGTTCTCCGGAACCCCTTGCACAGCGCAGGCTTGAGGAAGCCGAGATCGTTGTGGTGGGCGGTGCGGGAATGGGCAATATGGAGGGGTTTAACCTGGTTCGGGAACTGGCGGCGGCGCTTGGCGGTGAAGTAGCCGCAACACGTCCGCCCGTGTTGCACCACTGGGTGGACGAAGCTCGATTGATCGGTCAAACGGGAAAGACCGTTCGTCCCGGGCTCCTCATCTCCATCGGAGCATCCGGCGCCATACAATACACGGCCGGCATCACTGAATCAAAGACCATCGTGGCCATCAATCGCGACAAAAACGCGCCCATTTTCCAGGTGGCGGATATCGGGATCCTAGGGGATGCAAAGACCTTATTGCCGCTTTTGACGGCCCGGGCAAAACAGCTCGTCATGCGTGGACTGGCCGATGTGTTGTCCGATGTGGAAAAAAGCAGGGGGGAGCCGGGTAGCTTCGGTACAAAGATTGCGAAGATTCGCAAGTCCCGTGACTGGAGTCTGGAGCAGCTGGCCAAAGCCACGGGCCAGACGCCGGAATTCCTGGAGCTGGTGGAATCGGACAAGATGTCTCCGCCGGTGAGTTTTCTGCTGGGGCTGGCAGGCGCCCTTGGCGTCGATCCTGGGACATTCCTGAGCAGGGAGGAGCAGTCCGCCATTCGCGATCAGCGCGCCCAGTCCTTCATCAAGAGAACCCGCAGTTACTCCTACGAGACACTGACGCCGGGCGCGGAGGAGAGTCACCTCAGGGCCTTCATGGTGACCATCGAATCACATCAAGCCCATAAACCGATGGAATACCGACACGAGGGAGAAGAATTCATATACGTGATGGAAGGGGATCTGGAATTCGTTCTGGGGGGCAAAGTCCACGTGCTCAAAAAAGGGGAAAGCATTCATTTCAATTCAGACATTCCACACAAGCTGAAAAGCCTTTCCAATGAACCCACCCGCTGCCTGGTGATGCTGTACACAGTTTAAAAGGGTAACACAGAGATAAAGGACGTCCCCGCTTGTTTTATGGTATATGTCTGTATTTACGGTGGGTTATATCGGGATCTGGATTTTGATGCGCGGGAGCGCATCAGAGAAAGTCTGAGGCGCCGGATCGAAGAGAAGGGTGTCCGCTTTCTGGAATACTGCTGGGTCTGGGATGAAAAGGATCGGTGCCTTCTTGTTGCCGGAACCTACGAGCGGATGGCTGATGCAGCACATTGGATCGAAAGTCTTCAAGAAATGGGCTTTGAAATCGTCATTCGAAGGGATCTTCCGGGTGCCTCTTCGGAACAAACGGAGAATTCCAGCGCAAAAACCTTGCGGCGCGGATGGGATTTAGCATCCAGTGGGAGGCCGCAATCGAATCATCATTAAAAACTACGGAAGAATGATTTTAAATTTTGGGCTCCTTCCACCAGGGATAAAAATCAGGCATTTCCGTTGAGGGACGCATGGTAAAGTCTGGTTTTCGCTTTTCAAGGAAGCTCTGTATTCCTTCCTTTGCATCCTTTTGTTTTCCCGCCCAGTAGAAACAGCGCGAATCCAGAAGATGCGCGGACTGAGGGTCCTTTTCGCCCAGTCCGTGCCACAAAAGCGCTTTGTTGAGTGCCACGGAAATCGCCGACGTACAGGTCGCGATTTCGGTGGCGATTTTCATGGCCTTTTCCAGCACTTCTTCTTTCGGCAGCACATAATTGAAAAGTCCGGAATCCTTTTCTTCAACGGCACGAAAAACGCGCCCCGTATATGCCAGTTCTGTGGCTTTGCCCATGCCCACGATACGGGGCAGAAACCAGGAAGAACATGCCTCCAAGACGACGCCGCGCTTAGCAAATACAAAACCGATTTTGGCGTCTTCCGCTACGATACGCATGTCCATGGCCAGGGTCATGGTGATGCCGATACCGACGGCGTGTCCGTTAATGGCGGCGATAACCGGTTTACGGCAATTGAATATGGCCAGAGCAACCTGCCCGCCGCCGTCACGGTGGTCTCCAATGGAAGTTTTTTTTGATCGGTCAAAAGTGGAGCCACCGTCGGAAAGATCGGCCCCCGCGCAATATGCGCTGCCGGCACCTGTTACCACGACCACCCGAACCGCGTCGTCCTGATCTGCTTCTGTAAAAAGTGCGATCAATTCGTCACGCATGACGGGGTTGAAGGCGTTCATCTTTTCCGGCCGGTAGAGCGTTATTTTTGCAATGCCTCTATCAATTTCGTATTGGGTATGGGTCAAATCCATTGGTTTTCCCTCGAATAGGGATCAGAAGCAGTTGTTTTTCCGAAGAATGATTCTCTCCCGAAACGGGTCTTGACGGCTTTTAGCCGGTTATGGCGCCAGCAAGATTTGCTGCCAGCGCACCGGCTTCATCACCCATGTCCTCAGGTGCCGTGCAGAATGGGAGGATGAAGTTGCCTTTGGGCACAGTCTTGGTGTAAGCCGAAAGACCGGTGTAAATGCTCTGGATGGCATCACAGTTTTCTTCGATGGGACCCGCGCAGGTGACCAGCAGTGCCGTCAACTTGCCGCTGATAAGGGAGTCGTGGTCAGGAGTTCCGTAACCGGAAACCAGACAGACATGGCGGTCTATCAAGGGTTTCATCTGGGCCGTGAAACTCCAGCAGTAAAGCGGGGATGCATAGACAATCGCATCTGCCTGCATCATTTTTTCAAATATGGTCAATGCGTCATCCTTTTGGACACATCCGGGCTCATCCTTCTTTTCACCGCATTTGTAGCAGCCGAGACATCCACCCACCTTGTACTGCGTGATGTGGATCCGTTCAACTTCATGTTTTTTTTTCACTTTGTCTTCAAATAGTGACAGTACCGTGCCCGTGTTTCCCTTTTTTTTGGGGCTTCCCAAAATCGAAACAATTTTCATGACCGTTCTCCATATTAAAATGCACAAAGTAATGTTAAGCGTCAGAGACTTCAGCAAAG
>ADZZ01000799.1 GCA_000179315.1 delta proteobacterium NaphS2
TTGCGGCACCCTTTCTGGATCAATTAGGCGTTGTGGAAGCACTGCACACTTACGGTCCGGAGAACTTCCGGCCAACGGATATCACAAACAATATCATTGTCAATGTGTTGCGCATTATTGCGGGTTTCCCAACCATCAATGATTATACCATGAACTCGGATCGGTCCGTGGCGATTGGCGCCGGGCTCTCCTTAAACCCCGGCAAAAGCCGCTTCTACGACTCTTTTGACAAACTTCGGTTTGAACATCTGCAGGCATTGCGAAATGATGCATCCTGCCGGGCCAGGGAACTCAATCTTATTGAAGGCAGGCATATTGCCGTGGATTACCATTGTGATCCCTGCGACAGCCGGTATCCTGAAGACAAGGCGTTGTCCAAGTCCCCGGATAAAAACGGCAATCTGGTGTATGCCCACCGACCCCAAATCATTTGGGACAGCATGAATAACACCATCATCAATATTGCATACTGCGAAGGCAGGTCCCGTGCCCCTTCCGCGTTATTCAAGTTTTGCGAGGAAAATCTCTTCAAAATCATTGATGTGGATGTGATCGAAGAAATCTATGCGGATTCTGAATATACCGGTGAAAAACAGTTGATTTACCTCATGGTCCGCTCTGATTCCCACATCACCATGTGCCTGAAGCAGAATCCGAAAATCAAAAAGTGGAAAGAAGAAACCATCAAACAGAAAAAATGGCGGGATTACGAAGAAAACTATCGCATTGCAAGCCGTGATTTCATCTTACCAGAGACCGGCAAAGGTTTTCGATTTATTGTCAAACAAAACAAGGAGACTCTGGAAACACGGTGTTTCGGGAGCACACATACCGACTACAGCCCGATCAAAATCCTGAACTCATACCACGTCAGGTGGCCGGTTGAGACAGGTATCAAGGATCTGATTGAAAATTACTATCTCAATAAGCCCATCGGAACCTCTCCTGAGAAGGTGGAGTTGCATTACTACTGTGTTATGCTTGCCAGAATGACCATTGACTATTTCAGATCCATCCTGTGTTGCCGTGAATGGCAAAGCCCCGAAGACTGGGAAGTGTGTTTTGTCCACGATACGAACGAGTATGTTCAGC
>ADZZ01000798.1 GCA_000179315.1 delta proteobacterium NaphS2
GTTCCGCGCATTTTTTTTATTATGCGCAGAGAATTTTGGCACGAAAAATGAAAATTTTTTCAATTTTTATGCCAATAAATTCAACTAGTTATTTAACTTTTTACCCTTGAAATTCGCTCCATCTCGTGATAGGATTCGATAACGTCGAGTAGACCGGTTTCTTCAGCAACCTTAACGCAATATGCCTCAGACTACGCCCTCGCCGCACGCGGCTACTACGTATCATAAGACCACATGAGATTGGTAGCAGTTGGCCCCGGCCCCTCCCAGAACCGTGCTTGCGCTATTTACGCACACGGCTCCTCATGAGTACGCTTCACGATTAAGCGAAAAGGTTTACCGTAATACGGGGTTGCGGCAGAGGAAACTTTTTAAGAAGTAGGTTAAACTTCTCCCAGTTCATACACCCTCGTTTACCTCGCCTGTTCAGCCATTTGAACAACAGACGATGAACCTCATAGGAAAACCGGTTGAGACCTTTTGAATTGTCCGTGACTCCGTAGTAGGCAAAGTGTCCCTGCAATTTCGAGCCTACCTTACCCATTAGCTCATCGGTCGGCAGGGTCCGGTTGGCTTTCAGCCAATCCCTAAACATCCGAATTTTGGCGGTAAACTTCTTGCGAGAAGTGATCCGTTTCATCCGGAATTTCCTGCCGTTCCTGGACCGGCTGCAGTAGTGCGTGAATCCAAGAAAATCAAAGGTAGACGCCTTGCCACCGCGGCTATCGGCCTTGGATTGTGCATATGGACCAAATTCGATGGTCTTCGTCTTTTCAGGCGATATCTCAAGGCCAAACTTGGAAAGTCGCAGATCCAGTTCCTTTCGAAACCGTATCGCATCTGCCTCACGCTCGAAACATACAACAAAGTCATCGGCGTAACGGATTATCCGACTTTGGCCATGACAGCCCTGCTGAAACACTCGCGTGAACCAGATGTCCAGACTGTAATGCAGATAGATATTGGCAAGTACTGGTGAAATAATCCCGCCCTGAGGCGTTCCTTTGTCACTGGCAATCTCTTTGCCTTCCTCCATTATACCTGCTTTGAGAAACCGCTTG
>ADZZ01000797.1 GCA_000179315.1 delta proteobacterium NaphS2
TGCCGCAAGGACAATCAATCCAAATATCCATGGGCACAGAATGTGGTTCTTATTGGTCTGTTAAAGGTCATCAAAGGACGATGGGCTTGTCTCCCCCTTTCACAGCGATTTTATTTGCCCCAAAAGGCCATAAATGCCAAATCGGACAATATGAGGGTTGCCGGAAAGGTCGTTTCTTTCCAAACCAAACTCCAACAAGCTGTCGAGATGGTAATTCAGGTAGCTCAACACTTTGCCGGCGTTGACATAATAATCGTTTGTGACAGCTGGTTCGGAAATAACGGCCTGTTCAAACCCCTCCGCACTAAACTCGGAAATTTTGTTCATTTGCTTTCAAGATTACGTTCCAATACCGTACTGTACTCCATCCCCAAGATCGGTTCTTCCAAAAAGCCGGGAAGACCCAAAAAATATGGCAGCAGGTTGGGTTCGTGCGCTGAAATGGCGGCGGCATTCATGGCGTACGCTTCAACCTATCACGTCTTCCTGTACGGAAAATACCGTGAAGTCAACGCATACTCCCAAATCGTTATGCTCAAAACACTCAAGTGCCCTGTCCGGGTTGTCTGGGTCTTTCGAAAAACACAGTGGATCGCAATCTTCTCCACGGACTTGAAGCTGTCGGTTGAGCAAATTATCGAGTATTATGGGGCCAGGTGGAAAATCGAGTCGGGTTTCAAGGAGATCAAGCAAGACATTGGAAGCAGCAAAAGCCAAACCCGCAATGCACAGGCAGTGATCAATCACATCAATTTTTCCATAATGGCCGCAACAATCATTTGGATCTATGGTTCACGGCTCGAAAACATTCCCGAACGCAGGCACAAGGTCAAGGGTCGCAACAGTTTCGCCTTTTCCGACCTGAGACATATCATCGCTAAGTCCGCATTGAGCGATGATTTTCATGCCGTTTGCAACCAAGACAACAAACTGCCCCGAAAATCTTTCCTGGAGGCGTTGCTGCGCATGGTCGGCTGATCAAGCCGGGGGCATTTTCTGTGAAACTTCAGTTTCTTTGAACAAGACATTGAAAACAATCCTCTCGGACACTCCCCTCGTCAAAAACCTTGAGAACAAGGAGTATCTCGACATTATACTTGATGGTTGCAATACGCTGGAACAACGTTTTGCGCGGGTTGACAGCAAATTGGTTTTGCAGGAATTAGACAAAAAAAGGAAGGAAACAGGCAGGCTCCCACAGATTTTGAAAAAGATGATACGGGAACCGGCGTTCCCTCGAAAACTGGGAGAATTGTTTGGTTGTTAAGCAAAATCAAGGCCAACCGTTATTTTCGGCCATAGTGATTTTACGTATATCCAGCATACCTCATTTATCCATTAAAAAAAACAAGCTCAAGTGTATGTTTTTTTCATGCTAACACACTGCTCAGCGGTGTTACCCAGAGCGGTAGCGGCGGGTAACATCTTCTGTAGCAATTTGTTGGATTACCGATTGCCATGCATTACAAAGGATGATAGTATTACCGTATTACACATATTATTAGAGGCTCATACGACGATTTCCCGTGCTGTAAATAATTTGATTGAAAAAGTCATTTTCGCTGGGAATTTCTTCAGATTTGGTATAAATAAGATGGCTTTCTGTCCACTTAAATATGCAGATAGCCATGACCACAAAATCGTCTACAAATCCGGAGATTGGAATCCTTGAACTCATCGACCCCGCTAAGTGCTACGAATTCTTCAGAGAAAAGAAGTGGCCATGTGGTATTTGTTGTCCAAAATGTACCTCAAACCGGGTCAAAAAGAACGGTCACAAACGTAATGCTCCGCTTTGTCGGAACTATAAATGCAATAACTGCGGTTGCCGTTTCAACGATTTTACGGGTACCATTCTGGCAAGAAAACACCATCCCATCAGAGTATGGATCGTCATGTTATACCTCATGGGACTAAACCTATCCAACAGGCAAATCGCCGCGGAGCTGGACCTTAATCCGGATGTCGCCCATAGGATGACTATTTTGCTTCGGAGCGAAATCGCTGCAAGGAAGCCGGGATGTAAAGTCAGTGGGGTAGTAGAGTGCGACGAAGTATACGTAATTGCAGGGCATAAAGGGCATCCGGAAAAAGTTCGTCAGAAAGGGCGAGCACCACGGTGCAGAGCGCTCAAGGGTGCTCCGGGCCGAGGAACTCTTGAAAAAGAAAAACCTCCTGTCCTCGGAATCATTGAACGTTCCGGGGATGTCGCCATTTTTATGCTTCCAGACGTTAAACAAAAAACCATCGAACCGATTTTGCGGTCTGTTATAACACCAGGAACCTTGGTGAATACAGATGAGTACAGCATTTACAATCATCTCACTGACTGGGGCTATACCCATAAGACTGTTTGTCATGGTAAGGGAGAATATGCCAGAGATGAAGACGGCGATGGCTTCTGTGAAGTTCATGTCAATACAATTGAGGGCTTTTGGTCGCTTCTACGATCTTGGCTGCGACCACATCGCGGCGTGTCTCAAGAAAACTTACCACTTTATCTGAGTTTTTTTGAGTTTGTCCATAACGTACGCCGGAGAGGAAAAGCATTGCTGCCGTCATTGATCAATGTCCTTTTTGCAGCCCACGCATGAGCACGCGGAAACGTCGTATGAGCCATCTTCGATTACCTGTAATTCCAAATCCAACGGGCTTCTTCAGCGGGCGCGGTTTTTTGCGCTCCGCTGCAAGAGTGAGGATCTCAACTTCACCCGATCCGAATTCCGCGAATTCGGTGGTTCGCCACAGCGCAAGGTGATTATGGACGGAATTTTTTGATTTGGACGCCTTTTAATATTTTGTAATGTTTATCATTACCGGTTAAAATAGGAAGCCCATGTGAAATTGCAGTAGCCCCTATCAAAGCATCTGCCAGTTGCATGGAATGGCTCAAATAATGCTGCTCGACAAAAAACATCGCTTTAACGGATATCTCTTCAGAAATATAAAGGATTTTTGTGTTCCAGCCATGAAGAGCCCTTCGAAGATTATTAAGCTCATTTTTATTTCTCATGCCTTGAACCAATTCCATATATGTAACGACAGAAATGTTAAAACTTGCTGAATCTTCAACAGCTTTATATGCTCTTTCATTTCCTTTCATATACCAAATAAGGACGTCTGTATCGATAATCACTTAGGATCTTCCTTTCCTTAGTCCACGCATATATTCATCTACGTCTTGGACCATATCGTTATCTTTCCAGATTCCAAACAATTGGTTTTTTACAGTTTCCTTGTTTTTTTCGTTGTAGGGGATAAGCTTTGCACAGGGTTTACCACGAAAGGTTATTACGACTTCCTCGCCCCGACTTACCGTATCAAGCAGCCCCTTTGAATTAAACCTGAGATCCTTAGCCGTTGCCTTCATCGTTTGACCTCCAGCTTTTTAAGTTTACACTATGCAATGTAAACTATAAGATATCCTATGTCAACGTACGATCTGTGAATAAACTTACAGAAAGCAACCTGTATCTATTGAGGCGAACTGGCTCTTCAGCGGGCGCGTTTTTTCCGCTCCGCTGCAAGAGTGAGGATCTCAACTTCACCGATCCGAATTCCGCGAATTCCAAAATTCCGGGGCATACCTAAGTTCTAAAAATTTGATGTTAATTCTGTATTCTCTCCCCAGAACTTCAAGGCCTGATTATCAGCGTGTTGGCCCGTAGCGAAACGAAGCGCTTACCAAACGCTTGAGCCGTTTTCGTTCAGCCGGGTTGGGCTTTTGTTGGCCAATTCAGGTTGACATATACCTATAGCGTCGTTCAAGTTCATCAGAAGTAATTTGGTACTTTTCAAACAAAGGACTTGCCGATGATTTGGCACTATTAGGATTTGTAGTTAATTGGATAGACCTATAACGACCTGAATTTATTGTTAACGGAATTATTTCATCGTATGGCGCGTCGAATATGATAAATTTATTGAGCGGGTCGAGATAATATTTCAAATATCTCTCATCTGTTATGCCTAAAAGAATTAAATTATTAAACTCCTTATTCCCTGATTCCCCAAACGGTTTTGCCCATGCCCAACGTTTTGTTGGCGCTCCAGCTTTTCTGAAAGCGATATTCAATCTTGAAAATTTGACTTCGAGTTTTATCCCCTGTCGATTAATCTCAACATCAAATGAAGCATTGTATTCAGACAAAACCCCCCTTACTATAGTCAATACCGTATATCTTGATACTGTTATTGACAACATTTTCTGAATATGTTAAAAATTCCTCTGAAAATGGGAAAAGTCACCTTTTTGGAGGAATACCTCAATGTCGTTTCAAGGGAAACAGCTTCCTGCTGAATTGGTTGAAACTGTTGTCCGGCTGAAAAATCACTATGATGAAGAAAGAAAAACTGGAAAATTTGTTTCAACAAAGGATGCCGCCAAACGGACAGCAGATGCTCTGGGAATAGGCATCGCCACAGTAAAGAGAATAATGGCCCAGTATAAAAAAGATGGCGATGAAGTTGTTGTCCGGATAAAGGAACGTCCTGGTAGACCGCCKTCAAGTATGTGCCCGATCGCCCAACCCATTGTGAGAAAATTTATTAGAACTGAGAACCTGGGTGGAAGGCGTGTCAGCATCGGCAGGGTGTGCAAGTTCCTGAGTTCAAAACACGGGATCGATGTTCCAAAAATGACCCTTTGGCGTACACTTAACCGGTGGGGTTTCAGTCATGGCGAAGGCCGAAGAAGAAATAGCCTGAAGGAACAGGATCGAATTATATTTGCACGACGAGAATACCTCAGAGCCAAGCTTGCCAATCGAAATCCCGATGGAACATTGAAGCGGCCGGAAGTCTATTTGGATGAAACCTATATAAACAAGAATCACTCATGCCGGTTCACATGGTACCTTAACGAAGACGGTCCTCTCGTTAACAAGCCTTCAGGGGTTGGCCCTCGTTTCATATTGGTTCATGCGATCACGGAAGATGGCTGGGTAGGCGGGGCTCAACTTGTTTTTGAGGCGAAAAAACGAACCGGCGACTATCATGGCCAGATGAACTGGGACAATTTTTCTACATGGTTTGAGACCCAATTGTTACCGAATATTCCATCTGAGGCTATCGTTATCCTGGATAATGCCAGATATCATAACGTACTTGATACTGAGAGTATTCCAAATAAAAGCAGCAGGAAAGAGCAATTACTGTTGTCAGCCACAATAAATAGCAAAGAACCGGCTCAAAATATCTGATTATTCCACCGGTGGTTTATTGGAACCGGTATTGTAAAGTGAGACTACCCCTTCTCGGCAAGTGCAAGTTTTTCAGCCTTTTGTCGGAAGGATTGAACGGATTCCTTCCCAAACCCTCCAGCCTTTTCGGCAAATGCAACTGCTTTTCGATAGTACTCAGCAGCGTCCCGGTTTTTTCCCTGAGCTTCATAGAGTTCAGCATAACGATGAAGGCCATCGATCTCCTCAGGATATTGTCGCAAGAGCTTTCGGCACACCGCCTCGGCTTCATCAAACTTCTTGTCTTGAATCAAGTCCGGCACCTGATTTGATAAATTGTCCAAATCCGTATAAATAAAGGTCCCTCCAATAGGTAATTTGGAGGCGTTGAGACAACATTTTTTATATTTTTTGCCGCTGCCGCATGGGCAGGGCTCATTACGTCCGATTTTTTTCATATGCAGCTTCGATACCCTATAGATTTAACCATAGAAGAATACAATGAGCAAAAGGCCTGGGAACATGCGGAGCTTGATCATTGTCCCTTTCATCCCGAGGGAGGATGCGACCTGGCCAGGCATGGCACCTATCCCAGGAAATTTCCAGAATACTGTCTGGTACCTCGATGGTACTGCCCGAGTGCGCACAGACCATCAGCCTGCTGCCTGATTTCTTGCATCTCGCTTTCTGGACTTAGACGAAATCGAGCAGC
>ADZZ01000796.1 GCA_000179315.1 delta proteobacterium NaphS2
GTCACCCGCGGTATAATCGAGGATGATGTTTTCCAGACGGGACAGATCAAAAAGTCGATACTTAAGGGCCTGTCTTACGGCTTTGAGAAAAGGCTCACCGGGATAAGTCCGTTGCAGATGCAGCAGACGGCGTAACTTGACCACGCCACGACCATGGCTTCTTTTCTTCAGTTCGGCCACATACGCATCCAGAACGGCATCATTTCCCACCAACAGCTGTTCTTCTTTTGAAGGGACCCGGGCATCCTTTTTTCTTCGAATCGGAACATGATGTCCCGGCACAGTTGTTCGCGTATCACGTTTATCCAGAATACGGTCATGTTCCGCCACGTTCCGGCTTTTGTCATAAACGATGACCTTGCGCCAGTGTTTCTGAACTTCCAGGGATTTTCCAATCAGTGCTTCAGGGACGGAATAACGGTTGGTGTCCAAATGCACATATCCCTCGATATCGACGACCCGGTGTTTTGCCACATAGACCGGCGGCCGGTATGGGGGTAAATCAATGAGATGCGGTTTTTCAATGATATAGGCCTCATCCGGTATCATTCCCAAAGCCCGTTTGAACGTTTTGTCGCTGGTGTTCCGGCACCAGTCGATGGCCTGCCGGTTCAAATCATGCCAGCTGACAAAGGTTCTTCCAGGAAGAAAGTTATTTTCCACAAAATGAAAAGGCCTTTCCACGCGGGCACTTCGATTGGCATCGCCTACGGCATGGGCCACAAACCCGGTTTGATACATATCAGCGAAGTATTTCATCTCAGGTGCAATCAATGCGTCAGGTCCGGTGCCGCCGGCCACAATAACACTGGTATTGTCAACGATGCACCGGGAACACACCCCATCCATAAAATCGAAGCTTTTGACAGAAAACCTTGCACTCAAACCGGGTGAAACGCGGGTATACTGAATAAAAGCT
>ADZZ01000795.1 GCA_000179315.1 delta proteobacterium NaphS2
CCGCACATCATTTGGATCTATGGTTCACGGCTCGAAAACATTCCCGAACGCAGGCACAAGGTCAAGGGTCGCAACAGTTTCGCCTTTTCCGACCTGAGACATATCATCGCTAAGTCCGCATTGAGCGATGATTTTCATGCCGTTTGCAACCAAGACAACAAACTGCCCCGAAAATCTTTCCTGGAGGCGTTGCTGCGCATGGTCGGCTGATCAAGCCGGGGGCATTTTCTGTGAAACTTCAGTTGTTTACTTTTTGCAGACAATTATCAGAGAAAATTTTCTTCGAGGAAAAGTAGCCTGTTCCGTCCAAAGATAACAGATAGCATCCCTGGAAGAAAGCCAGGCGCTCCAGAGCTTTGCCTCTTTGCAATTTACTAAAAATATTCTTATACGCAGGTCGAATTTCCACAGGGTCTACTTCATCCAGAATCGTTCGCATCTGCGAGTCACAAGGTATACTTTCTACATGATAAATGCTTTCTAAATTCTCAGCGGCTTGTCTTCGTTTGTCAAAAGCAAGCAGGGACGGATCTTTGAGAGAGAAAACGGCAAAGCCAGACATCAAGGCGTCTGCCATTGATATTTCCGGATTACCCTCACGGTAGTCCGATACTCCCAAAAAATCTTTATGCAGACCCTCGAACAGTGGATCAGCACTAAGATACTTTCGAGAAGCTAACCTTCCCTTTTTCTGTTGGCTTTGATGTTTCATGACATTTATGGGAGTGAATCATGAACCATCGTTCGCCAAATGTCCAGGTTTTCCTGAAATTTATTTGCAGTTTTGACGCTTTTTTTTGAAAAAGAACTCCATAATGCGCTTTTTCAAGAACTTTCAATGCCAAGGCTTTACGAAAAGCGAATTTCAAGTTACACTGATATTGGGCCTTTCAACAGCAACCGGGAATTGCTGCCCCTCCTTCCAGGCTTGGCCTGGCGCACGTCGGGTAGAAGGGGGAAATTTCTCTCCCCCAACCCCCACAGATCCGGACGTGCGCGATTAACGCATCCGGCTCTTCATGACAGGGTCTCGCTACGTGATCAAGAGCGTGCAAGTTTCGGTGCTGGAAACGGATACATTTTACGAAGACGGGTAAAACGTTCCCAAGTCATTCGTGACCGCTGAGAACGACGGTTCAACCATTTCCGCCAAATGCTACGGACTTCATGGTAAAACCGACTGACCGCCGAGGAATTACCGCGAATGTAGTAGTACTGGGCATGTCCTCGTAACTTAAGAGACAATAAACGGTGCTGCTCGGATACCGGCCAATGCCGATGCGTCCGGCACCACTGCCCAATACGTTTCAGCGCCCGCGAAAATCGATCTTTGGCCGTCTTCTGCTTCACCACCCAGTTCCCTTTACGGGATCTGGCCCAGTAATGGGTAAATCCCAAAAAATCAAAAGAGCCAGACCCCCTGTTACCGGGACCTGGCCGGGTAAACCTGATCAGCCCCGTCTTTTCAGGGTGAAGGGTCAAACCAAATCGGCCAAACCTCTTGGGTAGGACTTCCATCACTCTGTCCGCATCCACCTTGCTGCAGAATACCATCACAGCATCATCAGCGTACCTTTTCAGATACGCTTCCTCATGGAGACGCGGCCTTACCTCCTGAACGAACCATTTATCCAACACCTCATGAAGATAGATGTTCATCAAAATTGGCGAAACGACCCCTCCTTGAGGGGTTCCGGTCTCAGGATGGCTTATGGTTCCCG
Organism: delta proteobacterium NaphS2; assembly: GCA_000179315.1. Taxonomy (GTDB): domain Bacteria; phylum Desulfobacterota; class DSM-4660; order Desulfatiglandales; family Desulfatiglandaceae; genus NaphS2. The sequence continues at coordinate 1,722 of ADZZ01000795.1, forward strand.
CTTCCAGTACACCCGCCTTCAGCCATTTATCAATGGCCTTTCGTATCACGCCGTCACGTACCCGTTTGTCCAGAAAGGTTCTGAGATGACCATGATCCAAGACGTCGAAACATTTCTTGATATCCAGCTCAAGCACATGTCCGCCACCCAAACTCATGGCGTCTTTCCTCAACTCCTCAAGGGCATCATGTGCCGATCGACCGGGGCGAAAACCATATGAGCAGTCAAGAAAATCCTGCTCATACACTGCGTTCAGAACCATGGACACCGCCCGCTGAAGAACTTTGTCCTCAAATGTCGGTATCCCAATCGGCCTCGTTCGCTTTCCATCCCCTTTTGGCACATACGTTCTTCTGACCGGCGGTGCCTTGTAATCACCGGATTTGAAACGGTTCAAAAGGTCTCGAAGATTTTCTTCAAGATTTTCACTATACGCCTTTGCCGTTTGTCCATCCACCCCTACAGCCCCGTCTTTCCGCGTCAGCCGATATGCCTCCCTGAGTAAGTCAATGTCAATGTGGTGTGCCAGTGTGGTCCATACCATCTCCGGCACTTCCCTGGACAACTTCGCTATCCTTTGAAGTCTCGTTGAGACGCTTTCAGGTCTCGATGTCCCTTGCATCTTTCCCTCCAAAGGTTCCTCTACCATGGTGCCCCCTTCCCTCTACAGGGTCCCTCGGGCCGGTTCCCCTGCTTCATCGGTAATACTGGACACTCCGACTCCCTGACATCCATCTCCTTAGGCTTCGTTGCCTTCACCTTCAGATACCGCATCGGTGCATGATTGTTTTGCTCCCAAACTGGGTCATACACTTCCCACTTCGGGCCGGGGCTTGATATCCGGGATTCCCTTCCCGATCATATCCAGCGGAGATGACAGGGCCTCCCAGGTTCCTGGAGGACCCCCTACCCGCATGCCCTGCTCTTTGACCCCGGCGGAACCCTGCCACCCCTTGCTGACAAGTGAACAGGATGTTGCCTTCCGCTGGTTGAACGGCGTCGGCTTCCGCTACAAAAACTTTCGAGGCTCTATCACACGGCCTACAGGTTCCCTGTGTACGCTTCGCAGCCCGGGTTACCCCGGCACCACGCAACACTCGGTTCCGGCTGCCAGCACGCTTGGCCGGGTAGGATTGGATACCTACAGGGTCCCAACAAAAAGTTTCAACATATGATGCTATGTCTCCCCTCCTTCCAGGCTTGGCCTGGCGCACTCAACCCAATTTTAAAAATTTTGGCACTACAAAGAATATGGTTTCACGGATCGTATGGCCAAACCCTATGAAATACGGAATCTCAAGGAAATCATCGAAAACCTATCCAATTGAATGCATTGCTTCGTGAGCGCTCCTGGACGAATCCTTTCGCTTACAGCAATACAAATATGATCAACGTTGTTGACTTCCACAACCTGCTCCATTTCACCGGGAGAGATTCCGAAAAACAGGAAGAAAAACTGAAAAAGTCGTCCCGGCTCCCACTTCGCTCTTCACATCAATATAGCCATTGTGATCCTTCACCGTCCGCCACACCACCGTCATCCCGAGCCCCGTATCGTTTCTTCCCATCTTTTTGCTGGTATAAAACGGTTCGAAAATCCGTTCCAGATCATTTGGAAAAATCGGCATACCGGAACCGGAAACTCGCAACACTGCATAATCGCCCGCTTCGGGAAAACATTCATTTTGAACGCCATCAACATGGTGGTTTTCCGTCAGCACCTGCACCTCCCCTCCCTCAGGCATGGCGCCGGCGGTATTGAGCACCAGGTTTGCCAAGGCCTTTGAAAGATGTTCCATGGAACCGGCGACAGGTTCAAGATCTTCAGTCAGTTGCTTCGTCAAGTGAATATGCGGGTGGTAATTTTTCAGTCTTTCATATTCAGAGCTGTTTTCATATGCGGAAATGATCTGGTTTAAATTGATCACTTCCCCGGCGCCTATGCCATGCTTTGTCAGCGTCAACAAATCCTCAACAATCTCCGCAGCACGCTCCCCGGATCGTTTAATGGTCAGAATAGGCTTTCTCAAAACGCTCTCTTCCGGAAGATCCAGCAGAAGAAGGTCCGGATAACTCACCAGACCGGACAGGATGTTGTTAAGATCGTGGGCAACACCACCTGCAAGATTTCCAATGGCTTCCATTTTCTGGGATTGCCGAAGTTGTTTCTCCAATTGAATGCGTTCGGAGGCATCCCGCAAGGTGCACAGAATCGCCCAGTCTTTCTCCCATGGAATAAGGGTTGCCATCAGGTCAAGGACACAGACACGGCCGTCGGAATGCATGAAGTCCTGGGTAAAAACGCCACCGCAAACCTGGATCTCCTGAAGCAGGTCCTTTTTGGGTTGGTTGGTTGTCTCGGGGAGCAACACTTGGAAGTCTTTTCCTTGAAGAGCGCTTCCCGCATAACCCAGCATTGCACCAATCTGCTTGTTGGCGCAGATAATCCGGCCGCCACCACTTTCCACAATCAAAAGACCGTCCATGGAACCGTTGAAAAGGCTCCTAAATTTCTGATCAGACGCTTCTAGACAAGCACATTTTTGTTCAAGGACTTTGATGGTCTGTTTCAGTTCTTCCAGGTTTGCTTCAGGCGGCATATACTGCTCCTGCGTATATCTCAACACCGTCACGGCTGGCCATAACAGTTCAAGCCTTTGAATTTCTGCCGGTATTGCCTGAGCAAGGGCGTCAACGCCCTTTCAGGCGGCACAACATGTGTGAGACGTTTCTCTATCTCAGCATCGCTTAATTGGACGTTCAAACGCCTGTTGGGGATGTCAATCTCGATCACATCCCCATTCTTAATGGCGCCGATGGGGCCGCCGTTAAATGCTTCCATTTCAATATGGCCGATGCACGGTCCGCTGGTGGCGCCGGAAAAACGCCCGTCCGTTATCAGTGCAACCCTCTGGTAGCCGGCACCCTTTATGGCGTCTGTGGGCGTCAGCATTTCAGGCATGCCCGGAGCACCGCAAGGCCCCTGAAAAGGCAGCACGATCACATCTCCCTCCGTGATGCTTCGGTCCCCGATGGCATCGAGCAGATCCTTTTCCGAATAAAAAACCGTTGCGGGCCCCTTGTGAACCTGCATGGCAGCATCCACCGCCGTCTGCTTGATCACCGCACTTCTGGCGATGTTGCCTTTCAAAACGGCAATGCCGCCCTGCAAATGATAAGGGTTATCGAGGGGCCGAATGACCTCATCATCCAGCGATTTGCCCCGGGCCGCGACCTTCTTAACGGAAATACCATTAATGGTATTCGAATCCTTCAGTAAATGGTCCAGACGATTCAGAACGGCCGGCACACCGCCCGCCCGATGAATTTCGGCCATCTCATGAATGCCCGCCGGAATAATGGCACAGATATGGGGTGTTTCGCGGGCGATGTCATCAAACATTGTGAGATCTACTTTAACCCCTGCTTCTCCCGCAACCGCCGGGATATGCAGCACCGCGTTGGTGGACCCGCCCATGGCCATATCAACCCGTACGGCATTTTCAAAGGCCTCGTTGGTCATGATTTGTCGCGGCCGAATGTCCTTTTTGATCAGCTCCACAATGCGTTTTCCGGACTCATAGGCCTGTTCCTTTTTCAAAGGATCGAGCGCCGGGGTTGTGGCGCATCCGGTCACCGACATCCCAAGCACCTCCGAGACCACCGCCATGGTGTTGGCCGTATAAAGTCCCACGCAGGAACCGGCGCCGCACACCATTTTCGGTAGCATTGCTTCCGCTTTTTCAGCTGTCATGTGGCCGCCTTTCACCTGGCCCACCAAACCGAATCCTTCGATGGGATGATGCTTTTCTCCGCCAACCACATTGGCTTTCATCGGTCCACCGGTAAGAATCACCGCCGGCAGATTCAATCTTCCCGCCGCCATGAGCATACCAGGGGTGATTTTATCACAGGAAGTAATACCTACCCACCCGTCAAGGGAATGGGAGAGCACCATGATCTCGATGTTGTCGGCAATATGTTCCCGGCTGGGTAAACTCAGTCTCATTTCCACATACATGGCGATGCCGTCACAAACACCGGGGACCCCCCATCCA
>ADZZ01000794.1 GCA_000179315.1 delta proteobacterium NaphS2
GATGCGGTCTGGACAATCCCGATTTTTGCTCCTGATATTTTTCCTCGGAGAAGTATACAAAACGTCCTTGATGCTTTTCTCGCCAGTTGGGCAATCTGTCTGGCATTCAATCCCGTTTCAGATCTCTCGATAAGCTGAGAAATTGTCTGCATAAGGTTTCCGTATTGTGAAAAAAGGATCTCCCGGTATTTCCATATGCCGTGTTCATCAAATCGCGGAATTCCCGGAAGACTGTAATAACGCCCATTCATATTAAAGCTCGTGTAAGTCCGCCATTTTTTCAGTTGTCTTCTGGCGGTGGTCACGGAAGAATCGAGGAGATCCGCAATCTCTTCGATTGTGACCACTTTTCGTTTTTGAAATTCCTTGATGGCCTTTTCCGCATCCATATCCACCCCATGGCAAAGTATGTGCAATAAACAATCATTTTGCGCATACTTTGCCATGCCGGTAGGCGCAAGTCAACAATTTTTCCATAATATGGTTGGTATGTTATGTGAAAATCAGGTAAAACTGAGTGCATGGCAGATGCGCATACTTGATCAGAATCTGCGAGAAAAGCGTAACCATTCGAATAATATGGGGTATTCATTTAGCAACCGTTATTTTCGGCCATAGGAAACAAATGTCCAGAAAAATCGACAACATATTGGTTTTATTGACGATTTTATAATTCAGAAAACTCGTACAGCAGGTGCGGAATGTGCGATAAAGGTCCCTCCAATAGGTAATTTGGAGGCGTTGAGACAACATTTTTTATATTTTTTGCCGCTGCCGCATGGGCAGGGCTCATTACGTCCGATTTTTTTCATATGCAGCTTCGATACCCTATAGATTTAACCATAGAAGAATACAATGAGCAAAAGGCCTGGGAACATGCGGAGCTTGATCATTGTCCCTTTCATCCCGAGGGAGGATGCGACCTGGCCAGGCATGGCACCTATCCCAGGAAATTTCCAGAATACTGTCTGGTACCTCGATGGTACTGCCCGAGTGCGCACAAGACCATCAGCCTGCTGCCTGATTTTCTTGCATCTCGCTTTCCGGGAACTTTAGACGAAATCGAGCAGGCCGTCAATACAGCCGGATCATGCAAAAGCCAGGAAGAAGCGGCTTTTGTTTTGAGACCGGAGATATCTCTTCCATCAGGGCTTCGCTGGCTGAGGCGGAGGATCCAATATGTAAAGGAGGCACTGACAATTCTGGCCGGACTTCTTGTGACCGAATGTGCTCCGGATCTTGAATCATTCCGCAATAAATTCCGCACAAACAGGGTGCTGATCAAATTGCGTGAAATGGGTCGGGAATATCTGCCATCCATGCCGCCTATTGTCGGATTCGGCCCCCGTTCCGGCAAGCGGTATTGCCACCTTGGGTTTTCCAACAATTGATGGGGACTGTTTATGCCCGTTTGATGGGGTAAAAGGCTTCCGTTCGCCAATTTTTTTATAAGAATGGAGGTTTTAGATGGCAGAAAACGAACTACAAGAGCAGGTGGCGCTATTTCGCTACGGGATTATCGCGGATTTTGTTCATTTGCCGCCCGGATCAAGAGGGCTTTACGCTCAGATCAGGAAGAAAGCAGGGCAGGAATATGTTATTCCCGGCTCCAGACGCACCCGTGTGGCTGAAGAGACGATCCGTTCATGGTTGAAAAAATACCGCAAGGGCGGTTTTGACGCCCTACTGCCCAAAGAGCGCACGGACAAGGGGGAAACGAGAAAGCTGCCCCTTGAGATTTCGGATTTACTTCTTGAGGCCAAAGAAAAAGAACCGGAACTAACCGTTCCGCTGTTAATCAAGAAAGTCAGAGCATCCGGCAACATTCCCGATGATGTTCGGATGCCCAGATCCACCGTGTATAAACTGCTGGCACGCCACGGGTTAACCCGAAAGATTACATCACCTGATAGAGACCATCGTCGCTTCGCCTACCTCAATGCCGGGGATTTGTTCATGAGTGATGTCATGTACGGTCCGGCGGTCAGGAAAAATGACGGCAGGAAACGAAAAACCTATCTCATCGCTTTTATTGATGATGCGACCCGGGTGATCCCCTATGCCGCTTTTGCCCATTCGGAAAATACCGCTGCCTTCATGGAGGTGTTGAAACAAGCCGTTTTAAGGCGAGGTATCCCCATGCGGCTTTTTGTGGATAACGGATCAGCTTTCCGGTCACAGCATTTATCCCTGGTCTGCGCAAAACTCGGCATAACCCTGATTCACGCCAGACCCTACCATGCAGCGGCCAAGGGAAAAATCGAGAGATGGTTCAGAACGGTACGATTGCAGTTTCTCCCGATGCTTTCGGAAAAACATATGTTGAATCTGAAAGCGATCAACAGAGCACTTTGGACCTATATCGAAACAGAGTACCACCGTTCGCCCCATCGGAGTCTCTGCGAAACGCCCCTTGATCGCTGGGCCAGAGTGGGTGAGAAGGTCCGATATCCCGAACCGGGCGATGACCTGGACGACCTTTTCCTTTTTGAATCAAAACGCAAAGTGCAGAAAGACCGTACCGTAAGTCTGAACGGTATGGCCTATGAAATTGACGCTTCCCTGGTGGGAGAGACCGTAACACTCCGCTACAACCCTTCCGAGCAGGGCAAAGAGATAAAGGTCTGTCACAACGGCCGTTTCGTCCAAAAGGCGAAACTGGTGGACACCTACGCCAATTGCTTTGTGAAACGTGATCGCCCGTCTAAAACCATTGAAGCACTTGATCCTGAAAAGGCCGTCGATCATAAGCGGGAAAGCAGACCCAAACAACCTGTTAACTTCAGCAGGATCTCCGAAGCCGAAAAGGGGGATGGCTATGTATAAAAAGGTCTATGGGCTGACCCACTACCCTTTTGAAAAAGATCTGGAACCGGACAAACTGTTTGGTTCAAAAGCTGCTGATGAGCTTGAAGCCCGGCTCCATTATCTGTTGAAGCTGCGCGGTATCGGGCTTGTCACCGGAGAAGTGGGCAGCGGGAAAACCAGTATCTGCCGAAAGATGGCCGCTTCTCTGAATACGGGTCTGTACCGGGTGTTTTACGTTCCTCTGACCACCGGCAATGTAACGGATATCTACAAATCCATTGCCTGGGAAATGGGGCTAACCAC
>ADZZ01000793.1 GCA_000179315.1 delta proteobacterium NaphS2
TTCAGAAACACTGGCGCAAGGTCATCGTTATGACAAAGCCGGAACGTGGCGGAACATGACCGTATTCTGGATAAACGTGATACGCGAACAACTGTGCCGGGACATCATGTTCCGATTCGAAGAAAAAAGGATGCCCGGGTCCCTTCAAAAGAAGAACAGCTGTTGGTGGGAAATGATGCCGTTCTGGATGCGTATGTGGCCGAACTGAAGAAAAGAAGCCATGGTCGTGGCGTGGTCAAGTTACGCCGTCTGCTGCATCTGCAACGGACTTATCCCGGTGAGCCTTTTCTCAAAGCCGTAAGACAGGCCCTTAAGTATCGACTTTTTGATCTGTCCCGTCTGGAAAACATCATCCTCGATTATACCGCGGGTGACTTTTTTGATCTGTCATGAAAAAGAAAATTGAGCAATTACTCATTGACTTGAAGTTTAAAGGCATGGTGAAGACCTTCGATGAGCAGTTGGCTTTGGCCGAAAAGAACGGGCTTTCCGTTTACGAGGTCATATACAACCTCCTGGCTGAGGAATTACGTTTCCGGCAGGAGCGGAGCATGACTTATCGGCTTCAGATTGCACGGCTCCCATGGGACTGGACCCTCAACTCCTTTCCGTTTGATCTTCAGCCCGGAGTCCGGAAAAGCCGGATGATGACTTTGTCCGGCCTTGATTTCATCAATCGAAGAGAAAACATCGTATTTCACGGAAAGACCGGCGTAGGGAAAACAGGCCTGGCCGTCGGCATACTCCGTCAAGCCATTATTGCCGGGTACCGGGGGCGTTTTTATAATGTTCAGGATTTGCTGGATCAACTCTATGCCTCTCTCGCCGATCGATCCACCCCCAAACTACTCAATGCCATGTGCCGATATGATCTGCTGTTGCTCGATGAACTGGGATACCTGACCCTGAAAAAGGAGCAAATGAACGCCTTTTTCAAACTCATGAAAGAGCGATATGAAGCCGGGCGGCCCACCATTATTACGACCAATCTCCAGCCTGAACAATGGTATTCCCTCCTTGAACCAAAGGACATGGTCGATGCTCTGCTGGATCGCCTCAACCATCGGTGCATCAATGTTCATATCGATGGGCCTTCTCTCAGAAAAACAGATGCCGGC
>ADZZ01000792.1 GCA_000179315.1 delta proteobacterium NaphS2
GCGAGTTCTTCATTTTGATCGAGACTCTTTCGGAATTTCATGACACCCTCGCGGATGCTGATCATGTTTGTTGCACCTTCATCATTGAGCCCGTTGGTGCCGCCGGGTAAGGCAATACGCATGGCCTTGCGAAGTGAATCAAACGTAGCACTGCGCCATCGCATTTCTTCGATCAGGCTTTTGATCTCGGGATCTTCGGCAACTTCAGCTGCCGTCCAATACAACTTGTACAGATATTGAAGATTGTTGGCTTTGTCGTTCTTTGACAATTTTATGAGGCGAGGCATCTGCTGTTCCAGTTCCAGCAGGCGTTCGGCAAAACACAGCAAAGGCCGGTCAAACGGAAAACCGTAACCGTCGCCACTCTGTTTGCCTTGTAATGCCCACAGGCCAAGGCCGTATGCGGATATCAACGGAAGAAACGGCGTTTCTTTTTTGACGTTCAGGATTGTTCTTGCCAGCCCCATTGGATTCGAAGATTGCTCGCAGGCGGCTTGGCGTGTTTCCCGCACCAACGCGGATAATTTCGTACTGATTGCGTGGGACTTCAGCCGGTTCCTCAGTTTACCGTATGCCGGATCGAGAATGTCTTTGCCAATGTCACGCAGAAAATGGAAGTGACAGATGTAATCCGGTACTCCGGGGAACACCTCTTTGACCGCTTTGCAGATGCCTTGCCCCATGTCATGTACGCAGGCTCTGGGTGTTCTGTAGGCATCCTTGATGTTGCCGTTCACATTATCCCACCGGATATTGTCCACAATAAAGCACGAAGAATATTTTGTTTTTGCCTGATTGATTTATCGTTGCAAGGCGATGCGTGACGGACTGCCTATCTTCTGATCGGGGTGCTGTTTCGAGAAAACCCTTGGGGCTCTGCCCCAAACCCCGAGGTTTTTTTAGGCATGAAGGCTCCTCGGAAATATCACATAAAAAGGGGAGCCCGAAGACTCCCCTCCCGATGACGATATTTCGTCGTCGCCTATCCGGCTATCCCTTGGCGAGTTGCTCCTCAGCAGAGCTCGCCTCTGTTTCACCGAATCTGATCATGCAGGTTTAGCACTATCCCGTTTCCTCCACTGCGGTAAGAATATGTTCAGCCGATACAAGCTGGGCATTCTGCAGTGCCGCCACATTCAATGAGAGGTGTGCCAGCAGATTGATTTTGCGTGGCAGACCGTTTGTCGCCTGAAAAAGCGCTTCAAGAGCCGGCTGTTCAAAAAGATCCATCTGGGTTCCGGCCAACTCAAGCCGGTGTTTCAGATAAGGGAGCAACTCCTCTTTTGCAAGACCGGATATGTGATAACGCACCACAAGCCTTTGAGCCAAAGGCTCATGGACGGACAGTGAAAGCCGTCGCCTCAACTCGGCCTGGCCAACAAATATCATGCAGAGACGATTTTGTGAGTCCATCTCATAGTTTGTCAGCAGCCTGAGGTTTTCGAGGACCTCGTTTCTCAAGTATTGCGCTTCATCAATAATCAGCACT
>ADZZ01000791.1 GCA_000179315.1 delta proteobacterium NaphS2
TAGGTGTAGCATACAGCCCTTCTGGAATCCAAATTCGGTAAATTTATAGGTAAGAGGAGTTAAGAAATGTCGAAAACAATACTGGTTGCAACGGAAAAGCCTTTTGCCAAAGCGGCTATCGAGCGCATGAAAGAGGCCGTTGCGAAAAACCCTGATTTTGAACTGAAATTGCTTGAAAATTACACTGACAAGCAGGATCTTTTGGATGCCGTGAAAGATGCAGACGGTCTTATCATCCGTAGCGACAAGGTGACCCGGGAAGTGCTGGATGCCGCGAAAAATCTGAAAGTGGTGGCCCGTGGCGGTGCGGGCTATGATAATATCGATCTGGAAGCAGCCACGGAAAAGGGCATCTGCGTGATGAACACACCGGGGCAGAACAGCAACGCGGTATCGGAACTGGCCTTCGGTATGATGCTGAACCTGGTGCGTCACCATTATGTGGGTAAACCGGGTACGGAACTGAGAGGAAAAAGTATCGGCATTCACGCTTATGGCAACGCCGGAAAATGCGTGGCACGGCTCGCCCGTGGATTCGGCATGGACATCTATGCCTATGATCCCTACGTGGACAAGAGTATCATGGAAGCGGACGATGTAACCCCCGTGGATTCGAGAGAGGAACTCTATTCTACTTGTGATTTTATCAGCCTTCACATTCCCGGCACAAAGGAAACCGTCAACTCCATTAATTATGAACTTCTTTCCAAAATGAAACCGGGAGCGGCCCTTATCAATACGGCCCGAAAAGAGGTGATCGACGAAGACGGTTTGAAAAAGATGTTTGCCGAGAGACCGGATTTTTGCTACGGATCGGACCTCACCCCGGACTGCAAGGATGAGATCTGTGCCACCTGCGGAGACCGCACCTTTTTCACGGCCAAGAAAATGGGTGCTCAGACCGCGGAAGCCAACATCAATGCCGGTGTGGCCGCCGTCACACAGATCATCGATTTCTTTAAGAAAGGTGACGAAACTTTCCGGGTGAATAAGAAAGCCTGATTTTGCCAAGTTTCACAGTTTCTTAATGTGTGTTTGTCAGCAGAGACGGGTCGGAAATTTTGTTAAACCGACCCTTCTTTTTTCGTTCGTTTTCCCCACCTACCGCTGTTTTTTATGATACATTACGACGAAGCGCTTCTCATTGTTGACATGCTTAAGCCATTATCATAAATATACATTAGTCATTATCCGTTCTCTGAAAGAAAAGATTATGCCCATCGTCGAACCTGTCTAATCTGCAATAAGGAGAGCCCATGACCACATCAAGTGCATATCAAGAAAAACCATGGTTGGCCCATTACGACGACGGTGTTCCGGAGTTTGTGAACTACGAGGAAGCATTTCTCTCTGAATTTCTGGAACGGTCGGCTCAAAACTTTCCCGATAAAATGGCGCTTCTTTTTCAGGGTTACAAACTGACATTTCGGCAACTCAAGGAAATGGTGGACCGTTTTGCCGTCTGTCTTGCCGATTTAGGGATTCAAAAAGGGGACAGTGTGGCCATTCTGCTGCCCAATATCATTCCCTGTGTGGTGGGGTACTACGCCATTTTGAAAATCGGGGCCACGGCGGTCATGAACAATCCGCTTTATACGGACCGCGAGTTGGAACATCAGTTCAATGATTCCGGTTCAAAGGCCTTGATCACACTGGATCTACTGGGAAACCGCATGATTGATCTCCGGCCTGAAACCGACATCAAGCAGATCATATACACCTCCATCGGCGATTATCTCCCTTTTCCCAAAAGCCTGCTCTTCCCCTTGGTGGGCAAAAAGAAAGGTTTGAAGGCGGATGTGAAACAAGCGCCGGATGTGTATCGCTGGAAGGATGTCCTGGCAAGTGCTTCCGGCCGGCCGCCGAAAGTTGACCTCTCCTTTGACGATACGGCCATGTACCAGTATACCGGCGGAACAACGGGGGTCAGCAAAGGCGTCATGCTGACGCACGGCAATCTCAGCAAACAGGTTCAGCACATCAGAAGCTGGTTCCCGGGACTGAACAACGGGCAGGAGATAATGCTGGGAGCGTTGCCTTTTTTTCATGTGTTCGGCCTGTCCACGGCCATGAATTACGCCATATATGCCGGCTGGGGGAACATCCTGGTCCCCAAACCGCAGCCGGAACCGCTTTTGGAGGCCATCAGCAAATTCAAGCCGACTTTCGCACCGCTGGTGCCCACCATGTTTATCGGGTTGCTGAACCATCCCGGAATCGACCAGGCGGATCTGACCTCCATTAAAGGATGCTTTTCCGGAAGTGCCCCACTCCCGCTGGAGGTTATTCGGGATTTTGAGGCCAAGACCGGTTCCACCATCGTTGAAGGATACGGTCTGACCGAATCGTCGCCGGTAACCCACATCAATCCGTTCATCGGAAAGCGCAAAGCGGGAAGTATCGGACTCCCGATTCCCGATACACTGTGCCGCATCGTGGATTTAAATGACGGCGAGACGGACATGCCGGTGGGGGAATCGGGTGAACTGCTGATCAAAGGCCCTCAAGTGATGAAGGGATACTGGAACAAACCGGAGGCCACGGCCGAAACATTGACGGATGGATGGCTTCATACCGGTGATATCGCAAAGATGGATGATGAAGGGTATTTCTACATTGTGGACCGAAAAAAGGATATGATCATTTCCGGCGGTTACAACGTCTATCCGCGGGATATCGAAGAGGTGTTCTTTGAGCATCCCAAAGTCGTGGAAGCCGCAGCCGTGGGCGTACCGCATCCGAAACGGGGAGAGCAGGTGAAAGTATTCGCCGTACTGAAAGAGGGTGAGACGGGTACGGAAGCAGAATTCATTGCCTACTGCAAAGACAAACTGGCCGCCTACAAACTCCCCACCATAATTGAATTCAGAGATGAACTGCCCAAGACCAATGTGGGAAAAATACTGAAAAAAGAGTTAAGAGATTAGCTGTGCGCATCACGGAGGAAACACCTTTTGAGCAAAAAGGATCGTTTTGAGCAGCTGACGGAATGCTCCCCGTTCGGCATTTCCATTTCCAATGAAGATCTGGTGAATGAATATGTGAACCCCAAGTTCACCGAACTTTTCGGGTATACCCTCGATGATATTCCCACCAAGGGAATCTGGTTTGAAAAAGCCTATCCTGATCCGGCTTACCGGGAAATGGTCATCCAAATGTGGCGGGCCGATACGGAAAGAACCATAAAGACCGGTACCATGGATCCCCGAACATTCAAAGTGCGGTGTAAAGACGGCAGTGACAAGATGATCCGGTTCAGGCCCGTTGATCTGGGCGAGGGAAAACAGCTCTTGACCTATGAGAACAGAACCGATGAGATTGCCGCTGAAACCGCCTTGAAAGCATCGGAAGAAGCCGCAAGGCATGAAGCCGCCAAACTGTCTTCCATGATTTCGGGTATGGAAGAAGGGGTTGTTTTTGCCGACAGCGATAACCGCGTGGTGGAAGTCAACGGCTACTTTTGTGATTTTATGCAAAAAACAAGGGAGGATATTTTAGGAAAAAAACTTGAAGATTTTCATTCCAAAGAGATCTCCGATAAAATCGTGGGACATATTGGGGAATTTCGAAAAAACCCCCACTCTAAAACTGTTGTGAAGCAACGTTCTATCGGTGATGCGGAAACAATTCTTCGGGTGCAACCCATATACCGGGAAAACCATTATGACGGTGTGCTGCTCAATGTCATCAACGTCACCGAGCTGGTGAAAGCCCGGCGTGAAGCCGAGGCTGCCAGCATGGCCAAAGGACAGTTTCTGGCCAATATGAGCCACGAGATTCGGACGCCCATGAACGCGGTTATCGGCATGACCGAACTCTTGCTGGGGACCGACCTGGATACGGAACAGCAGGAATATGTGGAGATTGTAAAAAGCGCTGCAAATGGCTTGCTGACTTTGATTAACGACATCCTTGATTTTTCAAAAATAGAATCCGGCAAACTGGAATTTGAGAAAATTGCGTTTGACCTTCGGTATGTCATTGAAGGGGTGGGCGAGATGATGGCGCCCAATGCCCAGACCAAGCAATTGGAATTTACCTGCTTTGTGGACCCTGATTGTGAAGTACGGCTTCTGGGCGATCCCGAAAGACTGCGGCAGGTTCTGGTAAACCTGACAGGCAATGCCGTCAAATTTACGGAAAAAGGAAATGTGGATATTCATGCTGCCATGATCGGAGAAGAAGATGGCATGGTGCTTATTCGATTTGCCATATCCGATACGGGCATGGGTATACCGAAGGATCGTCAGGAAGCTGTGTTCAACAGTTTTACCCAGGTGGACGGCAGTTCAACACGCCAGTTCGAAGGGACCGGTTTGGGGCTGAGTATTTCAAAACGTCTTGTGGCGTTGATGGGAGGCCGGATGGGTTTGGACAGCGAAGTGGGCGTGGGAAGCACTTTCTGGTTTACCCTTCCTTTTGCAAAACAGGATCAACCTCGAAAACCCGCCATAAAACCCAGGCAAAGCGTCAGGGGAAGCCACGTCCTGATCGTGGACGACAATGCCACCAATCGGACTATTTTGAACAAAACGCTCGTTTCATTCGGATGTTTTCCCGAGGAAGCAGAAAGCGGTGGTGAAGCCATGGAGCTGTTGGCGCAAAGAATGGCAGAAGGCCGTCCCTTTGATGCCGTCCTGCTGGATCATCAGATGCCTGAAATGGATGGTGAAGCGGTGGTGCGTGCGATTCGTTCAAAACCCGGGAATGAAAATACCCGTATCCTGATTTTAACTTCCGTTGGAGAGCGGGGTGATGCCCGCAGGTTTAAAGACCTGGGCTGTTGCGCTTATCTCAATAAGCCGGTTCGACAGTCCCTGCTTCTTGATGCCCTGGCGGAAACCCTTGTCGGCTCCGATGTTAAGGTTTGTCACAAAACCGGATACAATCGCCCTGCAATCATCACGCGGCACAGCCTGGGGGAGGAGGCCATGGGTAAGGCCCGAGTACTCCTGGTGGAAGATAATCTGGTGAATCAAAGGGTGGCGGTACGCATACTTGAAAAAGCGGGACATACGGTTCATGTGGCCGGCGATGGCCTGGTGGCGCTGGAGGCCGTCAAAAAAGATAATTATGACGTGGTGTTTATGGATATCCAGATGCCGGGAATGGATGGGTATGCGGCGACTGCCACCATCAGAAAAATGGCGCCTCGGTTCAGCGAACTGCCCATTATTGCCATGACGGCCCATGCCATGAAAGGTGATCGGGAAAAGTGCATTGCATCCGGCATGGATGACTATATTTCAAAGCCGGTTAAACCCAAAGGGCTGCTGAAGATGGTTCAGCGATGGGCAGGCAAGAAGGTTATCAGACCTTCGGTCGGCACGTTTCGTCACCCCTCTGAGCCTTCCCTTCCTGTTGATGTTAAACGTTTCAAGGAGTTAACCTCCGATGATGAAAATTTTGCGGATGAAATTATCGATCTTTTCCTGAAAGATACATGGCGTCACCTGGAACGTCTGGAGCGAGCCATCAGCAACGGATCGTATCCGGAAATTGAAAGGGCCGCCCATGCCATCAAGAGCGCTGCCGCCAACATGGGCGCTGAAAATGTGCGCCGTCTGGCACAGAAGATTGAAGAAAAAGTGACAGCTGAATCCTTTGACAGTGTGTTCAAAAATTTTGAGCAGTTGAAATCGGCTTTCGAGGAAATCGAACGTTTCTTCGGGGAAACCGGGCCTCATGAAAACAGCTGATGTCGATTTGAGCCGTTGCAGCATGTGTGGCATTTGCGTCGATTTATGTCCCATGACATTCAAGATCAATGATGCAGGCTACATAGAGGTGATTCATCCCCATGGGGAATCCGAAGAGGACATTAACGAGGCCATCAGAAATTGTCGCAGTGAATGTATTTCGTGGAAGGAATCCCAATGATTATTTATGACGGAAAGTACGTCTGGGATGGAAAGAAGGATAGCGCCCACAAACCTGTAAGCTGGTGGCCCGGATCCCATTATCTCACCATCTTTGATTTTTCAGCTGAAAGGAGTGATGTGGTAATGCTCAAGCCCTTCGTTGTCCTTGCTTCGGATTCCAAAGAAGGGTATTCTGTCGAAAAAAGGTATCAGGACCTGATTAAGGCGGTTTGCAGAGAATTTGAACTCGATATTGATAAGCTGCTTTGGGTGCGCTATGCCTGGGATTCTGAACGTGACATGAAGGTTGCGGTTCTCAAGCTGTTAACCGGAAAGGGCCCCTATACAGTATACGATCTCAAGTGGAGAGACATCATGCCCAATGAGCGAAAACTGGTCGATGCCATCATGCCCGATTCGTCCGGTTGAGCTGATTTTTTGAAAGTAAAGGAGAATAAAATGCCGGAAACAGTACATGTAAAGAATATGGGTCTTAGAGGGGTGACCGTCGCCGATACCAAAATCAGCTTTATTGACGGTGAAAAAGGCATTTTGCTGTATCGGGGGTACCGTATCGAGCAACTGGCGGAATCTTCAACATTTATGGAAGTGGCCTATCTCATTTTAAATGGTGCTTTGCCGGATAGGGCATCCCTTCTAGAATTTGAGAAAGCGGTCAAAGAGGCCAGGACCCTGCCGGGCTACGTGATCGAGAATCTGAAGAATCTGCCTCGAGATGCCGCACCCATGGATGTTCTGCAATCGTCCATTCCCGCCCTGGGTATCTCCGACCCTGATCTGGGGGAGGACACAAAATCCGCCAATGTGGCCATGTCCATCCGATTGCTGGCGCGTATGCCGGTGCTGGTTGCTGCCTGGCACAGGATCAGCCAAGGTCTGGAACCGCTTCCTTCGGACGATACCCTGTCCCATGCCGCCAATTTTCTGTGGCAATTCCACGGTGAAAAGCCCGACGCGGAAATGGCCCGGGACCTGGATACATGTCTGGTGCTTCATGCGGACCACACCTTCAACGCGTCAACCTTTGCCTGTCGGGAGGTGGTATCCACCCGGGCGCACATGTATGCCGGTGTATGCGCAGGGATCGGTGCGCTTTCCGGAAGCCTTCATGGCGGTGCCAATGCACGTGTGATGAAAATGCTTCTGGCACTGGAATTTGAAAAGGACATCCCGGGATGGGTGAAAAAGGAGTTGGATGGCGGCGGGAGGATTATGGGCATGGGTCATGCGGTTTATAAAACCATGGACCCAAGGGCGAAATTCCTGAAAAGTATGGCTGCGCGTCTCGGACAAAAAGCCGGTCAGACGAGGTGGCATGAGCTTTCAACCCAGATTGAAGAATTTGGTATCAAGGCCTTCCGGGACAGGGGCAAAACCAACATCCTGCCCAATGTGGATTTCTACAGCGCACCGGTTTACCATATCATGGGTATTCCTTTCGCATTCATGACGCCTATTTTTGCCATTTCCAGGGTTTCCGGGTGGTGTGCCCACATCATTGAAGAAAAATTCGCTGAAGCACAGGAGAAACCGGCGCTTTATCGACCCAAAGCCGAGTATGTGGGCGATTACTGCGGGCTGATCGGTTGCGAATATGAACCCATTGAGAACAGGCAGGGATGAGCGTTCTTTGAACCGTTTCCAATACGAAAAAGGAGACGCAAGTGGCTGATCAGAAAGAATCCCCTGCCTTTACCTCCACCATCACCGCTGCCGCAGGTGGTGAAGGGGGGGCGTGTCTGCTGGATGGGACGCCGCCGCCGTGCATGGTGGTGGTTGTCGGGGCTTCAGGAGATCTTACCGCCAGAAAAATCGTTCCCGCCTTATACAACCTTTATGTTCATGACGGATTGCCCAAACACTTTCTTGCCCTGGGGTGTGCCCGGACGGATTTGACGACGGAAGCCTTTCGGGAGAAGATGAAGGGAGCGCTTAAACGCGCCAACCTTTTTGATCCGAACCGTTATGAAGCCTTTGCGAAGCTTTTGCATTATCAATCCATCGAATATGACGACGCGGCATCTTTTGCCAAGCTGGCCAAGCGGGTTTCAGAATTGGACAGCGAGTTCGGCACCGGCGGCAATAGACTGTTTTACCTGGCCATTCCACCGAATCTTTATAAATCCACGGCACAAATGCTGGGCCGTGCCGGTCTTTCAAGGGAGGACCTCGACAAGGGACAGTGGGCCAGGATCGTCGTGGAAAAACCCTTTGGACGGGATCTTCAAAGCGCCGTCGACCTGGACCGCACGTTGCACAAATATTTCAAGGAACATCAGATTTTCAGGATCGATCACTATCTTGCCAAGGAAACGGTTCAGAATATTCTGATGTTCCGGTTTGCCAACGCCATTTTTGAACCCATGTGGAACCGCCGCTATATTGCGTCCGTCAATATTATTGCAGCGGAAACCCTCGGCGTGGAACACAGGGCCGGATATTATGATCAGGCAGGGGTTCTGCGTGATATGTTCCAGAACCACATGATGCAGCTTCTGGCATTGACGGCCATGGATCCGCCTTCCGTATTCGAAGCGGATCGGGTCCGCGATGAAAAGGTGAGAGTCTACAGAACCATGCGTCCTTTTCCCACCCACAACCTCTGGGATTATCTGGTGCTGGGGCAATATGGTCCGGGAGAGGTGGCTAGCAAAAAGGTGCCGGCCTATCGGCAGGAAAATGGTGTCAGATTCGATTCGCTGATTCCCACCTTTGCCAGCATGAAAGTCTTCCTGGACAGCTGGCGATGGCAGGGTGTGCCCTTTTATCTTACATCAGGAAAAAGGCTGGCTCAAAAACGGACTGAAATTACCATTCGCTTCAAGGAGGTTCCCCATTCCCTTTTTCGCAGCATTCTGGGAGCGCATATCACCACCAACCGGCTGAATCTGGGGATCTATCCCGACGAGCGGATTACGCTTAACTTTCAGACCAAGAACCCCGGCGCCAAGGTGTGCCTTCGCTCCGTCACCATGGACTTCCACTACCACCAGAATTACGAAGGCCCCATTCTGGACGCCTATGAAAAAGTGTTTCTGGACTGTATGCTGGGGGATCAGATGTTGTTCTGGCGGCAGGACGGCCTGGAATTATGCTGGTCTTTTCTGACACCTATTCTGCACGAATGTGAAACCTGCAGCGGCAGATCCGATATGTTGTTGCCGTACGCGTCGGGTTCCTGGGGACCCGATGCGGCGAAAAAATTTCAAAACCCCGCTTCCTGAAAACCGACGATTCAATCGATCCCTATCTTTTGTTCGATTTTTCTAAGGGCCGCATCCAGGGCATCCGTGTCCAGGGGTTTGCTGAAAAATTCGGCTGCATCAAGATTGAATGCCTTTTTTCTAAGCGCCTTGTCGCCATGACCGGTGACCACCATCACTTCGGTTTCAGGGCGCATGGCTTTGATGGTCTTAAGCACCGAAAATACGTCCCTTCCGGGCATCTTGATGTCGGTTAAAACAATGGGCGGGAGTTCCTTTTCGAAGATTTCAAGGCCTGAATCGGCATTTTCAGCGGTTAATACCTCATAACCACAGGCCCCCAGAAAAAACTTCATCATTTGGAGCGTTGTGATTTCATCGTCAATGATCAGAATTTTTTTCATACGATAGCTTTCTCCCAGAGGAATCAAATGCGGAATGTTTTGAAAAGACCCAAAAATTATTCCTGATGACCCGCATTTTTAGTCAAGGGAAAACGAAGATGAAAACTGCTTCCCCCTTCCGGCCGGCTTTCCACATTGATGGTTCCCCCAAAATCTCTGATGATGCCGTAAGTAATGGACAGCCCCAGCCCCATCCCTTTCCCCACTTCTTTGGTGGTGTAAAACGGTTCAAATATTTTCTGAACGTTCTCTTCGGGTATGCCGGTGCCCGTATCCGATATGGTCAGATTCAAATGGGTTCGTTGTTCGGACCAGGTGGAGATGGCGATGATGTTTTCCTTTGAATCTTCCGGAAGCGCCGTGCGGTTTTCGATGGCGTCGCGGGCATTGGTCACCAGATTGAAAATGACTTGTTCCAGCCGGTTTTTGTTGGCCAGGATCGTCGGCACGGATTCGTTCAGGTCATAGACCACGTTGATATTCTGGAGGCTGAGCTGTTGACCGATAATTTTCATTACATCTTTGATGGTTTGGTTGAGGTCGATCTTCTCTTTTCTGAAATCCGGCTTTCGGCCGAATTCTCTGAGGCTTTGTATGATTTCCGAAGCCCTGTTTACCTGCGCCGATACCGCAGCCACCACCTGGTGCAATTCGTTGTCTTTTATGGGACGATTTTTTTCGATCTGTTTCTTTAGAAAATCACTGCCGATCTTTATGGCGTTAAGGGGTTGATTGAGTTCATGGGCGATGCCCGCGGACATTTCACCCAATGTCGTCATCTTACTTGCCTGGAAAAGCTGTGCATCTTTTTCGATGATTTCGGTAATGTCCGATGCGGCCAGAATAATGGCGGGTCGTCCCAGATAGGTGGTTGGGCAGGCCTTGACCTCCACGTAAAACGGCTTTCCGCCCTGGCGAAAATGCTTGATTCGCTGGCTGAAGACGCAACTTTCAGACCAACTTTTGGTTTCCATGAGGGATAGCGACTCATCTTCGTATTCAAACGTGCCCAGCTCTCTGAAGTTTCGCCCGACCAGTTCATCTTTGTAGTAACCGTAGGTTTCTTCGGCGCTGGGGCTGGCGTCCAGAATTGTGAGCGTCTCACGATCAAGAACGAAAATGGGGTTCGGGCCGCTGATGAAAAGGGAACGGTATTTTTGTTCCGACTCATGAAGGGCGTTTTCCGCCCGCTTCCGCTCGCTTACATCCAGGAAAGACCCGGTGATGAAGTCGATGTTGCCATCCGCGTCACACACGATCTTACTGCACGCTTCAATCCAGAT
Source organism: delta proteobacterium NaphS2 (assembly GCA_000179315.1). Classification (GTDB taxonomy): domain Bacteria; phylum Desulfobacterota; class DSM-4660; order Desulfatiglandales; family Desulfatiglandaceae; genus NaphS2. Next base: position 10,773 of record ADZZ01000791.1, read on the forward strand.
GATTTCACCCGTCTTCTTGCGGACACGATATTCCCGAATATAGCTCTTGTCCGTTTTGAGCGCATCGATGAATTTTTGTCGCGCGTAAGGGCGGTCCTCTTCCAGAATCAGATCAAACCATTGAAGCTTCCGTGAATCAAACAGTTTTTTTTGATAGCCGGTCATCGCCTCAATTTTGTCATCGTAGAGGTCGAGAGAACCATCAGCATATCCGCGAAACACCACATTGGGAATGTTGTCGATGAGAAATCTGTAGTTTGCTTCGCTTTCAGCCAGCGCTTTTTCTGATCGTTTTTTCTCCGTCACATCCATGGCGATACAAAGAAAGCCGTAAATGACGCCCTCGGGATCCCTGAGCGCACTGATGGAAAGGACTGCCGGAAAGCGGGTTCCATCCTTTCGAATGTAGGTCCATTCCTGCTGTTCCTTTCTTCCCTGTCGGGCGTATTCCAGAAAGACTTCATGCCCCTTGACGTCTCGTCCCGTGGCCAGTTTGATGGATTCACGATGCTGTTCCAGTTCGCTTTCCAGCAGAAATATCTCGGGTGTGGCTTTTTCAATCACTTCTTCGGCCCGGTACTGCAGCAGATTTTCGGCGCCCGTGTTGAAAACCGAAATGGTCCCTTTCATGTTGGTGGCGATGATGGCGATCCGGGTGGCGGAATCCAGAACCGCTTTCCGTTGTGCATTGGCATTTTGCAGTTTCTGAAGGACCCGTTCCGTTTCTTCGAACTGCTTGACCACCAGGCTTGCGGTTATTTCGGCCGCTTCCCGGGCCACGCGAATCTCGTTACGAAGGATGGCGTTTTCCTTCAAAAGTGCCTTAATAAGGGTCTGGGAATCGGTTCGTGAGGGTTTTGACGGCGGACGAACGGGCAATGGTCTAATCCTTTATTCCTAGCAGAAAATTCTGGCGGTGGTCCGTCTAGCATGCCCTCTGATGGTATGGACGCAACATACCATGCAGGGGTCGAAAGAGCGGATGGTGTGCCCGATTTCAACGGGATGCTCGGGGTTTTTTACCAGGGTTCCAATGAGTGCTTCCTCCCAGGGACCTCTGATGCCGTTGGCATCCCGTGGCGATGCATTCCAGGCGGTTGGCGTAATCACCTGATATTGGGAAATCTTCCCATGTTCAAGGGTTACCCAGTGGCCGAGGGCCCCTCGGTGGGCCTCGATCAAGCCGAAACCTTGACCGTTTTCCTGCTGTTCGTTTTTTCGGTAGAAAATTTCATTGCCGACACCCGTCTCTTTGAGCCAGCAATCCATGACCGGCAACAGAAACGTGGGACGGACCAGGCGTGCCAGTTGGCGCAAAAAGACGCTGGGTCCTTCTCGATCCAGAATCCCTTTGATGAGCGGGTTCGAAGCCATCACGAGCTCCGCCAGCGGACCGGTTTCAGCGGGGTATCCATCATATCTCGGGGCTTTTCCCCATGAATAGGCTTCGGAATCTGATGCGGGCGGTTCTACCACGGTGGTTTCTTCATAGGGATGACGCGGGCGACCGTGGGATTCAAAATGGGAAAAGGTAACGTCTTCCGTGATTTTTTCCTGATTAAAAGGGGCAACTTGACCGTCCAGGAAAAAACCTGGTGGAAAAAGATAGGGGGCGTTTTCGGAACGGTTCATGGCCGATTTGCCGGGCTTTTCAAAGGCTCCGAAACAGATGAAATTTCCGTGCCCTTTTCCCAGTTCGTGGAGATTGGTTTCCCTTGCAAACCGGATAAAAAAACCCACTTCACCCTCCCGATGCGCCTCATCTTCATCAAGCCAGATGTCAAGGTCCTCCAGGGTCCGGACTTCGGCCCAACGCGCCAGTGAACATCCCAGAACACGCCGCTCGTACCAGTGACGAAAATTGGCCAGAAGACTGCGACACTGGCTGATGTCGTTCTGCCCGGGCACGGAGACCACGCCGCCCGGCACCATGAAGGAGGAATGAGGCCATTGACCACCGAGTATGGCGATGATTTCAATTACTTTTTTTGTTTCACGGATCGTATGAACCACTGTTTCGCCTTGAAGGGGGCGGTACCGTTTGACCGCTTCTTCAAAAAGCGGATGTTCCCGGTAGGCGGGACTGGTAAAATCAGGCGTAAAAAGCAGGAACGCGTGTCGCAAATCGTTTTGCATCTGTTCGGTCATCAGCGTCAGGTTTCTCACCCGTATGGCATCATCAGGGATCCGGACGTCTGCTATCATATCAAGGGCCTTGACGGCGGCTTTCAATTGGGCCGTACTGCAGATGCCGCATATCCTGGGGGTAATCACCAGTCCGTCCAGGGGGGCTCTCCCTTTCAGCAGGTTTTCGAAACCCCGATACATGGTGCCGACGCTTCTAGCTTCCACGACCCTATCGTTCTCCATCTCCAGATGGATTTCGAGATCGCCTTCCGATCGGTTTATGGGGATGACACGATTTTTTTTTGAATGCATGGTTCAAATTCCGGATTTACGTTTGATCAGCCTTTTGGGTGCGGCTGCGGCGGCCATGCCTTTATATGCCATGTAGTGCGCCCGGCTCACGCCGGCCGGCAGCTCAATGGGGATTCCTTCGATATTTCGGGTTTTGAAAAAAGGATACTGCTGGGGGAAATCCGTATGGGTGCAGCCGAAGCAGGGGACACCCACGCGCGTTTTGGAGGAACGTCTGTTCCAAAGGATCTTGTTGCAGGGACCGGTTACAAGCGGACCCTGACAACCCATGTAAAAAAAGAGACATCCCTTTTCGCCGAATTGTTTTTCCTCCACCCTGTATTCATGGTATTCGTTGCGCGTGCATCCCTGATGAACCATGATGCGATACCAGTCAAGAGGAGAGTGGTTCTCGTTGAGTTCCAGCGGCACGTCATTGATAACCATGGAAAGGGTTCCGGCCAAAATATCGTTATGGCATGGGCAACCGGGAAGATTGATGACCGGGAGACCGCTCTTGCTTCGATATCTTTTCCCGAGGAACCCGCCGAAACTGTGTTTGTGAAACTGCATGCCCGTGGCTTCCGTTTCCTGATCCGTCCCGAATCCTCCGTAACTGGCACAGGTACCGACGGCAATGACGTATTGCGCCTTTGATGCCAGCGCGGCGATGAGATCTTTCTTGGGCTTTCCCTGAAGGGTGTCGGCAAGGCCGGATCCCGAAGGTCCTTGAAGAACCGATCCCTCGACACACAGAATGTCGAGGGACTGTTCGCCGCTTAAAATGCGCCGGTCCAGTTTCTCTTTGGATTTCAAATCGAGGGCGGAAAGGGAAGGGTGCCAGAGCGGTTCGATGGAAAGAATGTCAAAGAGCTCCGTCAGATCGGGAGATTCCGCATTTAAAAAGGACCACGTATCGCCGCCGCAGCCACCGCCTTGGATCCAATAGAGCGTTGTGGACATCGGGTCACCTTTCCATAAATGCTGAAAATTTGTTCCGCATTCTTATAGATTTCAAATGGTTCGTGACATAATAAAGGTATATTCCCATCAAAGGGATCCTGTCAAGGATTTTGTGTGGTGTAAGAAATGGACCAGAAACTGGAGAAATGAATCATTTTGGGTTACAGGAACCAAAATTAGAGGAACTTTGCTTTGTCAAAACGCCAGCCAATGGTCTGGCATCCATTCTTTTTCATGTGAAAACTTAATTTTTCCTGACTTTTTGCAATTCTTGTATTGATTCTTTCCGATTTTTCTGCCATTGTTTCCAAAAAATGGAGTATTCACCATGTTTGTCCGCGCTATCAATATCCCGTTAAAGGCTAAGAAAAGTTTCTTTCTTTTTGGCCCCAGGGGTACAGGCAAAACAACCTGGCTTCGGCATCATCTGTCGTCGGCGCTTATTATTAATCTTCTTCAGTCGGAATATTATAACCGTTTATCGGCAAATCCCGGTTTCCTTCGGAAGATGATACCTCCCGGCTATTCAGACTGGGTGATTATAGACGAGATACAACGCATACCGGAACTGCTGAATGAGGTTCACGACCTGATAGAGTCTGAAAACCACATCTTTATCCTCACCGGTTCCAGCGCAAGAAAGTTGAGGCAGAAAGGGGTGAATCTGTTAGCCGGAAGGGCACTGACCTACTATTTACATCCTCTCACGGCAAAAGAGCAGCAAGATGCTTTTGATATGGAAAAATCCCTGCTCTTCGGCCATCTGCCCGCGCGTTTCAGTGAACATGACCCGTTAAAATATCTTAGGGACTATATCCAAACCTACATCCGTGAAGAAGTTCTGCAGGAAAGCCTGACACGGAATATCGGACATTTTTCCCGTTTTTTGGAGGTTGCCAGTTTCTCGCAGGGATCTGTCATTAACATCAGTGAAATTGCAAGGGAAGCACATATTGAGCGTGCTACAACGGAAAACTATTTTTCCATACTTGAAGATTTACTTATAGCCGTGCACCTGCCTGTGTTCACTCGTAAAGCCAAGAGAAAGCTGATCAGCCATCAGAAATTTTATTATTTTGATGCTGGCGTATTCCGGGCCATACGGCCCATGGGTCCTCTGGATTCAGAGGCGGAGATTGATGGTCCAGCTGTTGAAACATTGGTTCTTCAGGAACTCAGGGCAGCTAACGACTACCTGGAATGCGGTTATCAAATCTATTTCTGGAGGACAAAGAATGGCCTGGAAGTTGATTTTGTTCTGTATGGCGCCGCTGGACTGATCGCCATAGAAGTGAAGCGAAGCCCGCATGTCCATTCAAAGAATTTGAGGGGTTTGAAGGAGTTCAAGAAAGACTATCCCATGACACGCTGCTATCTCTTTTACGGTGGTGACGTTCCACTCTATCTGGAGGATATTACGGTTCTCCCGATTGAACAGGCATTGCGGAATTTGGAGTCTTTGCTGGTTGTTTCCGAATCGGGCCTAACATAAGTCCCCTTCTGGTCTTTTTCCCCTTTTCAACGCATTTCTTGGATACTGCATAGACTTCATCGGGAGAGCCCATAAGAATCGCTCTAAAGTGTCAGATGGGTGGTCTGGGTCAGGGCAAAACAATCCATGTCCATGTGTTTGTCTGCATTGATTGACCGGCACTCGTCCACGATTCGTTCCAGATCCGCATCGCTCCGGTTCTGATTGTGATGGAAAAGGCCGAATCTTTTCACATGGGCCTTCCGGGCCAGGCGCAGGGCCTCCGGGTAAGTGGAATGCCCCCAGCCTCGCGTGATCCGGTATTCTTCTTCCGTATATTCCGAATCGTGGATCAGCAGGTCCGCGTCTTTTGAGAACGCCACGTATTCTTCAAAGGTGCGTCCGTTCCGGTGCTTGCCCCCCAATTCGTTATCCGTGAGAAACACAAAGGATTTGCCTTTTTCAATGAATTTATAGCCCATGCCGCCGTTGGGATGATTGAGGTTGACGGGAACGATCTTTATTGAATCGATCTCAAAATCAAAGCGGCATTCCACATCGTAATCGATGCTGGCCTGCAAAGCATCAAACTGTATGGGGAACAGCGGAGCGCTCATGGCTTTGCCGAGCAGTTTTCGAATATTTCCCTGTGTTGTGGGGCAACCCATCAGGTGAATGACCGCCTTGGGATGGTAAATGGGCTTGAAAAAAGGAAACCCCAGAATATGATCCAGGTGAGAGTGCGTGAAAATCAGGTGGTAGTGATACCTTTCCTCTTCAATAAGTCGGTTTCCTAAACGCCGGATTCCCGAACCGGCATCCACAATAATGATTTCATCATTCCGGGTGCGGATCTCAAGGCAGGTGGTGTCTCCTCCGTATTTGATGTATTCCGGCCCCGACACGGGAATGGATCCCCTGGCGCCGTGGCATCTTATGATCATCGTCTTTCTCTCCCTGGTTTTTCCATTGCACTTCAGTTCGTCTCGCATTTCCTGGAGAATCCGGTTGATTTTGACGAGGGGCAGGATTTTTTCGTCGAGCCGGGACCTCGCTTCAAATTTTTCCTTGTAATACTTTTTCATTGTGCCTGTTTGTGAGCTATTCTTGCTGAGACCGTCAGCATTCATCTCATTTTAAAGGAAAAATTTTCTGGTAAAATATCAGACATTCCGGTAATAAGGGAAGAAAAAACAGAGTAAGTCTTGTTTTTATATCCATACGAGGCGTTCATCCATCTCATTATTCCAAAGTGGAAAAAGAATAAAATGAAAAAGTTAAAACTAAGTCTGACATGCCTTGTTTTCCTCGGCATATTCTCGTGTGCGCCCAAGGAAGAGGCCAAGCAGGCGCCGCCCCCGCCGCCGAAGGTGACGGTGTATGAGACAGCGGCCCGCGAAGTGCCCATTACCAGGAAT
>ADZZ01000790.1 GCA_000179315.1 delta proteobacterium NaphS2
GGCATTAAAGGAAACCCATCCAAAACTGGCTGATACCGCCGTAGCGAGTATGGCACTGATCCTTCGTGAGCCGGTTTATCTCTTCTGATGCGTGACAGCAACCGGACAAAAAGCAATCGTTCAAGCCTCGTCTGGATGATCGGTTTTTTGTTGCTGACGGTTTTTTTTTACTGGCTGGACCAGAGTCCTTTTTTTCAGGAGGTGGTGGTCGCAAGGCTCGCCCGCTGGACGGCCTGGGGAACGGCTTCCATTCTCACTTTGCTGGGGCTCGATGTAAATCTTTCAGGTACGACGGTGACGGGATCCGGCCTGCGGCTTGAAATCGCCAAAAGCTGCAGCGGCAGTTTTGTTTTCCTCATGTATGCCGCGGCCGTCATTCCCTTTCCGGTGCCATGGAAGTCACGTCTTAAAGGCCTTTTGATGGGCCTCTTGACACTGTTTGCGGTCAATCTACTGCGAACCTCCCTCATTGTACTGGTGGTGAGCCGCTTTCCGGGGTCTCTCTGGACGTTCCATATCATCGTTGGTCAGGCATTGGTGATTGTCGCCATGATGGGCGTATTTCTGTGGTGGGCAAAAAACACCCATGGCGAAGCAGCCCCTTCTTTTTTCAGGAGTAACCGGACCATTTTCCGGTTTCTCCTGTTGTTTGGTTTCGGGTATGTGGCGGGTTACGGCCTTTACCAGGTTTTTCTGGAAAGCCCTTTGGGCCTTTTTGTCAATCACCTGATACAGATCCACCTGGAATGGCTTTTGACCGCTATCCATACCCATATCCTGAGCCGCCAGCACGCTTCGTCTTTCCCTGTCAACGTAAGACTGGTGGAAGGACAGCAATTCCCGACCGCGTCGCTACTGAGTCTATTTCTTAACATTTCTACAAAATAGATACCGCTGTCAAAGAGCCTTGCTGAGAATTAGCTGAAATTCCTCGTTTGGCCGGTCAATTTTTGATGAAACAAGGGGCAAAAAAAAGACCTAAAACCAATCCCATATGATTTACCGCACAGATGTCCCTTACCGGCAAATACCAATTTTTCTGGAATTGACGCTTTTTTTCATTGGTATAGTGCATCTTGCATTCAATCGTCATCATATAAAATTATCGGCGGTTGGAATTTCATCCCGTAAAAAAGGGCTTCGTAAAGCATCCTCATCGATTTGAACGCAAAATCTCTAAACAAGGATCGCATACGATCCCAAAGTTCTCGTTTGCTACCCATCTTATGCCATGTAGCTCGAAACAGGGGACAACAGAGCTGCTGTGTTTGGTCAACCAAAAAGGCCAACATCATGAGCATCACAAAAACTACACTCAGATTTTTCTTTCCGAGCCCATAGTTATGACCGAAATGATAGCCTTGATTCTTGAGGGTATTGAACGTCTCATTTTCTATTTTCCAGCGTGCACGACCGCCTCGCATAAGTTCATAAGAGTTTCCCTTTGTTATGGTAAAATCAGTAACCCAGCTGAAATGTTGCGTCTTTTCTGACGTGATTTCCCAGTATTCCAGGAAATTGATCAGCAAATCCTGATTTGATTCATTCAGGGGGAGGTGGTTAACGAAAAGGAAACGATGCGTTTTTTGCGGATTATCATTATCGACCAATTCAAATTGAACAGCTTCGCCATTTTCTTGTGCCTCTTCCACTTTTCTGAACAGGAAAGGATGATCCCCCTTCTTCACACCCAGAATGTAATGAAGATTGTATTTTTCCGCCTCCCTTATGTGTGGCGCATTCGAACTTAGGGCATCTTCGGTAATGATAACGGGCAGGTGTGGATGGTCCTTTCTAAGACTGTCGAAGAAACGTTTTGCGGCATTACGCTCACAATCGTTCTTGCTTTGGCCGTCTTGTTTGATTATGAACTCCGGGGCTAACGGAATGACCTCTTTGAGATCGGGATGAACAATTGCCGCCCCCAGCATCTGTTGGTAATAGGTGATTTCGCCGGTCTTTTTGTTTACTTTTTGCAGACAATTATCAGAGAAAATTTTCTTCGAGGAAAAGTAGCCTGTTCCGTCCAAAGATAACAGATAGCATCCCTGGAAGAAAGCCAGGCGCTCCAGAGCTTTGCCTCTTTGCAATTTACTAAAAATATTCTTATACGCAGGTCGAATTTCCACAGGGTCTACTTCATCCAGAATCGTTCGCATCTGCGAGTCACAAGGTATACTTTCTACATGATAAATGCTTTCTAAATTCTCAGCGGCTTGTCTTCGTTTGTCAAAAGCAAGCAGGGACGGATCTTTGAGAGAGAAAACGGCAAAGCCAGACATCAAGGCGTCTGCCATTGATATTTCCGGATTACCCTCACGGTAGTCCGATACTCCCAAAAAATCTTTATGCAGACCCTCGAACAGTGGATCAGCACTAAGATACTTTCGAGAAGCTAACCTTCCCTTTTTCTGTTGGCTTTGATGTTTCATGACATTTATGGGAGTGAATCATGAACCATCGTTCGCCAAATGTCCAGGTTTTCCTGAAATTTATTTGCAGTTTTGACGCTTTTTTTTGAAAAAGAACTCCATAATGCGCTTTTTCAAGAACTTTCAATGCCAAGGCTTTACGAAAAGCGAATTTCAAGTTACACTGATATTGGGCCTTTCAACAGCAACCGGGAATTGCTGGTGGAAGGATGCCTGTCAAGTCCCGTCGTGGTGCTGCTTGCCGCTGTGGTATTTGCCTGGCCCGCCGGATGGGGGAAGCGGCTGATGGTGATTTTCCTGGGGTTCCTCCCCTTTTTTTTCTATGGCTATCATCTCGTCCGTGCGGTCCTGGTGAGCCTCACCCTGGGTTTTCAATCAAAAGAAGTCAATTTGGTTTACAATTTTTACGGACAGGCCTTTTTGTTTTTTTTTCTTCTGGGGTTCTTGGGCTATTGCAGATGTGCCGTTCAGAAAGAAATGTCCTACGGGAAATACCTGGAGCAATCCGTTTGTGCGTTTTTGGTGGCCCTCCCCGTGGCCTTTGGTTTGGGGTGGTTAAACAATCACGGACTTACACCATGGCTGGTCAGGATGGTGTCGGATAGAAAGGTTTTGGCCTATGATCCGGAACAGGCGGTCAGCACTATGCCTGCGGTTTGGACTTTCATCTGGTTGGTTTTGGTGGGAAGTACGCCGCAATTCACCATCAGGAAAAAAGCGGTTTTCGGCGTATCCGGTATCTTGGCGATTCTGATTCTCTATGCCGCAATTGTACTCCTTTTTGAAACGTTCCATTTGGCGCCCCACAAGGGCCTTCTGAAGCTGTTTGTGATCATCCTGCCGGCAGTTGTTTATATGGTTTGTTGCCTACGTTTGCCGAAAGACCGTCGCTGATGCGCGGGGAAATAAAGCCCGAAACATAACCGAAATTGCGCAGAATCAATTATTCAGCAGCAACAGGCTTGATGCGGGTACAGGGTTGGTAGGGAGTGTATTGATGGTAAAGGTAATGAAAATGTGTAGTGCCCAAATCTAATTTATAAATGGCGTAAGGTATTGATAATAGAAAACTATTTTTTTAAAGTCATGAAGTTCGGTTATGGCCTTTTCCGGTCTCCCCATTCAGGCGGGACACGGACCGGCGCCGGCCTACGAATCGGTCTATATTCTGGCCAAAGCCTTTGAAAGTGCCCAGACCCTGGATCCGGATGGTGTTGCAGCGGCACTGGAAGCAACGGACCGGCGTGGTGTTATGGGCCGGTTGATGTTTCACAGGGGCCGCCATCTTCGGAGAGAATCCTCAAAAGGATGTTTTGGCCTGTGTGGTCCAGTGGCAGGCACCCGGCAAACGGGTCGTCATTTACCCCCAGACCGTCGCCGATGGGCAAATAACTTTGCCATCCTTCATGAAACCCACAAAACCGTCTCACTGAAATTGATTCCGTTACTTTTTCTTACACGTTTCTACTTTCGTCACCTTTGGTAACGCTTTGGGGAATGTATCATCTAATTTCTTGATTATAATAGATATTTTTTTGGGTTTTGCATCTACATCCCTTCACGCTTCATGCTACCGTAACCATTTCTTACAGTCATGTTTGATCTAAAAAGGGGATTCTGGGACATATTCATCTTGTTTTCAATAGGTTAATGCCGTATACTTACTTTTGGCATAGCTTTTGCTCTGCCAGATTAAGATGTTGACGGATATGCACAACTTTTTATTGATGAGGAGGGGATCCATGAAAAAGAGCGTCTGTTTTTTGTCTGTGGTGATGTTTCTGATGGTTGCTTTGTTGGTGCCGGTTCCGAGTTCCCATGCGGCCAAACCGATTATCCTGGGCGTGCCCACGTCTCTCGGTTTTCTAGAGGGTAAGGAAGGTCTGGCCTGTGTCCGGATGGCGGTGGATGAAATCAACGCAGCGGGCGGCGTCAAGGTGGGCGATGAGATGCGCCCCTTCAAAGTGATCGCCATCGATGCGCGGGGTGCCGAACCGGGGGTTCCGGTGGCGGATGTGATTCGCGCCCATAAGAAACTGATTTTGGAAGACAAGGCGGATTTCATCGTCTTCGGATCATTTCGTTCCGAATGTGCCATCGCCTGTATGGACGTGGTGGGACAATACAAAATTCCCATGATTTTGGGTACGGCCATGAGCCCGGGCATGCAGAAAAAGGTGATGACCGATTACGACAAATACAAATATACCTTCCGGGCCTGTTTGAATGCGGTTTACCTTATCAAATACCTGGGCGGCACCATGGCCTACCTGAACAAGGAATTCGGATTTACCAAGGTCTTCATCATGAACCAGGACGTGGCCTGGGCCAGAAAGACAGGCGACCTCATGAAGAAACTGGTTTTTGACAAAATGGGCTGGGAAGTGGTGGGTCGCCAGCAATACCCCACGGGATCATCGGATTTTTCCGCCGGCCTCATGAAAGCCAAAGCCAAAGGGGCCCAGGTGATTTTGCCCATTTTTGACATGCCCCAGAGCGGAATCTTGGTAAAACAGTGGAAAACCATGCACATTCCGGCCCTCATGGCCGGTTTTATCTCCCCCCTGGCAGGGCCCGGGGCCTGGAAGACCTTTGACGGCAAAATTGCGGGCGCCATGAACTGCATTTTTGAAGTGGGCAACATGCCCGTGCCCAAGGTTCCCAAGTCGGTGGAGTTCTACGAAAGATACCAGAAAAAGTACGGCAAACCCATTGAAGCGGGCCACTCCCCGGCACCGGCCTACGAGATGGTCTATATGCTCAAAGAGGCCATTGAACGGGCCGGAAGCGTAAACGGCGACAAAGTGGTGGCGGAGCTTGAGAAAACCGATCGACAGGGAGCCATGGGCCGCATCAAGTTCGGCAAGGACCACCAGGTGATCTACGGCAACAACCCGGAAGTGGAAGCCTTGGGGTGCATGATCCAGTGGCGCGAGCCGGGAAAACGGGTCATCGTCTATCCGCCCTCCGTTGCGGAAGCCAAGATCCAGCTGCCGGAAGGGCTTAAAAGTTTGAAGTAGAAAAAGACGAATATCGAACATCGAACAAGGAATTTCGAATGATGAAGTCTTCCTTCGATATTCATTATTCCTTGTTCGACATTCTGCGGTTCAAAACCACATGTGATGAACCCTCAGAATGAATTGAGTGTAACCTTTTTTCGTCGGGATTCTATGCCGCTTTATTCTTGGAAAAATCGTCGGAGCATGCCAAAAGCGGTAGGATTTTGCCGTATTGCCGCTTTTGCTCCTGCTGACGATGGTTCTCCCAGTAAGCATCCCAATCATTGCTGGTATAGACGGACCGCAAAAGCAGCGTGGATTCGGCACCTTTAATTGACCACCTGCGACCTGTTCCTTCCATTCGCTTTTTAACGGTGTGTCCGCAAGTGGACTCTACGACGCCGCTTCCTATCGGATATCCAGAGGCCAGGTACTCATCATAGCGCATCCATTGGCGGTGATTTTCAAAATACTTGATGGTTTCTCTCAAGGCTTTTTTCTGACCGCTCTTTAACTTTTTTCTTTTGTTCAAAATCTGTTTCATGCCTCCAATAACTCTTCCAACACGGCCCTGCAAAATTGCCATCAGATGGTCATATACCCATTTTTTCCCTTCGCGGGTGTTTTCACCATACAAGGAATTGGCCACTTTCCAAAGGTATTCTACGACATGTATAATGTCCAAAATACCCACCCATTTCACACCAGCCAACACGGTGCTCAATAGAGACCATAGGCACAGTGCACCATCCATGACCGCTACAAGAGATTTTCGGTTATCGGGGTTCCTGACTTTAGCATCCTTTAAAATTTCCATCATGACGTCTTTCTTGGATCGTTCCAAACTGGCTATTCGACGAGGATTTGATGCGCGTATGGGAGATGCCTTAACATCTTGTTTATTCGGGGTATCTGTTTCTTCTTTGCTTTTTTCCGGATAAACGAGATTTTCGGCAACTTCACGAGGTGTTCGTACCTTGGGATCAACTGTATAACTGACCCCTACAATGGCTTCTTTTGTTTTCTGGCGCTTTTCTCCTTTTCCAAGCCGGGCCTGTATCTTGGCAGCCTCTTGCTTGATGACAGGAACGCCTTTTCCATCGAAACCAATTACCTGAACGCTGCCTTCGCTTTCCGGACTCGGAGGCTCCTTACTCTCATAAAATTCATCGTAGCTATTTGATGATTCCTGATTTACAACTTCATAACGGCTCGGATGTATTTTCAAGTTCAGCAGTTTTTGCAGGGTGCAAGAGGATTCTCCGAAAGAATCTCGAATGCTCAAAAGATCCATCCATTCTTGGAGAAGGTACGAGTAGCTTCTTTCAGGAAGATTTGCCTGAGCATCCAATGGCATTACCCCATTAACACCATCTGCTCGATAGCAGGTGCGCGGAACCGAAAGTTTGCCAAAAACCGAAAAGTAATTCCTGTCAGAAGGCGACTTTTGCCTTTTCAATACGGTTCCGTCCTCCAAATCCAAGGAAGCTCCTACGTCTCCGGTACCTTTCTGAGCAAAATAGCCTTTCATGGCAGACAGACCAATTGCAAGAATTTTGAAAAAGATGTTCTGCTCCATCGTGTATGCGTCCATAGACGCAGCATTATCCTCAACAAATTCAAAAAGTTTTTTGACTTCCACATGACCTTCAAGTAGACTTTCTTCCATTGAATACGCTGGCATTTTCCCCTCCGCTCAAGATATTGGCTACTCTTTTTCACCAATAGTCTAATTCGCGAATGAGAGAATGTCCAGCTATTTGATTTTAAACAATTTCAATAGGTTATAGAGAATAAGTTCAGCTCAGCGAAAAAGGTTACACTCGATTGATTTTGCGTGGCAGACCGTTTGTCGCCTGAAAAAGCGCTTCAAGAGCCGGCTGTTCAAAAAGATCCATCTGGGTTCCGGCCAACTCAAGCCGGTGTTTCAGATAAGGGAGCAACTCCTCTTTTGCAAGACCGGATATGTGATAACGCACCACAAGCCTTTGAGCCAAAGGCTCATGGACGGACAGTGAAAGCCGTCGCCTCAACTCGGCCTGGCCAACAAATATCATGCAGAGACGATTTTGTGAGTCCATCTCATAGTTTGTCAGCAGCCTGAGGTTTTCGAGGACCTCGTTTCTCAAGTATTGCGCTTCATCAATAATCAGCACTGGCCTGATTTTGGATTCCAGACAGAGTCGGTTGACCTCCATATGGATGGAACGATAAAGGGCTGCCAGGCTCCGTTCCGTGGTTAGCCCCATTTCCCAGGCAATGGATTTGTAGATATCCGTTACATTGCCGGTGGTCAGAGGAACGTAAAACACCCGGTACAGACCCGTATTCAGAGAAGCGGCCATCTTTCGGCAGATACTGGTTTTCCCGCTGCCCACTTCTCCGGTGACAAGCCCGATACCGCGCAGCTTCAACAGATAATGGAGCCGGGCTTCAAGCTCATCAGCAGCTTTTGAACCAAACAGTTTGTCCGGTTCCAGATCTTTTTCAAAAGGGTAGTGGGTCAGCCCATAGACCTTTTTATACATAGCCATCCCCCTTTTCGGCTTCGGAGATCCTGCTGAAGTTAACAGGTTGTTTGGGTCTGCTTTCCCGCTTATGATCGACGGCCTTTTCAGGATCAAGTGCTTCAATGGTTTTAGACGGGCGATCACGTTTCACAAAGCAATTGGCGTAGGTGTCCACCAGTTTCGCCTTTTGGACGAAACGGCCGTTGTGACAGACCTTTATCTCTTTGCCCTGCTCGGAAGGGTTGTAGCGGAGTGTTACGGTCTCTCCCACCAGGGAAGCGTCAATTTCATAGGCCATACCGTTCAGACTTACGGTACGGTCTTTCTGCACTTTGCGTTTTGATTCAAAAAGGAAAAGGTCGTCCAGGTCATCGCCCGGTTCGGGATATCGGACCTTCTCACCCACTCTGGCCCAGCGATCAAGGGGCGTTTCGCAGAGACTCCGATGGGGCGAACGGTGGTACTCTGTTTCGATATAGGTCCAAAGTGCTCTGTTGATCGCTTTCAGATTCAACATATGTTTTTCCGAAA
>ADZZ01000789.1 GCA_000179315.1 delta proteobacterium NaphS2
CCTGAAAATATTTTGAAAGCCGTGATTTCAGGAACGCTTTCAACCTGGAGTGCCAGCCGTGTCATGGCGCCGTTGGCGCGCGCCAACATTAAAGACGCACAAAAACTGATGGCCCACCTGGAAAATGAACCTTTATCCACGAGGGAACTGGCCCATTTTTACGAACATTACCAAAAAAGCAACCGGTCTGTTCGAGACCGCATGCTGGAAAATCCCTTTCTTTTCATAAAGGTTCAAAATGAAAGAATCCAATCCGAACAGGCCAAGGAGATTCATGACGGACCGGAAGGCAAATGGTTCAAGGATATTAAAATGGTATATGCTGTGCTCGGACGTCTGCTGAAAACCGTTTCCCATGTCCATTATCCAAAAAGCGATCCATTTAAGAAACAAACCCTGAAAGCCTGGGTGAACAAAGTCGAAAATCAGGCGGCAAAACTCAAAAAAGAGATAGAGCCATGATCAGACAATCCAAAAAAGATGCCATTTTGGAACTGAAAAATACCGGTATGAGTTTGCGCAAAATCGCCCGAACGCTCAAGGTTAGCCGAAATACCATCACGAAGATCTTAAAGGATCCGGATGAAGCAGCACCCCACAGAGAATCCCGGCATGAAGAACATGTCCCTTTAATCCGCGATCTTTTCAAGGAATGCAAAGGAAATGCCGTGCGAGTGGCGGAGGAACTGGAAAGCCGCCATCAGATCACGATTCCTTATCAAAGTCTGACCTGGATCATGAGAAAACACGAGATCCGGAAGCGAAAAAAAAGACGCGCGGGACAATACCATTTTAAACCCGGTCAGGAGATGCAGCATGATACGTCACCCCATCAGGTTACCATTGATGGGAAAAAAGTATCGGCCCAGTGCGCTTCCCTGACACTGGCCTTTTCCCGAAAGCTTTTTATTCAGTATTACCCGCGTTTCACCCGGTTTGAGTGCAAGGTTTTTCTGTCAAAAGCCTTCGATTTTATGGATGGGGTGTGTTCCCGGTGCATCGTTGACAATACCAGTGTTATTGTGGCCGGCGGCACCGGACCTGACGCATTGATTGCACCTGAGATGAAATACTTCGCTGATATGTATCAAACCGGGTTTGTGGCCCATGCCGTAGGCGATGCCAATCGAAGTGCCCGCGTGGAAAGGCCTTTTCATTTTGTGGAAAATAACTTTCTTCCTGGAAGAACCTTTGTCAGCTGGCATGATTTGAACCGGCAGGCCATCGACTGGTGCCGGAACACCAGCGACAAAACGTTCAAACGGGCTTTGGGAATGATACCGGATGAGGCCTATATCATTGAAAAACCGCATCTCATTGATTTACCCCCATACCGGCCGCCGGTCTATGTGGCAAAACACCGGGTCGTCGATATCGAGGGATATGTGCATTTGGACACCAACCGTTATTCCGTCCCTGAAGCACTGATTGGAAAATCCCTGGAAGTTCAGAAACACTGGCGCAAGGTCATCGTTTATGACAAAAGCCGGAACGTGGCGGAACATGACCGTATTCTGGATAAACGTGATACGCGAACAACTGTGCCGGGACATCATGTTCCGATTCGAAGAAAAAAGGATGCCCGGGTCCCTTCAAAAGAAGAACAGCTGTTGGTGGGAAATGATGCCGTTCTGGATGCGTATGTGGCCGAACTGAAGAAAAGAAGCCATGGTCGTGGCGTGGTCAAGTTACGCCGTCTGCTGCATCTGCAACGGACTTATCCCGGTGAGCCTTTTCTCAAAGCCGTAAGACAGGCCCTTAAGTATCGACTTTTTGATCTGTCCCGTCTGGAAAACATCATCCTCGATTATACCGCGGGTGACTTTTTTGATCTGTCATGAAAAAGAAAATTGAGCAATTACTCATTGACTTGAAGTTTAAAGGCATGGTGAAGACCTTCGATGAGCAGTTGGCTTTGGCCGAAAAGAACGGGCTTTCCGTTTACGAGGTCATATACAACCTCCTGGCTGAGGAATTACGTTTCCGGCAGGAGCGGAGCATGACTTATCGGCTTCAGATTGCACGGCTCCCATGGGACTGGACCCTCAACTCCTTTCCGTTTGATCTTCAGCCCGGAGTCCGGAAAAGCCGGATGATGACTTTGTCCGGCCTTGATTTCATCAATCGAAGAGAAAACATCGTATTTCACGGAAAGACCGGCGTAGGGAAAACAGGCCTGGCCGTCGGCATACTCCGTCAAGCCATTATTGCCGGGTACCGGGGGCGTTTTTATAATGTTCAGGATTTGCTGGATCAACTCTATGCCTCTCTCGCCGATCGATCCACCCCCAAACTACTCAATGCCCTGTGCCGATATGATCTGCTGTTGCTCGATGAACTGGGATACCTGACCCTGAAAAAGGAGCAAATGAACGCCTTTTTCAAACTCATGAAAGAGCGATATGAAGCCGGGCGGCCCACCATTATTACGACCAATCTCCAGCCTGAACAATGGTATTCCCTCCTTGAACCAAAGGACATGGTCGATGCTCTGCTGGATCGCCTCAACCATCGGTGCATCAATGTTCATATCGATGGGCCTTCTCTCAGAAAAACAGATGCCGGCTAATCCATTTTTCTAAGCCGATCTAAACCCTCTCAAACCTCATGATGCCACATGGCTTTCAATTATCTGTAAACCTATAAGAAAAAAACCCTTTTCAAGACCTCTTCTCAAAAAACACCGCCTCTCACATTCCAGTTTATTCTGCAGAAGCAACAGAACAACGCGCAATCACCGGTTCCGTTACGATTAGCAGAACTGGTTCTGTTTTCGTTAGCGGCCAAGAGCCAGGATGGCATAAGAGAACCAGTGTGCTCGTTCCCTGCCGAGATTGGTGGAAGAAAAAGCATTTTGTAGAGGCTTTAAGATATCGTTTAGAATAAACATGTTGCCAAGCTCCTTTCCGATGGAATATCAATAAGTTGTTATCGAATCCTATCACGAGATGGAGCGAATTTCAAGGGTAAAAAGTTAAATAACTAGTTGAATTTATTGGTATAAAAATTGGAAAAATTTTCATTTTTCGTGCCAAAATTCTCTGCGCATAATAAAAAAAATGCGCGGAACTGGCTGGAAAAATTGGAAAAGGTTCAAAAACGGTGAAACTTTAGCTTTAAGATTATTTGAATTAAAAGTGAGTCAACAAGGCGCTTGACTTGAACTCGAACAAATTTTCTCATTCGTAGACGGGCATTACCTATAAATTCGGTAACCTGTTTGAAAAACCCCAGTGGGAACGCCAAATGACGCCATCTGATCTCCAACCATTTCCAAACCGAATACTCCCTTTGGTGGTTTTATTTCTGAGTGCATATATTCTGGTCCGCCCATATCCCGCTATGGCCTATCAGGAGCGCCAGGACCCATCTTCCTACAATTACCGGGACACCCGCGATAAGGGGAATGAATTGAGCAAGAGACCGGACAACATTCTCTACTGGGTGAATGAAAGGCCTCCCTTGACTGTGACCCTGCTGATGGGCCTGCAGCATGTGTTTCTCATGTGCTCCACCCTTGTGCTGCCGGTTGTGATTGTCCGGGAGACAGGTGGAACAATGACCGAAATTGCCGGTGTGGTGGTACTGATGGTGGGAGTGGCTCTGATACCCTTAGGCAGTTCCAAATTCCTCGGCATCAACATATCCGGCGACCCCATTGATCCGGTTCGGACCGCTGCGGCCGGTTTGCCCCTACTGGTGATGATCGGAGTCAATATTTGGACCAAAGGTCGCCTGCGTCTTTACAGTGTACTGCTGGGGATGGTGGTGGCATATCTGGCATCGTCCCTGCTGGGCATACTGGATCAGGATGACTGGCAGCTCATCCGTCAGGCACCCTGGTTCGCCCTCCCGGGCCGGGGGATGCCCTTGTTCCGTTATGCCTTTGATTGGACCCTGGTGGTGCCCTTTCTCGTGGTCTCCCTCTGCGCCAGTCTGAAGACTTTAGGCAACCTGGTCACCTGTCAAAGCATCAATGACGCCGAATGGCGGGAAGCGGACATGAGGTTGGTGGGAAACGGACTTTTGGCCGGCATGGCAGTTGACACGTCCTCCAGCAATGTGGGCCTGTCGGCAGCTACCGGTGTCACCAGCCGCTGGGTTGCCTCTGCTGCCGCCGGCATCTTTATGTCAATAGCCTTCTGCCCGAAACTAACCATGCTGGTGGGCATCATGCCGTCCCCGGCCATGGGGGCCATCCTGTTGTTCGTCACCAGCTTTATGATTGTCGCCGGCATGAAGATCATCCTCACAACGCCCATGGATACCCGAAAGACCTTTATCGTAGGCATCTCCATCATTTTCGGGCTCAACGTGGACATTCTACCAGAGATGTATCAACATCTCCATCCATGGATCAAACCCTTGTTTTCCTCATCCCTGACCCTTGCCACGGTCATGGCCATTTTGTTGAACCAACTGTTCCAATTGGGTGCCTCGAACGACTCCTCAAAAAGCTGAAGTTTTGGCGGGTGTTAGAGATTTTGGGAGGACACTTTTCTACCAGTGTGAAAAACGCTGAGAGTACTCGATTACATCAACTGCAAAAAGAATGGTTGAAAGTCGTCTGATACAAAATCAATTGAAAATTTCTTTCTTTTAATGTATAGAGAGACTATACATTAGAAGATTGGAGACTATACATGAAAGCCACGATTGTCGATTTGAGATACAAAATGAATGATGTGCTTAAAGCCCTTGGCAGAAATGAACAAGTCACTGTTCTTTATCGAGGAAAAGTTAAAGGGATTTTAATCCCATCAGGGCAGAAATCCAAACTAAAAATTACTGATCATCCCTTTTTCGGTATGTCACCCCGTATCGACGAAAAAACCGTTCAGGATTTAATGGATGATTTGAGGGGATCTAGATACGATGATGTTTGATACGGATATTTTCATATGGGTCCAGAGAGGTAACGACAAGGCCGCGAAAATGATGGAAAAGTCAGATGAAAGATTCCTCTCTGTCCAAACCTATATGGAACTTTTACAATGCGCTAAGAATAAGACCCAACACAGATATGTAAAGGATTTTCTATCATCTTTTGGCTTTGCCGTACTGCCGCTGACGGAAAACATTGGGCACCGTGCATCAATTTATGTTGAAGAATACACCTTGTCTTCCGGGCTCAGATCGGGTGATGCAATAATAGCGGCCACCGCTGTTGAAAATAGTTTAGTACTTGCCTCAAGCAATTCAAAGCATTTTAATGTGATCAAAGAACTTCAATTAAAAACCTTTAAACCTTAAAGCCTGGCCATTCTGCTTTAAAACCGTTTAAAATCACCTTGACATGACGTACGCAATAACGTACCTTTGTAAAAGCGAGGTGGGTGGAATATGCCGACACTATCAGCCACTGAGGCAAGAACCAAACTATACTGTTCAAGATAATATTTTTGGGGTAGATCTCGTTGGAAAACCATATTTTAAGGGCGTTCGGCATTGCCAACCCCAAAATCTTTTTCTTAAAGTGTATATATCGTCTTATTGACCAAGCTGCTGCTTCTCACGAACCGATCCTAATCACTGGAAAACGGGGAAATGCCGTTTTAGTGTCAGAGGATGACTGGCGCTCAATTCAAGAGACTATTTACCTTTTAACTATTCCCGGCATGCGTGAGTCCATCCGGGAGGGCTTGGAAACGCCGTTGAAGGAATGCAGCGAGGAACTTGATTGGTGACTTGGCGACTTGTTTTCACAAAACAGGCGCAGAAGGATGCAAAAAAATTATCATCCTCGGATTTGAAATCAAAAGCCGAATCGGTCATCGAGATCCTTCAAGAAAATCCTTACCAAGTTCCACCTGCCTATGAGAAACTTGTTGGTGATTTAGCAGGTGCATATTCACGTCGGATTAATATCCAACATCGTATGATCTATCAGGTTTTAAACGACGAGAAAGTCGTCAAAATTATTCGTATGTGGACGTACCATGAATAGGTGAGTAGATCGTGTTGGGCCATGAAAAAATTTAGAGGGGCCTTTCGGCCAGATTTTTCAGGTATGCTTCCCATTCCAGGGGAAGCAGATATTTCTTTTTGTTGTTGCATTCCTTGCAGGCGGCAACCACGTTTCCCTTGCTGCTTTTCCCCCCTCGAATGAGCGGGACCACATGGTCCATGGTGAGATTTTCACGACCCACCTTTCGCCCGCAATAGTAGCATTCACCCTTTTGCAGACGGGTATACCACCAGTTGGTGCGTCTCAAACGCCGGGCCTTTTGCTTTTCACGGCTGATTGCTTTTTTATCGACCCCGTCTGAATAAAATGGCATGGGAAAAGACCTTTCAAGCGCTACCGGTACTTTTTTTCCAGTTTTCGCATAATTTCCTCCAGGCGGTCATCACCCGGTTGTCCCTGGGTTGGGGAAGGCCTGACCGGGGCCGGGGACGGTTCAACTTTTCTTTCAAAAAAGGATGTCTCTATGGGCGCATTCGCCGTCAGATTCAAAATATAGTAAACTTCCACGGACGCGCCTTCCAGTTCATATTCGATTTCATAAGGGTACCATCCGGCATCGTTCTTTCGATAATCCTTGAAACGGACCGTTACCAGTCTTCCCTCCGGGTCCTCTGGAAGTGTGTAGGAGAGAAGCAGCGGAAAAAAGCGTTCCTTGTCCACCAGAAGTCTTGGCGTTTGAGATTCCCGATTCCCCACGCGGTAGGCCACAACCCCGTCACATCGGTCATACCCCGAATCCCCTTGGATTCCCAACTGGGACAGATACGCGGATATCCCGCCTTTCGCTTGACTCATCAGGAGCCATCTGTACGAAGTATCCCGGTTCGGCTGCCGGAACGCCTTATCGAGTTGATTTTCCGTTGCTTGATTTTCAGTTGTATTGTCGGGAATGCTTCTTGTCACGCCCACGTTTGCATTGGCGGCGGCAAGCGTATTCATTTCCATGGTGCGTTCATATTGCGGGTTTTTGAGCCATACCTTTTCCCTGAAAATCTGTTCAACAAGAGGATCACGGGATTGGATCACATGGGTGGCTTGTTCGATGATCAGGCTGTATTGCCCCGCAAACCT
>ADZZ01000788.1 GCA_000179315.1 delta proteobacterium NaphS2
CTCACTGCGGTAAGAATATGTCAGCCGATACAAGCTGGGCATCTGCAGTGCCGCCACATCAATGAGAGTGTGCCAGCAGATTGATTTTGCGTGGCAGACCGTTTGTCGCTGAAAAAGCGCTTCAAGAGCCGGCTGTTCAAAAAGATCCATCTGGGTTCCGGCCAACTCAAGCCGGTGTTTCAGATAAGGGAGCAACTCCTCTTTTGCAAGACCGGATATGTGATAACGCACCACAAGCCTTTGAGCCAAAGGCTCATGGACGGACAGTGAAAGCCGTCGCCTCAACTCGGCCTGGCCAACAAATATCATGCAGAGACGATTTTGTGAGTCCATCTCATAGTTTGTCAGCAGCCTGAGGTTTTCGAGGACCTCGTTTCTCAAGTATTGCGCTTCATCAATAATCAGCACTGGCCTGATTTTGGATTCCAGACAGAGTCGGTTGACCTCCATATGGATGGAACGATAAAGGGCTGCCAGGCTCCGTTCCGTGGTTAGCCCCATTTCCCAGGCAATGGATTTGTAGATATCCGTTACATTGCCGGTGGTCAGAGGAACGTAAAACACCCGGTACAGACCCGTATTCAGAGAAGCGGCCATCTTTCGGCAGATACTGGTTTTCCCGCTGCCCACTTCTCCGGTGACAAGCCCGATACCGCGCAGCTTCAACAGATAATGGAGCCGGGCTTCAAGCTCATCAGCAGCTTTTGAACCAAACAGTTTGTCCGGTTCCAGATCTTTTTCAAAAGGGTAGTGGGTCAGCCCATAGACCTTTTTATACATAGCCATCCCCCTTTTCGGCTTCGGAGATCCTGCTGAAGTTAACAGGTTGTTTGGGTCTGCTTTCCCGCTTATGATCGACGGCCTTTTCAGGATCAAGTGCTTCAATGGTTTTAGACGGGCGATCACGTTTCACAAAGCAATTGGCGTAGGTGTCCACCAGTTTCGCCTTTTGGACGAAACGGCC
>ADZZ01000787.1 GCA_000179315.1 delta proteobacterium NaphS2
AAGCAATCTTTGCCCACGTCTCGCAAAAAGTGAAAATGGCAAATATAGTCGGGAAGACCTGGAAAGACTTCCTCAACCGCACGCAGTATTCCGATACCCATATCATGTACCAATGCAACAGGATCGCCGTAATGATTCCTGATGCGGCGGAAAAATGGAATGAGCAGCTCCTTTTTCTCAGAAGGAATTTTGATGTTATCCAGGATCCATTCCGATACTCCGTCCATGCCGCAGAACAGGTGGGGGCTGTCACCCTCGCATGTTCCGTCGACATGAAGAATATAGCCACCCCGTTTAGCCATTGACTGGACCAGTTTTTCTCTACTTTCCCCATGTGCCAAAGCTAGATAAACAACAAATTTTCTACCCAAATACCCGATTTCCCGTTCCGAAATGAAAATATTTCTGGTATTCAGCGCTTCCCGGATTTCTCGCTCATTACGGCAGTGGACAAAAAGTTCATTGCCAATGTATTCGATGATGTCAAAGCCGTAAGTGCATTTATCGGGGGCGAGAGACCGTAACTGACGTGAACTGAAGATCTTTTGATCCTTCGGACACTCCAATATGGTTTCCCGGGCTTCAAATGCTCCGATATCCATGGTCACAACCGTTCAGCAATTCCCGACCGCGTCGCTACTGAGTCTATTTCTTAACATTTCTACAAAATAGATACCGCTGTCAAAGAGCCTTGCTGAGAATTAGCTGAAATTCCTCGTTTGGCCGGTCAATTTTTGATGAAACAAGGGGCAAAAAAAAGACCTAAAACCAATCCCATATGATTTACCGCACAGATGTCCCTTACCGGCAAATACCAATTTTTCTGGAATTGACGCTTTTTTTCATTGGTATAGTGCATCTTGCATTCAATCGTCATCATATAAAATTATCGGCGGTTGGAATTTCATCCCGTAAAAAAGGGCTTCGTAAAGCATCCTCATCGATTTGAACGCAAAATCTCTAAACAAGGATCGCATACGATCCCAAAGTTCTCGTTTGCTACCCATCTTATGCCATGTAGCTCGAAACAGGGGACAACAGAGCTGCTGTGTTTGGTCAACCAAAAAGGCCAACATCATGAGCATCACAAAAACTACACTCAGATTTTTCTTTCCGAGCCCATAGTTATGACCGAAATGATAGCCTTGATTCTTGAGGGTATTGAACGTCTCATTTTCTATTTTCCAGCGTGCACGACCGCCTCGCATAAGTTCATAAGAGTTTCCCTTTGTTATGGTAAAATCAGTAACCCAGCTGAAATGTTGCGTCTTTTCTGACGTGATTTCCCAGTATTCCAGGAAATTGATCAGCAAATCCTGATTTGATTCATTCAGGGGGAGGTGGTTAACGAAAAGGAAACGATGCGTTTTTTGCGGATTATCATTATCGACCAATTCAAATTGAACAGCTTCGCCATTTTCTTGTGCCTCTTCCACTTTTCTGAACAGGAAAGGATGATCCCCCTTCTTCACACCCAGAATGTAATGAAG
>ADZZ01000786.1 GCA_000179315.1 delta proteobacterium NaphS2
ATGGCATAACCTATGGGCCGCCTTATGGCACCTCATTCCTGACCCCTTGTCCGATGGGCGACTTATGATCGCATTAGATGATTTCATCAATCCAAAGACAGGTCGCAACATCTTCGGATGTTCTCATATCTTCGATCATGCCGCAAAGGACAATCAATCCAAATATCCATGGGCACAGAATGTGGTTCTTATTGGTCTGTTAAAGGTCATCAAAGGACGATGGGCTTGTCTCCCCCTTTCACAGCGATTTTATTTGCCCCAAAAGGCCATAAATGCCAAATCGGACAATATGAGGGTTGCCGGAAAGGTCGTTTCTTTCCAAACCAAACTCCAACAAGCTGTCGAGATGGTAATTCAGGTAGCTCAACACTTTGCCGGCGTTGACATAATAATCGTTTGTGACAGCTGGTTCGGAAATAACGGCCTGTTCAAACCCCTCCGCACTAAACTCGGAAATTTTGTTCATTTGCTTTCAAGATTACGTTCCAATACCGTACTGTACTCCATCCCCAAGATCGGTTCTTCCAAAAAGCCGGGAAGACCCAAAAAATATGGCAGCAGGTTGGGTTCGTGCGCTGAAATGGCGGCGGCATTCATGGCGTACGCTTCAACCTATCACGTCTTCCTGTACGGAAAATACCGTGAAGTCAACGCATACTCCCAAATCGTTATGCTCAAAACACTCAAGTGCCCTGTCCGGGTTGTCTGGGTCTTTCGAAAAACACAGTGGATCGCAATCTTCTCCACGGACTTGAAGCTGTCGGTTGAGCAAATTATCGAGTATTATGGGGCCAGGTGGAAAATCGAGTCGGGTTTCAAGGAGATCAAGCAAGACATTGGAAGCAGCAAAAGCCAAACCCGCAATGCACAGGCAGTGATCAATCACATCAATTTTTCCATAATGGCCGCAACAATCATTTGGATCTATGGTTCACGGCTCGAAACATTCCCGACGCAGCACAAGTCAAGGGTCGCACAGTTCGCCTTTTCGACCTGAGACATATCATCGCTAGTCCGCATGAGCGA
>ADZZ01000785.1 GCA_000179315.1 delta proteobacterium NaphS2
CATGAAAGCGCGCGCGACATGGTGCTGCCTTTCAGCGATCTGCGAAGAACAGATTGCCGGTTTTTCGGATTGTAGAAACCAACCATCTGCTGCGGTTCATGAAGCGAAAGACTGGCGCGCCTTCACCAGGCGCTATAACGGTCCCGGCAATGTGGACGTTTACTCCGGCCGCCTGGTGCGGGCCTTGAAGGTCATCGAAAGCCTTGAACAGGATGGGGCCGTTTTTGCGCTATAAGTATTAGAAATCGCCTTTTGAAAACTGCAGCGGATTCCCTCAATATGAAAGGAGGCACCAATGGAATACCCGAAGATCGGAGACATGGTCACCACGGAACAGGCACTGGATCTGTGCCGCCATTTCAACCTGGACTACCTGATCCAACGAATTGAAGCCCATCCCGAACAATACAAGCCGTGGAAATTCGACGGTTGCTCCGGCCTTCCAGATGAAATCATGGGGTTATTCACCGGCTGCGACTGGCGGGACATCACCTACAAGTGCTGTCTGCCCCATGATCTTTGTTACGGATACGGAGAGTTGGGGAACCGCATCGAACGAAAACGGGTGGATATGAAATTCCATAGCGACCTGGTGACAAAAGCGGGGGTCAAAGAATGGCAGGCCACCGCTTTTCTGGCGGGTGTGCGCATCGGCGGCGCGGAAGCATTCGGCCTTTCCTTTTCATGGGGTTTCGCCCACAAAAACCAAACATAAACGGTAATCTACCGAATGTGTTTGTATATGGAGATCGTCCAGCGGACTTTTTCGTAAATCCCTTTGCCCTTATGAAATGACTTTGCAGGAGCGGGACCATGGAAACGGGAAAGGGTTCACCCGGTTTTTGTTCCCTTTTCCCGAACGCACGGAGATCTGCTTTAAATCAAAATTCATAGTGAGGATGATAGAGACTTATCAAGGAAAATTGACCTGATAATTAGGGTTGGGCTCAAAACAAACCACCCATTGCTTGACAATGTTCCCCGTTTGAGCTACAGAATATAATATACGCAAAGGGAGGTAAACCATGAGCAAAACATCCACAATCAGGGCTCGAATTGAACCCGATTTAAAGGGTAACGTTGAGCATATATTTCAGCAATTAGGCCTAACTACAACTCAAGCTATTACTTTATTTTATAAACAGGTTGAATTGAAAAATGGGCTTCCATTTGATGTGGCTATTCCCAATAAAACTACTCTCAAAACCTTTTCAAATACGGATGCCGGACGTGATTTGGTTATTTGCGAAGATACGGATGACATGTTCAAAAAATTGGGAATCTGATGCTTACACCCGCATATACAAAGCAGTTTGAGCGTGACACCAAGCAAATGAAGAAGCGTGGAAAAAACCTTGAAA
The DNA here is from genome assembly GCA_000179315.1 of delta proteobacterium NaphS2. Lineage (GTDB taxonomy): Bacteria > Desulfobacterota > DSM-4660 > Desulfatiglandales > Desulfatiglandaceae > NaphS2. The sequence goes on from ADZZ01000785.1 coordinate 1,362, forward strand.
AGCTAAAAATAATCATTCGCTCTATAGTGGCGGAAGAAGTGCTTGACCCCATTCACCGGGACCATAAGTTGGTTGGCAATTGGAAGGGACGCCGTGAATGTCACATTGAATCTGATTGGCTGCTGATTTATATGGTCGAATCGGATAAAGTTGTTTTTGAACGGACTGGAACACATTCTGATTTGTTTTAAAAACGAATGGAGAGCCCAAAACGCTGGAGAAGGACCGGGCTACCTGCGCGGCGTCTTGGAAATGCCCGTTTAGGAAAATTTAATCTTTTATCTGAGCTTTTGGGGTTTAAAAGCCAGGCCCCTCACCTCCCCGCTGGGCATTAAAGATACCTTCTATTACACGCGGGAGGAATTAAATGCGAAATGGCGCGATGACATTGTTGCGGCGGTGGCTCAGATTGTGGTGGAAGCTTTCGGCTTAGCCCCTGCTGTCAAGTAAAGTAGCAGATGCCAGCCCAACCAATCATTCCAGCTGACCGTTTTCAGCGACGGCTGAACTCCACGTTCGCCTCTCAATGAAAGAAGAATAAAACTATGGATGACTACAAGCTATTGATCGACCTACACAAGGAAGGCCATCGGCAAGGACCAGGCGGGGATGCCGAGACAGAACTTGCCTTAAATCTGGCTATGATTGACCGGGCGGAACCGCTGAAGATTGCGGATATTGGCTGCGGTACGGGGGCATCCACCATCCTGCTTGCCCGGTTCTTGAATGCTCGGATCACGGCGGTGGACTTCCTTCAGGATTTTCTGGACGTGCTGGAGCAAAGAGCCGAAAGCACAGGGATGGCGGAGAAGATATCGCCCCTTGCCCGGTCCATGGACGACCTGCCTTTCGCTGACGAGGAATTGGATGTCATCTGGTCCGAGGGAGCAATCTATAACATCGGATTTGAAAATGGCGTAGCGAACTGGCGACGTTACCTGAAAGCAGGAGGTTTGTTGGTTGCTTCAGAGATTACATGGCTCACAGACTCCCGACCAACGGAACTCCAGAACCATTGGGATAATGAGTATCCCGAAATAGATGTGGCATCGGCCAAAATCAGGGTCCTTGAAAAGCACGGTTATTCGCCGATTGGGTATTTTGTGTTACCGGAACGATGCTGGATGGATCAGTATTACCGCCCCATGCAGGCCAGGTTCGAAGATTTCCTAAACCGGAATGGAAACAGCGAAGAAGCGCGCACGATCGTGGCTGCAGAACAACGGGAAATCGAACTCTACGAAAGGTACAAAGCACACATCAGTTACGGGGTGTATATCGCGAAAAAGACGGAGTAAAAAGGCGAACATGTAGCTGATCGGAAACCGCTCAAGCGGCCATTCGCGTGCGTCTGTTGCCGTTCACATTATCCCACCGGATATTGTCCACAATAAAGCACGAAGAATATTTTGTTTTTGCCTGATTGATTTATCGTTGCAAGGCGATGCGTGACGGACTGCCTATCTTCTGATCGGGGTGCTGTTTCGAGAAAACCCTTGGGGCTCTGCCCCAAACCCCGAGGTTTTTTTAGGCATGAAGGCTCCTCGGAAATATCACATAAAAAGGGGAGCCCGAAGACTCCCCTCCCGATGACGATATTTCGTCGTCGCCTATCCGGCTATCCCTTGGCGAGTTGCTCCTCAGCAGAGCTCGCCTCTGTTTCACCGAATCTGATCATGCAGGTTTAGCACTATCCCGTTTCCTCCACTGCGGTAAGAATATGTTCAGCCGATACAAGCTGGGCATTCTGCAGTGCCGCCACATTCAATGAGAGGTGTGCCAGCAGATTGATTTTGCGTGGCAGACCGTTTGTCGCCTGAAAAAGCGCTTCAAGAGCCGGCTGTTCAAAAAGATCCATCTGGGTTCCGGCCAACTCAAGCCGGTGTTTCAGATAAGGGAGCAACTCCTCTTTTGCAAGACCGGATATGTGATAACGCACCACAAGCCTTTGAGCCAAAGGCTCATGGACGGACAGTGAAAGCCGTCGCCTCAACTCGGCCTGGCCAACAAATATCATGCAGAGACGATTTTGTGAGTCCATCTCATAGTTTGTCAGCAGCCTGAGGTTTTCGAGGACCTCGTTTCTCAAGTATTGCGCTTCATCAATAATCAGCACTGGCCTGATTTTGGATTCCAGACAGAGTCGGTTGACCTCCATATGGATGGAACGATAAAGGGCTGCCAGGCTCCGTTCCGTGGTTAGCCCCATTTCCCAGGCAATGGATTTGTAGATATCCGTTACATTGCCGGTGGTCAGAGGAACGTAAAACACCCGGTACAGACCCGTATTCAGAGAAGCGGCCATCTTTCGGCAGATACTGGTTTTCCCGCTGCCCACTTCTCCGGTGACAAGCCCGATACCGCGCAGCTTCAACAGATAATGGAGCCGGGCTTCAAGCTCATCAGCAGCTTTTGAACCAAACAGTTTGTCCGGTTCCAGATCTTTTTCAAAAGGGTAGTGGGTCAGCCCATAGACCTTTTTATACATAGCCATCCCCCTTT
>ADZZ01000784.1 GCA_000179315.1 delta proteobacterium NaphS2
TGACTGGAGGCTATCCAGCATCACAACAATCATGTTTTTCCTCATCGTATTCGTTACATGTTGCATTTCTTATCCTTTTTCTGTTACGCATTTTTTCTATAACCGTAACAACATATCGATTGCATGGGAAGTTCAAATATGTTAAACTACCTTAAACTAGAAGTTTATGCAGGAACTGCATATGATTAGTCGGCGATTAGAGGCTTTTATAGCTGTAGCGGAGAGTGGCAGTTTTTCCAAGGCCGCGAAAATCATATATGTCTCTCCTACGGCGATTATGAAGCAAATCAACGCGCTGGAAGACGAAACAGGACTTTGCCTGTTCAGCCGGACTTTCAAGGGGCTCACTCTGACTGGCTCCGGAAGATCACTTTATGAGGACGTCAGACTCATAGTGAAATATTCGGAAGAGGCCGTAAAACGGGCGCACAAAACGGAGAAATGCATTCACGTCGGAACATCCATCTTACGCTCCGGCAATTACTTGAAAGAGTTGTGGTCAAAAGTGAGCGCGCTGGAACCGAATTTCAAAATCCGTATGATACCGTTTGAGGACACCTTCCAGAACTTTATGGCAACCCTCAAAGATCTCGGTCAGAACATTGATGTGATTGCCGCAATATACCCCTTGAAACGATGGAATTGCAGTAATCTGAAACTCGCCATGTTGCCTATCTGCTGCGCCGTTTCCCGCAAGCATCGCCTTGCGACGAAGAAACGACTTTGCATAGAGGATTTGTATGGAGAAAAATTGATTATGATCAGGCGTGGCGTGACAAGTCACATTGACGCTCTCCATGATGAAATAGAACAAAAGCATCCGAAAATTGAAGTCTTTGAAGCACCATATTATGACCTCGGCACTTTTAATCAATGCGAAGCCACTAACTGCGTTCTCATCTCTAGCGAAATCTGGGCTGAGTTCATCCCTTGCTTATAACTATTCCGGTGGATGGAAGTTTTTCTGCCGTATGGCTGATTTATCCCGTATCATCCGACACGGTCTCAGTTTTTGATGTGTGCGACGATTATGGACTGTCGGCGGTCCGTGACACTGCGTTAGGCGG
>ADZZ01000783.1 GCA_000179315.1 delta proteobacterium NaphS2
AATTCATGGATGCCGCTGATGGTGGTTCCGCCGGGAGATGTGACCATGCATTTGAGCTGGCCGGGGTTGGTGCGGGTTTCAAGAAAGAGTTTGGCGGAGCCCATTAAGGTCTGTGCCGCAAGGGTTTCGGCCACATCCCGGGGCAGGCCCATTTTCACGCCGCCGTCCGCCAGGGCTTCCAGTATCATGAACACGTAAGCGGGGCCCGAGCCTGAAAGTCCCGTGACCGCGTCGATCAGTTTCTCTTCAATCCGAACGGTTCTGCCGATGGGCCGAAAAAGCGTTTCCACGGTTTCCAGATCTTCGGGTCGTGCCGGGCTGTCTGAGGCGATGGCCATGGCCCCTTCCATGACCGTGGCGGGCGTGTTGGGCATGGTGCGCACAATACGCGGACCTTTGGGCAAACCGGCCGCCAGGGTTTTAACGGGAACACCGGCTGCAATGGAAATCAACAGCTTTTCAGATCCCGTATTGGCGCTGATGTCTTTGAGCACCGCGGGAACCGCCTGAGGTTTCACCGCAAGAAAGATGACGCTCGATTGATCCACCAGCGAAGTATTATCTGCCGCGATTCGAATATCAAAAGCGCTCGAAAGGCGCTCTTTTCTTTCATCGGATAAGTCTGATGCGATAATTCGGTCCGTCTGCACCACCTGGTTCTGTATGATGCCTCGGATCATGGCTTCCGCCATGTTCCCCGCGCCGATAAAACCCAACAGTTTGTTTTTGAGAACGTTGTTGATGTCTAGCATGTTTTTAGCGTCTCCTGAACGTGATTATTCTTGAAATAGGTTTCTTACGGTTGCCTTGACGACCTTTCCCATGGGGTTTCGCGGCAGGTCATTGACGAAAATGACCATTGAAGGGACTTTGTAGGGCGCCAGCATTTCCTTCCCCCATTTTCGCAGTTCATCCCGGGTGGTTGCGGCGCCTTCCTTAAGAACGACGGCAGCGCAGACCCGTTCCCCCCATTGGGGATCCTTCTTGCCGACCACCGCGATTTCCGCCACCAGGGCATGGGTCCTGAGCACTTCTTCAATCTCCAGTGCCGACACCTTATAGCCACCTGACTTGATAATATCGGTGCTCTGCTTTCCCAGGATGCGATAACTGCCGTCTTCCACGAAGGGGGTTTGACAGGGCCATGCCGATTTCCGTCATGCCGTAGCGTTCCAGCAGTTTATGCCCTGTGATGGTTTTCCACTCCTGAAAGGCCGTGGTCGGAAGGGCTGCAGATCCGGATACCATTTTCGGTTTCCCCGTGGTGCCGCTGGTATAAAGCATCAAGGCTGGCCTTTCGGGATCGACACGGGGAAGTGTCCGGTTGCAGGCGGCAAAAAGGTGTTCCGACAATAGAAAGGGGATCCTGTTTTTTTCCGCAACAGGTGACAGAACTTCGGCAAAATCCGAATGGCCTATCACCATGGAGGCTTCGCAATCTGAAATGGTATGATGCAATTCTGCGGGCGGATGCACCTCGCACAGGGGGACGGCGATACCGCCGGCTCGCCAGATGCCCCATTGGACGGCCGGATAATCAAAATCCCTGCGGGTGAGGAATGCCACCCGCCGGCCTTTCAGATCCCTTTGATCCGACAGAAGTCGGGAGGCTACTCTTGACGAGGCCTCAAGCAACTGGTCGTATTTAAAGCTGCCACTGGCCGTGACCATAGCCGCGCGTCCGATGTGTTTTTCCGCTTTTTGGATCAAAGGGATGTTCAATTCAGCCATGGATTTTGAGCGCCACCTGGGCGACCCGTTGTCCCAGGCTTGATACGGTGGCGAATCCCGGTTCATCTTTGTCCATGCCCTCCGGGTGTCCGCTCCACATGGTGCCGCCGAAATGGGCGCCCGGTTTTCCGTCGCCCACCAGGATCATGTCATGGACCAGCATGGCCGAATGTATCTGCAGAACGGACGCCTCCTGCCCGCCGTTTCGAAACCCCCCGACGGCCAGGGCGCCGCCCACAATGTTCCGGAACAGAAAACCATTGCGCCTGAACATGACGGTGCGGTCCAGAAAAGCCTTGCACTGGGAAGTGATGGTGCCCAGGTATACGGGCGTTGCCAGAATCAAACCACCTACGTCCGGGTCTTTCAGAATGGGAATGAGGTCGTTGAAATCATCTTTCTGGCTGCATTCCAATTCTTTCATACAATGGCCGCATGCAATACAGCCCCTGATGTCAAGTCCGGCCAGATCGATAATTTCCGTTTGGATTTCGGGATAATCCGAGGTGATGGCGCTCATGCAACGCTCAAGGGACGCTCGGGTGGTTTTGCCTTTTCGTGGACTACAGGAAACACCGACAATTTTCATGGGAAACTCCTTTCAATCCATAGATGGATGTGTTTAAATTATTA
>ADZZ01000782.1 GCA_000179315.1 delta proteobacterium NaphS2
GGCTGCTGACAAACTATGAGATGGACTCACAAAATCGTCTCTGCATGATATTTGTTGGCCAGGCCGAGTTGAGGCGACGGCTTTCACTGTCCGTCCATGAGCCTTTGGCTCAAAGGCTTGTGGTGCGTTATCACATATCCGGTCTTGCAAAAGAGGAGTTGCTCCCTTATCTGAAACACCGGCTTGAGTTGGCCGGAACCCAGATGGATCTTTTTGAACAGCCGGCTCTTGAAGCGCTTTTTCAGGCGACAAACGGTCTGCCACGCAAAATCAATCTGCTGGCACACCTCTCATTGAATGTGGCGGCACTGCAGAATGCCCAGCTTGTATCGGCTGAACATATTCTTACCGCAGTGGAGGAAACGGGATAGTGCTAAACCTGCATAATCAGATTCGGTGAAACAGAGGCGAGCTCTGCTGAGGAGCAACTCGCCAAGGGATAGCCGGATAGGCGACGACGAAATATCGTCATCGGGAGGGGAGTCTTCGGGCTCCCCTTTTTTATGTGATATTTCCGAGGAGCCTTCATGCCTAAAAAAACCTCGGGGTTTGGGGCAGAGCCCCAAGGGTTTTCTCGAAACAGCACCCCGATCAGAAGATAGGCAGTCCGTCACGCATCGCCTTGCAACGATAAATCAATCAGGCAAAAACAAAATATTCTTCGTGCTTTATTGTGGACAATATCCGGTGGGATAATGTGAACGGCAACAGCCGCCGGCCACAATAACACTGGTATTGTCAACGATGCACCGGGAACACACCCCATCCATAAAATCGAAGGCTTTTGACAGAAAAACCTTGCACTCAAACCGGGTGAAACGCGGGTAATACTGAATAAAAAGCTTTCGGGAAAAGGCCAGTGTCAGGGAAGCGCACTGGGCCGATACTTTTTTCCCATCAATGGTAACCTGATGGGGTGACGTATCATGCTGCATCTCCTGACCGGGTTTAAAATGGTATTGTCCCGCGCGTCTTTTTTTTCGCTTCCGGATCTCGTGTTTTCTCATGATCCAGGTCAGACTTTGATAAGGAATCGTGATCTGATGGCGGCTTTCCAGTTCCTCCGCCACTCGCACGGCATTTCCTTTGCATTCCTTGAAAAGATCGCGGATTAAAGGGACATGTTCTTCATGCCGGGATTCTCTGTGGGGTGCTGCTTCATCCGGATCCTTTAAGATCTTCGTGATGGTATTTCGGCTGACCTTGAGCGTTCGGGCGATTTTGCGCAAACTCATACCGGTATTTTTCAGTTCCAAAATGGCATCTTTTTTGGATTGTCTGATCATGGCTCTATCTCTTTTTTGAGTTTTGCCGCCTGATTTTCGACTTTGTTCACCCAGGCTTTCAGGGTTTGTTTCTTAAATGGATCGCTTTTTGGATAATGGACATGGGAAACGGTTTTCAGCAGACGTCCGAGCACAGCATATACCATTTTAATATCCTTGAACCATTTGCCTTCCGGTCCGTCATGAATCTCCTTGGCCTGTTCGGATTGGATTCTTTCATTTTGAACCTTTATGAAAAGAAAGGGATTTTCCAGCATGCGGTCTCGAACAGACCGGTTGCTTTTTTGGTAATGTTCGTAAAAATGGGCCAGTTCCCTCGTGGATAAAGGTTCATTTTCCAGGTGGGCCATCAGTTTTTGTGCGTCTTTAATGTTGGCGCGCGCCAACGGCGCCATGACACGGCTGGCACTCCAGGTTGAAAGCGTTCCTGAAATCACGGCTTTCAAAATATTTTCAGGCAGGGCCTCAACCAGATCAAGCCGTCGTTTCACAAAACTTTTGTCGCGTCCTATCCGGGCTGCGATATGGGAGAGGCTGCACCCGAACCGCCGATGTAATTCCTGAAGCAAAACCGACTGCTCAATGGCTTCCCATTGCCGTTCATTGGTTTTGGCCAAAAGCGAAAACATGGCATTTTGTTCGTTTTCTTCTGATAAATGGACACATATTTGGTCCTTTCCGCAGGCACGAAGCGCTCGAACACGCAAGTACCCATCAACCAGAATCAGTTTGTCTTTCTCTGTAACAACCAGGGCCGGAACGATTTGCCCGTAAGTTTCGATGGAATCCCGCAATTGCTTTAAAGCCTGGTGGTTCATGATCCGGCAATGAGCGTAGCGCAATTCCAGCAGATGAATATCAACTGTTCGGGTTGATCCCACGTCCTTTCTCCCGAATGATTTCCTGTACGGTTTCTCCAAGACTGAACCATCCCCCGTTCCGGACTTCCTTCACAGGTTTCACGATCACTGGACGATCCGGAAGGGAAAGCACCTGAAACACACGGCCGTCAAATCCAATCAGGTCCTTGGCCAGCAAGCGATTACGGGCATTGATATATTGATCTGCATCCACCCTTAGAATCCGGCGGATTTTGTCGTAGCCGTAATAAGACAGCCCGTTTTTGTCAGATACCACCACCAGAAAAATGTAGAGCAGCAGTTCAATATGACTCAGGCTCTCCCAAAAACCCTTTCGCAAAAAGCGATGTTCAATAAAGGCAAAACCGCCGGCGATTTTGCGTATTCGTTTTGGAAAAAGAGGCTTTTTAACCATCATGTGAACACCTCCGGAACAGTTTGTGGATGATTGCCGTAGCCTCGGCGGGGAAAATCTTTCACAATAACACCCCATGAGCCGCAAAAACGGCATCTCGGACCCACGCCGGACCACCTGGAGGGCACCTTATCACCGGATGACGGGGGTGTTGAACCCTGATCATCCACGGTTTTTTTACTTTTTTTTATTCTTCGCCGACGTTCCGCCCTCCGATGGGCTTTGCGGCCTTTTTCTGTTTGCCGGTAACGGCGTTGTGCTTGTCGTCGCTGTTCCGTGCGGGCTTGTTCACGACATTGATCGCTACAGTACGCCTGGCCTCTGAAACAGCTCCGGCACACATGGAAAATGAATCCACAACTTTTACACTGGATTTTTTTTTAGAAGCCTTAAGGGCATGACGCCTTTGATCTTGAAAAGGATCAAAAGCAGACCTATGATGGGTATGCTTTATATTGTCCGGGGAAGACGGTCTGCTTCTGTTTTTCCCAAAAAAAGAGGCCCGAAGCGGCAACTTCGGGCCTTAGAGTCTGTCCGTTAATAACTTGAACATTTAGGGCGAATAGAATAGTTCCATTCGCCATGAAAATCGGCCTTAAACAAATTGACGTTCTCAAGTTCGGTGTCAGTTACTTTGATCCCCTTTGGATAACTGTTGGAGTCAATCTCAGCCTGAATCTTAAGGCCTTGTCGAGTGGTTGTGTTGGCTATCAGATTCACAATTACCTCGTGACTCGTCAACGGCTTGCCACGCCAATTCATGCTGATATGACTGAACATTCGATGTTCAATTTTATTCCATTTGCTTGTGCCAGGAGGGAGATGGCACACGGAGATTTCAAGACCTTGGTCATCTGCAAACCGTTGAAGTTCAATTTTCCAAAGCCGAATTCGATATCCGTTACTACCGCCTCCATCCGCCGTTATGAGAAGTTGTTTTGCTTCCGGATAAGTTTGCTGGCCCATTCTTTTCCACCAACGACGGATACTCTCGACAGCAAAGGATGATGTGTCATGATCAATGCCAACGCTGACCCAGCCAACATTTGCTGTCTGATCATATACACCATATGGGTTAACCTTGCCCAAATTTTTGTCAGCAAAATCGTGTACTCGGACAGAATCCGGTTGTCCTTTTGGTTGCCATTCCCGGCCTGCGTTTTTAAAATCTCCAACAAGCTCCTTTTTCTTGGTGTCAACAGAAATAACCGGTTGGTTATTCTCCTGAAATACTTTTACCTGGTTGTAAATATAGCGAAACTGGGCATCGCGGTCCGGATGACGGGAACCTTCACGAACCTTGCGGTTCGCTTGGAGACTGTAACCCAAATCGGCCAACAGTTCCGATACCTTTTGCCGACCGATTTTGTGCCCCATAACCTGCAAAGCTCTCGACAGCTGCCTCGTGCTTTTGCATGTCCAGCGCAGTGGCGATTCGGGATCGCCTCGGGTGGTTGGTTCAACCATCCCTTCCAAGTCACGAAGGATGATCGGGTTGACCTTGGTAATAGGTTTTCGACCACCCCCTCTGGCCCGTGTTCGATTGGTAGCAGGCTTTGCAGCATTTGACGGTTCAATTTCTTTGAGGCCCTGATAAATAGTTGTTCTTGAAAGGCCTGTAGCCTTGGAAACAGCTGATATACCACCACGACCAAGAGATTTTGCCTCTGCGGCAGCCCACAGGCGACGGCCTTTTTCATCAAGAATTGGAAGGAGCGTATTAAACTTTTCATTCACTATCGGTTCGATTTTATTTTCCATAAATTACCGATAGCATAATGACGCTATTTGTTCAAGTTATTTATGGACAGATTCTTACCTTTTTTAATAAATCAGACCCCCCATCGCTCAGTGGGTCTATATTAACTCCCCAAAATCATACCCGAAAATGGAACCAAATGCAGATTTTCCACATAACTCCACGAAAGTAAACTGAATCTCTCTTCCGCTGTCTTTTTTTCGTTCAATATTTTCGCGTGTCTTGATCCCGTTCAAAACTGTCTCCCACAACAGAAACCCATCCGTGAACCAGTTTCGCTCAAGGGATCTAAGTCTCGGCAGACCACACAACTCCAATTGAGGTTTAAGTTCAAAGCCCCAATGGTTCAGTTTTCATTAGCAAGGCTGGTTCGGTTAAGATTAGCGTTGAAGGCAAGGTGGATAAATACTCCACGGTCATGGTGGATAAGAATCGATATTCGGTCCCAACAGCGTATGCCTATTGTAAAGTCCGTGTGGTTTTATATGTGGATGAGGTGGAGATATTTTACGGAAGCAAAAAAATCGCATCACATGGGCGACTTTTTGGGAACAACAAATGGAGTCTTCTCCCTGAGCATTATCTTGAACTGATTTTAAAGCGGCCCCAGGCATTTGAATCAGCCCGTGTTATCAGGCAATGGCGTTCGAACTGGCCTGTTTGTCTGGAACGGCTTTTGGATAAATTCTGCCAAAAGCAGGGATATACCAAAGGTGTCAAGGAGTTCATTCTGGTTTTGATGCTTTACAAAGGCCACTCTGCCGAAGCCATCGAATCGGCAGTTGAGACGGCGCTATCATCGGGGGCGGGCTCCAGCCAGGCCGTTAAACACATCTTAATCCATAGAGAATGTGGCAGGGATCAATCGTTTTCAGCCCTGGAAAACTGGCAGACCTTTCCGGCTCCGGACGTATCCATTTACGGACAGATCGGAGGTGGACGATGAACGCCGGTATGAAAGCACTCTTAATTGAGAATCTCAAAAAATTGAAACTGTCCACGATGCTCCGTGAGCTGGAGGGCGTGATCCGTCAAGCGAATCAGGAGAGCCTGAGTTATGAGGAATTCCTTTTAAATCTGAGTGAGGCCGAAGTTCAGACCCGACAGGAGAATGGCCGCAAAAGGCGACTGCAGGAGGCCAAATTCCCCATCTTAAAGCCAATGGAAACATTCGATTTTGATGCAGCTCCCGGACTGGACGTCCGGCTCATGAAGGAGCTTGCCAATTGCGATTACGTGAAAAAAAGCCGCAATATAATTTTTGCTGGGAAAAGCGGCGCCGGGAAAACGCACCTATCCACAGCTTTGGGCATGGAGGCTTGCAAGCAGGGAATCAGGTCCCGTTTTGTCACCGGCTGCGGCCTAGCCAATGAACTTATTGAAGCCAGAGATGAAAAACAGTTAGGCCGAGCAGTCAAACGGTATGCCTCTTACGGACTGCTCATTATTGATGAACTGGGATACATTCCTTTTTCCAAGGAAGGGGCACAGCTGATTTTCCAAATATTGGCGGAACGTCACGAAAGAAAATCCGTCATCATAACCACCAATAAGGGATTTGGAGACTGGACGGAAATATTTGGTGATCCCAGTATGACGGCAGCGCTGCTGGATCGGGTAACGCATAAGGCCCACATCATCAATTGCGACTGGGACAGTTACCGTTTAAAGGAAACATTGAAAAGGAGCCCCAAATGAAAGAAATCACTATATACAATACGTTAAAGGGCAGGCTGGAAACAGTCAGTTTTGAGTTTACAGATGAAAACACCACCTGGTTTGATAACCTTGAGGATTACTATATTTACAGCAATTCCCGGTTGCTGTTGAAAGGCCCAATATCAGTGTAACTTGAAATTCGCTTTTCGTAAAGCCTTGGCATTGAAAGTTCTTGAAAAAGCGCATTATGGAGTTCTTTTTCAAAAAAAAGCGTCAAAACTGCAAATAAATTTCAGGAAAACCTGGACATTTGGCGAACGATGGTTCATGATTCACTCCCATAAATGTCATGAAACATCAAAGCCAACAGAAAAAGGGAAGGTTAGCTTCTCGAAAGTATCTTAGTGCTGATCCACTGTTCGAGGGTCTGCATAAAGATTTTTTGGGAGTATCGGACTACCGTGAGGGTAATCCGGAAATATCAATGGCAGACGCCTTGATGTCTGGCTTTGCCGTTTTCTCTCTCAAAGATCCGTCCCTGCTTGCTTTTGACAAACGAAGACAAGCCGCTGAGAATTTAGAAAGCATTTATCATGTAGAAAGTATACCTTGTGACTCGCAGATGCGAACGATTCTGGATGAAGTAGACCCTGTGGAAATTCGACCTGCGTATAAGAATATTTTTAGTAAATTGCAAAGAGGCAAAGCTCTGGAGCGCCTGGCTTTCTTCCAGGGATGCTATCTGTTATCTTTGGACGGAACAGGCTACTTTTCCTCGAAGAAAATTTTCTCTGATAATTGTCTGCAAAAAGTAAACAAAAAGACCGGCGAAATCACCTATTACCAACAGATGCTGGGGGCGGCAATTGTTCATCCCGATCTCAAAGAGGTCATTCCGTTAGCCCCGGAGTTCATAATCAAACAAGACGGCCAAAGCAAGAACGATTGTGAGCGTAATGCCGCAAAACGTTTCTTCGACAGTCTTAGAAAGGACCATCCACACCTGCCCGTTATCATTACCGAAGATGCCCTAAGTTCGAATGCGCCACACATAAGGGAGGCGGAAAAATACAATCTTCATTACATTCTGGGTGTGAAGAAGGGGGATCATCCTTTCCTGTTCAGAAAAGTGGAAGAGGCACAAGAAAATGGCGAAGCTGTTCAATTTGAATTGGTCGATAATGATAATCCGCAAAAAACGCATCGTTTCCTTTTCGTTAACCACCTCCCCCTGAATGAATCAAATCAGGATTTGCTGATCAATTTCCTGGAATACTGGGAAATCACGTCAGAAAAGACGCAACATTTCAGCTGGGTTACTGATTTTACCATAACAAAGGGAAACTCTTATGAACTTATGCGAGGCGGTCGTGCACGCTGGAAAATAGAAAATGAGACGTTCAATACCCTCAAGAATCAAGGCTATCATTTCGGTCATAACTATGGGCTCGGAAAGAAAAATCTGAGTGTAGTTTTTGTGATGCTCATGATGTTGGCCTTTTTGGTTGACCAAACACAGCAGCTCTGTTGTCCCCTGTTTCGAGCTACATGGCATAAGATGGGTAGCAAACGAGAACTTTGGGATCGTATGCGATCCTTGTTTAGAGATTTTGCGTTCAAATCGATGAGGATGCTTTACGAAGCCCTTTTTTACGGGATGAAATTCCAACCGCCGATAATTTTATATGATGACGATTGAATGCAAGATGCACTATACCAATGAAAAAAAGCGTCAATTCCAGAAAAATTGGTATTTGCCGGTAAGGGACATCTGTGCGGTAAATCATATGGGATTGGTTTTAGGTCTTTTTTTTGCCCCTTGTTTCATCAAAAATTGACCGGCCAAACGAGGAATTTCAGCTAATTCTCAGCAAGGCTCTTTGACAGCGGTATCTATTTTGTAGAAATGTTAAGAAATAGACTCAGTAGCGACGCGGTCGGGAATTGCTGCTATATTTACAGGATCGCAGATGCGTTCGGCGGACTCCTGGTCCAAGAAACCGGATATACTTATCCGATTCTATAGGGCGTACCGAAATAGTTGATACCGAAAAAAGTGCTTGACAAGTTTACACAGCTTCCAAATAAAATTCATCTCCTTGGCTCTCAAAGGCATCTTTCCCGAGATATTCTTCCTCAGCATTTTCTGAATATATCTCATCGAGTTTTTCATCTTCAGCCCAATATCTTTCCTCTTGTTCAAAAACCTTCGAAATGATGGCTTTACATGTGCTGGTGGTGACCTTAGCAAAAGCTTCCGGTAGTCTTTTGCGAAGACCAGCCATTGTAAAATCGCAATTATCGGCCATGTGGTTTTTTAATACTGCCCAGCACGTTTCGATTGGTTGCAATTCCGGATGGTAAGGCGGTGTGCGCAGTATGGAAATGCCATGTTGTTCAGCAATTTGGTCCAATTTGAATTCTGGCGCTGGCGCCAAGCGTGTACACAATTCAGACAATTCAGACTTGAGCATATCTTCCCGCCAAGGGTAACCATTGCGGGTCAGCCAGGCTCGTAATTGCTCTTTCCTGCTGCTTTTATTTGGAATACTCTCAGTATCAAGTACGTTATGATATCTGGCATTATCCAGGATAACGATAGCCTCAGATGGAATATTCGGTAACAATTGGGTCTCAAACCATGTAGAAAAATTGTCCCAGTTCATCTGGCCATGATAGTCGCCGGTTCGTTTTTTCGCCTCAAAAACAAGTTGAGCCCCGCCTACCCAGCCATCTTCCGTGATCGCATGAACCAATATGAAACGAGGGCCAACCCCTGAAGGCTTGTTAACGAGAGGACCGTCTTCGTTAAGGTACCATGTGAACCGGCATGAGTGATTCTTGTTTATATAGGTTTCATCCAAATAGACTTCCGGCCGCTTCAATGTTCCATCGGGATTTCGATTGGCAAGCTTGGCTCTGAGGTATTCTCGTCGTGCAAATATAATTCGATCCTGTTCCTTCAGGCTATTTCTTCTTCGGCCTTCGCCATGACTGAAACCCCACCGGTTAAGTGCACGCCAAAGGGTCATTTTTGGAACATCGATCCCGTGTTTTGAACTCAGGAACTTGCACACCCTGCCGATGCTGACACGCCTTCCACCCAGGTTCTCAGTTCTAATAAATTTTCTCACAATGGGTTGGGCGATCGGGCACATACTTGACGGCGGTCTACCAGGACGTTCCTTTATCCGGACAACAACTTCATCGCCATCTTTTTTATACTGGGCCATTATTCTCTTTACTGTGGCGATGCCTATTCCCAGAGCATCTGCTGTCCGTTTGGCGGCATCCTTTGTTGAAACAAATTTTCCAGTTTTTCTTTCTTCATCATAGTGATTTTTCAGCCGGACAACAGTTTCAACCAATTCAGCAGGAAGCTGTTTCCCTTGAAACGACATTGAGGTATTCCTCCAAAAAGGTGACTTTTCCCATTTTCAGAGGAATTTTTAACATATTCAGAAAATGTTGTCAATAACAGTATCAAGATATACGGTATTGACTATAATTGGTGACGTATCGCGGTCTGAAATTGGGAAAAGTCAGGAGAAAGCACTGGAGTTGTTGAAGCAAATAACTTAAACCAACTCCGCGAATCGTTGCTGTAAACCATATAAATAGCTTAATTCAAAAATATTTGGCGACTTGAAGGAATGTTTGACTGATTTAAATGGGGGCCAGCCCCCAAACCCCCGGGATTTAACGCATTATGGACATAAGCATGTAATAAAAGACATTCGGGATTTTTCGGGGATTTGTTTAATTTTTAAACTCCTTTCCGTGTTTCCTTCAGCCACTAAAGAGCTTAATCAAAGCACGATTGTCGCCGATCCCGGCAGGAGGCGCAAAAATACAAGACCCCGGTCTCCTTCTGTTTGGGAGAAACGGGGTTCTCAGCTCTATATAAACCATTCTTAATCCTCTTTCTGTCATTGCACCAAGTAAGGAGTTCGGGTCATAAATATTTGGTAATTTTGCTACACCTAAACTCGCAATTAAGTCAACGGATATTTGGTTTTGCCCGCCCCATATTCCTTTCGGGGTTGAGACACTGACTCTTACTGTCATTATTATCTTTGGCAATGAAATAATGAATCAAGTTGAGGGTGCCTATTGTGGAAACTGAAGCGGACAAATCCGGAAAGAGAATCAATATTGAGTTGCCTGATAAAATCATTGAAAAGGAAAGAATGGAGCAGGCCATGAAAGAAGGTTGTGTGGCCAATTGCGACTTTATCAAAGAGAGCAGTAAGGAGTGAGGTTTCAGTATCGGAGATGGCATATAGAGGTTGCCCTGAAAATCAGTCCAGCGCTTTCCTGAGACAGCCAAACGGAGCCCCAAAAAGGATTCAGAGGAGGCAATTTTGAGATGGCGGAATGCTACACGGAAGTTTCTCTTGCAGATCCATTAAGTTAGAATCCCCCTGCACCCAATTGCGTTTCATGTGACCCGTCAATGTAGCCATCTGCAATAAAATATTGTAGGATCCAGTTGTCCCTTAATGCAGTATCAATAATCCCGAATAAATTCTTTCAAAACACGGAAACATCAATCGTCAGGCTTGTTTAAAATGGGTTGAACGGCTGAAAACAATTTTCGTCGGCTCAGAGGAGGATAGAGAGGTGAAACCATCCAGGATTTTAGCTGCCGTTATTTGCATGGTCATATCCCTTGTTTTTGCTAACGCGAGTATCGGTGGGGAACGCGGCATACAGGTAAAGAGAATAGATGACCTTAGCCACGAAAGCGGAAAACTGGGGGAATATAAGGCCCTGATCATCGGAATTAACGATTACAAAGGGCCCAGAATTCCTGATCTTGAAACACCGATAAATGATGCGACGGTTTTAGCCAAGGTGCTTAAAGAAAAATATGGGTTCAAGGTCCGACTTCTTCTGGACCGTGAAGCAACCAAAGAGGCCATATACAAAGGACTACGGAACCTGGCCGCATCAACAAAGCCATCCGACAGTGTGTTGATTTATTTTGCCGGACACGGAGATCTTGACAGAACCTACAATGATGGTTGGTGGATACCCGCGGATGCCAAAGGAGGAAACCCCGTAACGTATTTCGACAATGTCCAGGTTCAAAAAGCCATGCGCAGCATGAAAGCCCGGCATGTCCTGTTGATCTCGGATTCCTGCTATTCCGGGACCCTGTTTGGGAAAGCACGGAGCCTGCCACATGTAATTGATGATAAATATTATATGAGCCTGTATAATGAAAAGAGCAGGTGGGGCATGACTTCCGGCAACAAGACGCCGGTGTCTGACCAAGGCACGGGTGGACACAGCGTGTTTGCCTACCAACTCATTAAGGAATTGGAGAAGAACGATAAGCCCTTTCTGAGCACTCAAGAAATCTGCACCAGGATAGCCCCTGTTATCGCAAATAATTCCGATCAAACACCATTATGCAGACCCATTGTGAATACCGGGGACCAAGGCGGCGAATTTGTGTTTGTGGCGTCATTGGAAAAGGAACCGAAATCGGTCATCCCTGAGGCTCAACAGGGCAATATCGACAAGGAAATCCTCTTCTGGCAATCAATCCAAGACAACGATTCCCAATCCTTATTTGAGGCATATCTGGAGAAATTTCCGAGTGGCTTTTTTGCACCTATCGCCAGAGAAAAAATTGAAGCCCTTAAACAAAAAAAAGCGACTGCATCTGTTTCACCGATGGTCCGAAAAACAAAGCTGTTCGTGGAGGTTGAGCCTGCAACCGCCAGGATTAGAATTCTAAACATAGGTCCCAAATTTTATCAGGGCATGGAACTTGATCCGGGTCGCTATCATGTTGAAGTTTCCAGTAATGGTTACGAAACGATAGAGGTGTGGAAAAAACTGGAGGCGGGAAGAGATGAAACTTTGCGGTTCACGCTTAAGAAAAAAACTGTGCCGCAAAAAGAAATATTCCAACGACCCGAAATGAAAAAGGGCTACTATTCTGATCCGGGAAAATCCGCCCCTGCGCCTGAATCCCCGGAAATCCATGCGGAAAATACAGCCAGCCCCGCGGGCGGCAATCGCTGGGATTGGACAGTTTTTATCCGTGCATCCCGCGATGTGCTTGAGCAGATCAATTGTGTGGAATATACATTGCATCCCACTTTTCCAAATCCTGTCCGCACCGTCTGCCGGAAGGGCAGCCCGGACCGGCCATTTGCCCTTTCTTCAAACGGATGGGGCACCTTTACCATTGATATCCGGGTAATGATGAAAAACGGGCAGGAAAAGAAGCTGCAGCATGCTCTCCGTTTCAGATGATCATTGGGCGAAGGAAAATCTTGTATCAGCAGTATACGGTAAATATTCAAATAAAGGGTCAGTGGTTCTTGATAAACCTCTTTGGCCGGAAGGGCCTCTACTCCGGCAGCGCCGCCAGTACACCCGCGATGAAGGCATCCGTATCCCAGGCCTTCCGATCGGCCGTCGCCCCGAAGCGTACCAGAACGGCCTTTCGAGATGGGATGATAATGACTTTTTGTTCCTGGAATCCCTGCGCAGCATAGGCATCACGAGGCGCATGAGGCCACAGCCGGTTGCCGGGATCGCCCGGCGCGCCGGCATTAAGCCAGAAAAATGCCCCGTATTCGCCTTTGGGGGCCTTGGGCGTGGGCGTTGTGCTGTAGGCCACCCAACCCTCGGGCAAAATCCGTTCGCCCTGCCAGACGCCGTCATTCACGTACAGGAGGCCGAAGCGCGCCCAGTCCCGGGGGGTGGCGAAGCCGTAGGAAGAGCCCACGAAGGTTCCCGACGAATCCGGCTCCATGACGGCGCTGAGCATGCCGATTCGGTCAAAGAGCCGGTCGTAGATGAACCGGTAGTAGTGAGGGGTATCCTTTTCCACGGTTTGCCGCACGATCCGCGCGACGATGTTGGCGGTGCCGCTGGAGTAATACCATTTGCCGTCCGGCGGCGTCTCCAGTTGTTTACGGGCGGCGAAGGCGGCAAAATCATAGCTGCCGTAGAGCATGTCGGTGGCATCGTAAAGGGGCTTGTAGACCTCCTCAAAGGAAAGCCCGCTGCTCATACGCAGAAGCTCATCCAGGGTGATCGCTTTTCGTGGATCGTTTGCCGCCTGCCACTCGGGCACCGGTGCCGGTTTTCGAATGTCAAGCCGGCCGTCCTTTACGAGAATTCCCACCAGGGCGTTGGTGATGCTCTTGGCCATGGACCAGCCCAGAAGCGGCATGTCCTTGTGAACGCCATCGGCATAGCGCTCCGCCACCAGCTTTCCATCGTAGACGACCACCACGGCCCGGGTCTTTCTGGGATTGTCCGGGCTCGGTTCCCGAAAGGCGTCTTTCATGGCGGCATCCAGTTTTTCGACATCGATCCCCAGGGCGGCGGGATTTTCAGGTCCGCCGCTGCCGTCAGGCCAGGGCAGATCCGACGGCCGGACGGGGCGCGTGGCCGAAAAATCGGGCGGCACGAACGTTTGTTTGCGCATGGCCGCTTCGGTGGTGCCGATGACCAGGGAACATCCGCAGCCCTCCCGGTAGATGGCCGTCATGCCGAAGAGTCCGTGGGCGTCGGCGGTAACCGATTTATTCTCATAATCGATGCGATAGTCAAAAAAGGGCGCCAGAGGATTCACCGGCACCACATCCTCCCGAAACACCACCTCCGGGTCCCGGTGGGAGATAAATGTGCTTGAACACAGATACTTGGAAACGAATCCGCTGCCGATGGGACCGGCTTTCCGCATGAACAACCCTGCTGCCGCGACGGATACCACCAACACGATTCCTGTGCCGACCATGCTCCATTTGACCCGTCTTTTCATTGTGTTCTCCTCCCTTTTCCTCTTTTCAAAAACCCTTCCCTTAAAGATGGCGCCGCAGGGCCTGATCCCGCCCGACCCGGTTGTTTCCAGATCAAGCATCAGGATATGGGTTAGGAACCGGGACAACTATATATCCCGTGAAAAAGGCCATTTTTCGTTTAACACCGGCAGTCCCAGACGGTCTTTTAACATAAAGTTAACATTAATGAAACACTTCAGATTCAATATACATTCTTGAAGCGATATGTTGGTTTTGCCGCTATTTTTGGTATTCGTCAGGATCAACAGAATGTTAGACATTCCGTCGAAGAAATATCCAAGGAGGAAAGACCATGGGCAAGAGTGGATTGGAATTGAAAACAGAGATGAGTACGGACGAAGCCATCCTGATGCTTGAAAACCTCGTTCAAAGTATGAAAAGTGGCAAGATGGTTATTGAAAAGGGAAAAGACGCTGTGGTGATCACCCCTCAAGGAACCACCAAACTGGAAATGGAGTGTTATCAGAAAAAGGACAAGGCCAAGCTGGCCATTGAATTGAACTGGAACACAAAACCGTCAACTTCCGATCCGGAAGAGGCTATCAGAATCAGCTCCCGGGAGCCGGTCCCGGCGGAAGAGACAGAGGCCGCGGAAGAAAAATCCGATTCCCTTGAAACAGAAGAGACAGACGTGCTGGCTGTATCCGCGTTTAAGTGAGCCACGAACTTCCCGGGGAACAGGAAAATCCGGATTTGGAATTAAGGATAGAGACACTCGGTAAATGCCGTATTGATACGCCCATGGCAGGGGTTCAGTTTACCGAAGACCATGAAACGGTATTGTATCATTCGGATTTTGAGGACATCGAACGCTATCTGAAACAGGGTCTCAAGCCTCCCGCTTTTGAAAGCGCGGGCCCGCGAAGAAAAATTTACCACGACCCTTCAAAACTCAAATGCGGCATCGTGACCTGCGGTGGGCTCTGCCCCGGTTTGAACGATGTGATTCGAGCCGTGGTGTTGAGTCTTATCCATCACTACGGTGTCCAGACCATCTTCGGCTTTCGCTATGGATATGAAGGGCTTTCTTCCCGGCACAAGCACAGGCCCCTGGATCTGACGGCGGAAAACGTCGATAACATTCACGGCCGCGGGAGCACCATCCTCGGAGCTTCCCGAGGCCCTCAGGATATTTCGGACATGGTCAATACACTGGACCGCATGAATGTGGGGGTTTTGTTTGCCATCGGCGGGGACGGCACCCTTCGGGGCGCAAGAGCCATCAGCGAAGAAATTGCGCGGCAAGGGCTTAAGATCGGTGTGATCGGCATTCCCAAAACCATTGACAATGACATCCGTTATGTGCAGCAATCCTTCGGCTTTCAAACTGCGGTATCCGAAGCGGCCCGGGTCCTGTATTCGGCTCATTCAGAAGCCATTGGGGCTAGAAACGGTATCGGGCTGGTAAAACTCATGGGACGTCACTCAGGGTTTATCGCCGCTTACGCCACCCTGGCGTCCGGCGACGTGGACTTCTGTCTCATTCCGGAAGTCCCCTTTTCCCTGGACGGTCTCATGGCCGGCCTCAAGACCTGTCTGCACGAAAAAAAACATGCGGTGATCGTTGTAGCGGAAGGCGCGGGTCAGGATCTCATGGAAGAAACCGGCCAACGGGATCCCTCCGGCAATCAGCACCTTGGGGATATCGGCCGGTTTCTGAAACATCATATTTTGAAGTGTTTTGAACAGGAAAACATGGAGGTAACATTAAAATACATTAACCCCAGCTATACCATCCGCAGCCTGCCGGCCAATGCCTATGACGCGGTATTCTGCCTGAAACTGGGCCACAATGCGGTCCATGCCGCCATGGCGGGACGCACCAACATGATGGTGGGGTTCTGGGCCCAGAATTTTACCCATATCCCCATTGCCGCGGCCGTTTCAACCCGCCACCAGGTCAATCCCAAAGGAAAAAACTGGAGCGGCGTCATTCTGACCACCGGACAGCCGGTACACATGTAACAGCCTGCCAATGTGGCTGGGTCTTCCGGGTCTGCGGGTCGTGATCCACGGCCAGGGCATAAGCGGATTTTTAGTGAATGATAGGCATCAGCCACATATATTTCATCGACATATTTGAGATATTCAACGGACATCCAAACATTCGTCAAGCTTGAAACGCATGACATTCCTCAAACAGCCAGGGGCTACGTAACGATCTCGTGCCAACTCGGCTGCATAGGCCATCGCTGCCCGAATATCAGCTTTTTTCAGGATTGGGTAAGCGGACATAATCTCTTCCTCTGATATGCCGGCGGCTAAATTGTCCACGATCAGAGACACCCATACCCGAGTACCCCGAAGGTAATATTCGGATCGATGGTGATTCGCTTAAGCAATTCCTGCCTTTCCGTTCTGGCTGTCCTATCCATAATTGAACCTCCTTCTCGACGTTACCTGGCGGAGTCCAGTCAAAACGGAATCAAAGAATCAATGGCAATGGTGTCAGGACAACATAGCATAAATTCCAGGGGAAATACTCATGTTTTCAATTTGGTTCAATTCTGTCTATATTACGGTCTATATTACGGTATAATGGCCGAGCTGAGCGGTTTCCGATCAGCTCGGCCATTGCCGACTTCGCGAAGCGGAGTCGGCAACAAGCTATTGAAGGGACGGATTTAGTCCCATCAATATCCAAAATGAAGTGTTATCTATAAAAGCAATAATTATGCCAAACTGCCGTTTCTATTTTACAGAAAAAATCGGCCGAATTTGACTGAAATCCAATCGATCATGTCATGGTCATGGGGTCAAATCCGCCTTTGACTTTAGCAATTTTAAGCAAGGGTCAAGAGCGGACTTGATCCCACTCTTTGCGCCCTTATTGGTTTCCTTTTTTGCCCGAACCATCGTTGTTCCCGGACCCGCCGCCGGAACCACTACCGGATCCCGCGCCGGAACCAGAGCCATCCCAGGGTCGCTCCCCCGTACCGGTCCCGTCTTTGGCGCCGTACCCTTTGCCCTTGCCTTGTCCGGGTCCACCGCCGTCGCACTGCCCGGAACCCTGGCCCCTGCCCTTTCCCCCGCCTTTCCCCTGACCGCCGCCCCGGGCCAGAAGAATATTCATGCCGTCATTCCGAAAATCAGCGGACATATGATGCGTGGGTTGGGTTCGGGACGAAAACCAGCCACTGATATCATCCGGGCCGATATCAGCGATGCCAGTTGTTCCCCAGGCAATCGCGGTCATCACCAGTACCATGCCGACTGCTTTTACCCATCCTGTGGACTTTCGGAATTCTTCGGGCATCTGTTTCATTTTTAAACTCCTTTCCGTGCTTCCTTCAGCCATACAAAGCACGATTGTCGCCGATCCCGGCGGGAGGCGCAAGAAATACAAAACCCCGGTCTCCTTCTGTTCGGGAGAAACGGGGTTTCCAGCCTGATATAAACCATTCTTAATCCTCTCTTTATCATTGCATCAGGTAAGGAATCTGGTTCCTGTCGAGTAGACCGGTTTCTTCAGCAACCTTAACGCAATATGCCTCAGACTACGCCCTCGCCGCACGCGGCTACTACGTATCATAAGACCACATGAGATTGGTAGCAGTTGGCCCCGGCCCCTCCCGGAACCGTGCTTGCGCTATTTACGCACACGGCTCCTCATGAGTACGCTTCACGATTAAGCGAAAAGGTTTACCGTAATACGGGGTTGCGGCAGAGGAAACTTTTTAAGAAGTAGGTTAAACTTCTCCCAGTTCATACACCCTCGTTTACCTCGCCTGTTCAGCCATTTGAACAACAGACGATGAACCTCATAGGAAAACCGGTTGAGACCTTTTGAATTGTCCGTGACTCCGTAGTAGGCAAAGTGTCCCTGCAATTTCGAGCCTACCTTACCCATTAGCTCATCGGTCGGCAGGGTCCGGTTGGCTTTCAGCCAATCCCTAAACATCCGAATTTTGGCGGTAAACTTCTTGCGAGAAGTGATCCGTTTCATCCGGAATTTCCTGCCGTTCCTGGACCGGCTGCAGTAGTGCGTGAATCCAAGAAAATCAAAGGTAGACGCCTTGCCACCGCGGCTATCGGCCTTGGATTGTGCATATGGACCAAATTCGATGGTCTTCGTCTTTTCAGGCGATATCTCAAGGCCAAACTTGGAAAGTCGCAGATCCAGTTCCTTTCGGAACCGTATCGCATCTGCCTCACGCTCGAAACATACAACAAAGTCATCGGCGTAACGGATTATCCGACTTTGGCCATGACAGCCCTGCTGAAACACTCGCGTGAACCAGATGTCCAGACTGTAATGCAGATAGATATTGGCAAGTACTGGTGAAATAATCCCGCCCTGAGGCGTTCCTTTGTCACTGGCAATCTCTTTGCCTTCCTCCATTATACCTGCTTTGAGAAACCGCTTGACGTAGCGCAACACTCGTTTATCTGCTATTCGGTGGCCGAGAAATTTAATCATCCAATCGTGATCAACATTATCAAAGAACCCTTTGATATCTGCGTCCACAATATAGTGAACCCGGCATCCCTCAACCTCTTTGCTGAGTGCCCTCAACGCGTCATGACACCCGCGACCGGGCCGAAATCCATACGAATCGTCAATGAAATCCTGCTCGTAGATCGCCGAAAGCACCCGTGTCAATCCCGCCTGTACCAGCTTATCTTCAAGGGCTGGTATGCCCAGCGGTCGTTTCTTGCTACTCCCCGGTTTAGGAATGTACACCCTGCGCACCGGCAATGGAATATACGCCATCCGATGCAATTTTCCGACCAGAGCGTTTAGGTTCTCGCCAAGTTTTTCCCCATATTCCTTCTTGGTAACCTTATCAATGCCAGATGTTGCGTCTTTGCGCAGCTCCTGGAAACATTCCCGCAACATCTCCTCGTTCATCAGATGAAACAGACTGGTGAATCGGCATTCATCTTCTTTGCGGGCCTTCTCCGCTATGCGTTGTAATTTCGTTTCCACCATTTCTCTATTTCTGAGCATAGATGATGTGTCCTCGCAACACTGTTACTCATGTGACGTCCTTTCCTCCAGCGGAGTTACCCGCCTTCTCAGGTACTACGACGCCATCCGACTTCCCCTGCCCCGTTTGCCATTCTCCCTTTATTATCGGTTGGCCGGCATACTCGCTTTTAAGCAAGAGCGCAGAGAACCTCCCGGGTTGCCGCATATTCGCAATGTCCGACATGCCATGGTCTCAGACCCCGGAGAGGCGCCATTGACTTGCCATTCGCCAATGGTCATTTTGACTTCCGTCAAAGTTAAAACGTCGTCCCTCTCAACTAATCCTTTCGAGGCTCAATCCCTTCAACCTTATGGCTTACGGCCTATCGTCTCGCTGTCCTACGCTTAATCTCGGGGATTACTCCCGTCGATCCAAGGACTCACTACCCAGTGGCTGGCCAGCCTTCCGGGGCGGGATTCACACCCGCTAAAATATGCGACCTTGCCCGGCCGCACAACTTCTTTATAATGTTGCCTACACCCAACGACGATTGAAGTCAATGCATATTTGATGCTTCACGGCTCTATCATCCTTTTTGATTTGAAAACAGCATCCTTTATTTGGTATCATTGTTCAATGCCATGACTTAATACATTGATGGGGGTACAAATTATGGTAGCTGAACCGGCCCAAGCAAAAAAGAGAATCAATATCGAATTACCGGATATGACCATTGAAAAGCTGGACCGACTGGCCCGAAGGATTTCGTTCAGCAGGAGCGAACTCATCCGCAGGCTTATTTCCGAAGGCCTCGCCCGGAAAGAAAGAGAGGAAATGGAACTGGCCATGAAAGAAGGTTATCTGGCCAATTACGATTTTATCAAAGAGAGCAGCCATGAGTGGGATTTTAGCTCTGGGGACGGCATATAATGGAGATAAAAAGAGGTGACGTTATCGATATTGATTTTGACCCCGCCCGGGGGCACGAAATCAGGAAGACGCGTCCGGCGGTCGTTGTGCAAAATGATGTCGGTAATCAATATAGTCCCCTGGTGATTGTCTCGCCAATCAGAGGCGCCGAACATATAAAGCGGTTCTATCCCGTCATTGTACCTGTTGAAAAGGGCGCGGGAGGACTGGATAAAAAAAGCATTATCCAGTGCGATCAAATAAAAAGCCTGGACAAATCACGGATCGTGTCGAAAAGAGGTCATTTTTCCACAGACATCATGAGAGATGTTGACGCGGCCTTGAAGATAAGTCTGGCGCTTTCCTGAGACTGAGCAACATGACACAACCATCCGATCCGGAACAGCAATCCGGTCATAAAGGGTTTCGGTTTTCCATTGACCGAGGGGGGACCTTTACCGATGTGTATGCGGAAACCCCTGACGGCGGAATCCGGGTTGTCAAACTCCTTTCGGAAGACCCCGGGAATTATCCCGATGCACCGAGGGAAGGGATCCGCAGGGTATTGTCGGAATTCCGGGGAAAGGAGATACCCCCGGACGAGATCGATGAAACCGGGATCGAGTGGATTCGAATGGGAACCACGGTGGCCACCAATGCCTTGCTGGAACGAAAGGGCGAAAGGCATGTGTTGCTGGTGACACGGGGATTCGGAGATATTCTGAGGATCGGCAACCAGACGCGACCGGACATATTCGATCTGGTCATCAAAAAGCCCTCCCTGGTATACGACCGGGTCATTGAAGTTGACGAACGGATCAGACCGTTTCAGGAAAGCGATATAAAAGCGTCTCCTGAGTTGGTGCAAACCACCATGGGGGATAAGTTCGTCCGTCTTTCCCGTCCGGATCCCGAAAAGGTTCGTAGGGACCTTCAGACGGCCTTTGATGACGGCATCCGGAGTGTGGCGGTGGTGTTCATGCACGCCTACTGTTTTCCCGAACATGAGTTGCTGGTGGGAGAGATGGCCGAAGAGATGGGATTTACGCAGATATCCCTGTCCCACCGGGTCATGCCCATGGTGAAAATCGTCTCCCGTGGGGATACCACGACGGTTGATGCATACCTGACACCCCATATTCAAAAATACCTGCGGAGTTTCCGGTCCGGCTTCAGGGATGAATTGCAACACACGCCGCTGTTGTTCATGCAGTCGGATGGGGGTCTGGTTTCAGCCGACCGGTTCAAGGGGAGCAACGCCATTTTGTCGGGTCCCGCCGGCGGCGTGGTGGGTTACGCCATGACCACCTATTCCAGGCATGAAAAAAAGCCGGTCATCGGTTTTGACATGGGCGGCACATCCACGGACGTTTCCCGGTTCGGCGGCGAATTTGAACTGGTTCATGAAACGGAGACGGCAGGCGTCAGAATCCAGGCGCCGCAAATGAATATCGTGACGGTTGCGGCGGGCGGCGGGTCGCGGCTGTTTTTCCGAAACGGCCTCTTCGAGGTGGGACCTGAATCGGCGGGCGCCCATCCGGGACCTGTCTGTTACCGGAAAAACGGTTATCCGGCGGTCACCGATGCCAACCTGGTCCTGGGGCGGTTACAGCCCGATTATTTTCCGAAGGTTTTCGGCGAGACCCTGGACCAGCCCCTCGACATAGCCGCGGCACGGGAGGAATTGAATCGGCTGACCCATACCATCAACCGGACATGCGGCCGTTCCCTTGAAAAAGATTTGACGGTCGAGGAAGTTGCCCTGGGGTTTATCAGGGTAGCCAACGAGACCATGATCAGGTCCATACGGGAAATATCGGTGATGAGGGGATATGATGTTGAAGAACACGTTCTGGCCTGTTTCGGCGGTGCCGGCGGGCAGCATGCCTGCGCCATTGCACGGGAACTGGGGATCAAACGGATATTGATACACCGGTATGCGGGTGTTTTGTCCGCCTACGGAATGGGTCTGGCCGACGTGGTGGTTGAAAGGCAGGAACCCTCGACCGTGCTCCTTGCACCCGGCGGCATGGATATCATCAAAAAGCGTTTGAGCGATTTGGCGCAATCGGCGCGGACGCAATTATCCCGACAGGGGTATGATGGCCAAGAAGCCGTGGTCACAGCGTATCTCAACCTGCGGTACCAGGGGACGGACACGGCGTTTATGATACCCACGCCCGATGACAACGATTATGAATCATCGTTTCGTTCCTCCCATCTCCGGGAATTCGGATTCGATCTTGAGGACCGCAATATTGTGGTGGATGATATCCGCATAAGGGCTGTCTACCGATCCCCGGGCTACAAGGCTGAGAAAAAGGTTTTTACGGCCGCTCATGCCGAACCCGAAACAACGGTGGCCTGTTATTTTGAATCCGGCTGGGAAGAGACACCCATATACCGACTGGATCACCTTGGACAAAAACAACGGATCGAGGGACCGGCCATCATCATCCAGGACACCGCCACGATTCTGATTGAACCGGGCTGCCGGGCTGAAATGACCGATGAGGGAAACATCGGGATCGATATCGTCAAGGGCGCGGACAGCCGGGTGGACGATAAGGTGGATCCCGTTCAACTCTCAATCTTCGGTCATCTGTTCATGTCCATCGCCGAGCAGATGGGGCGAACCCTTCAAAAAACAGCCATTTCCACCAACATAAAGGAGCGGCTTGATTTTTCCTGCGCGCTGTTTGACCAAAACGGCCAATTGGTGGCCAATGCGCCCCATGTTCCCGTGCACCTGGGCGCCATGGGAGAAACGGTTCGCTGGCAAATGGCGCATGCGGGAAACGATTTACGGGAAGGCGATGTTCTGGTGACCAATCATCCTTCCGCCGGCGGGAGTCATCTGCCCGACATTACGGTCATTACCCCCGTATGGCACGATGGCAAACCCGTCATGACCGTTGCCAACCGGGGGCACCATGCGGATATCGGCGGGATTTCACCCGGCTCCATGTCGCCTTTTTCCAAACTGTTGATCGAAGAAGGGGCCTGTATCAAATCCTTCAAACTGGTGGCAAAAGGACGATTTGATGAAAAAGGAATCACCGAACGCTTGTTTGCCCCTGGAAAAATCAAAAGAAAGTCCGGAAGACCGGTCATCAGCGGAACAAGAGCCATCGATGACAACGTCTCCGACCTGAAGGCCCAGGTTGCCGCCAATCTTCAGGGGGTTGAGCTGCTGCGGCAGATGATCGATCGATATGATCTTTTTGTTGTGCATCGGTTCATGAAGCACATCCAACTCAATGCGGAACAAGCGGTCCGGGAGATGTTGCGGAATTTTTCAAAAAAGATGCATCTCCTTCCCGTTGATACCGTTTTGGCAGAGGACTTTCTGGACGACGGCTCTCCCATACGATTAGGACTCACCATCGACCGTGATGAAGGCAGCGCAATATTCGATTTTTCGGGCAGCGGTCCCGAATTATGGGGAAATTTGAATACCCCCAAGGCAGTGGTCAGTTCCGCTGTTTTATACAGCCTGCGGAGCATTTTAAAGCAGCGGATTCCTTTAAACAGCGGATGCCTGAAACCGGTCCGACTGGTTGTTCCGGAGGGGACGTTGCTGTCACCGTCCGAAAACGCCGCCGTTGTGGGCGGTAATGTCTTGACCTCCCAGCGGATCACCGATGTGGTTTTTAGGGCCTTTCAAACCGTCGCCGCATCCCAGGGGTGCATGAACAACCTGACCTTCGGAAACGATCACATGGGATATTACGAAACCATCGGCGGCGGGGCCGGCGCCGGTCCCCACTGGGACGGGCAATCGGGTGTTCATACCCACATGACCAACACGCGCATCACTGATCCGGAAATCCTCGAAAAGAGATACCCCGTCATGTTGCGGCGGTTTTCCCTGAGACCCGACAGCGGCGGAAAAGGAAAATATTCGGGAGGCGACGGATTGATCCGGGAAATCGAGTTTCTGGATTATTTGAACGTTGCCATTTTATCCGAAAGACGGGTATTTGCCCCCTATGGCCTGGCAGGTGGAAAACCGGGAAAGCAGGGAAAAAACCTTTTCTTGACCAGGGATGGGCGCACCCTCAATCTGGGCGGCAAAAACGAAATCAGGGCCGAACCCGGAGATGCCATCCGAATCGCCACCCCGGGGGGCGGCGGTTACGGGATCGCAATGGATGGGAATAAAAAATGATGAATAGAACCGTTACAACCACAATTGACGACTTGGCCCACGCCAAGTACGAAAATAAAGGGGGCACCCATGAAAAAAGACATGACCGCCGAGACAACCCGGCAGGGGAAAAAACCGTTTATCCGGCGCATTCTCACCAGCAAACTGTTTTTGATTGCCGTTTGTTCCGTCCTGGTCTACACGTTGGCGGGCTTTTTTCTGCTGCCCTATATCCTTAAAAGCCAATTGAAGAAGTATGTGGCGGAAGATTTGAACCGCACCCTCCAGGTCGAGGAGGTCCGCCTCAATCCATATGCCTTAACCCTGAACATATCCGGCCTGGCACTGAACGAAGCCGATGGTGAAGGCATCCTGGCATTCAAGAGATTCTTTGTTAGTTTTGAACTGAAGAGCCTTTTTCGCTGGGCATGGACTTTTGCCGATGTTTCCCTGGACGGTCTGGTGCTCCAGGTGGATGTGGCCCCGGACAAATCCGTTAACCTTGACCGCCTGGTCCGGGATCTTTCCCCCGAGAGACCCCATGCCGCCCCCCCGGAACCCGCAACAGACGCACCGCTCCCCAGGCTTTACTTTGAGCGTATCCAGCTGTCAAACGGTTATATTCGTATCCGGGATCGCTCGCTGCCCACCCCTGCCGAAATACCCATCGAACCGATCAATCTCGAAATCACCCACTTGAGCACCCTGCCGGAGGAAAAGGGCCCGCACAAAATTACGGCGCGGCTACCCGATGACGGAATTCTGGAATGGAGCGGTGAGATATCATTGGACCCCATCTGGTCAGAAGGTCAATTCAAGCTGAAAAACCTCCATACGAAACTTGCATGGAATTTCCTGAAGCAAACCCTGAAAATCGATGCCCCCGAAGGAATATTGGGCCTTGAGGGCCATTATCTGTTTGATTATACGGCAAAAGTACCGCAGATAAAAATCAGCGATTTAACCATGCAACTTGACAAGTTGAACCTGAAGGTAATGAACACCCCGAAGGCCGAACTGGCCATCAATGCCATCCGCGTGGACAACGGCCGTTTTGATCTGGCCAAAAATGACCTGGCCGTGGGCCGATTAACCTTGTCCGGCGGCAGCCTGCAAGCCGCCGTAGAAAAAGGCGGCCGGCTTAGCTGGGAAAATATCCTGGTGGAAAAATCTGCAGAAAAACCGGCTCAAAATTCAAAAACAGCCACGGACAACGCGACCCCTTTCAAGATTCACATGGAAGACATTCAATTGAAGGATATGGGCATCAGATTCGAGGACCACAGCCGCCTGAACCCCATCAGCATGGATCTTGAAAGCCTTGGCGTATCCCTAAAAGCCGAGGCGAAAATATCCGGAAAGGAAACCCAGGCAATCATCAGTGAAATGGGTATCGATGTAAACAGCCTTGCGGTTCGTCAGGTGGGTGAAGCAGAGGATTTGCTGACGTTTCCGCGTACCACGGTTCAGGGCGGACAGGTGGACCTTGCCGCCCGTCGGATTTCGGCCGGGGAAATATCGATCCAGGGCGGAAATGCAGCGGTTTGGCGTACCCCGAAAGGGGCCATCAATCTGGTCCAGCTCACCGCTTCCGGAAATGAGGGGGCCATCCGTCGGGAAATCAACAAGGCCAAGACAACGGCGGAAGAAGAACAACATCCATGGTCGGTACATCTTGGCGCCATCCGTATGGAGGCCTTCGGTATGCAACTGTCCGATCGCAGCTTGAAGGACCCCAGGCGCTACCAACTGAAAAATATCAACCTCCGGGTCACTGATTTTGAAACCCCGCCCAAGGCACCCTTTGACTTCAATCTGGCCCTCGATGTTGCTGAAGGGGGAAACGCCGAAATAAAAGGTCGTGTGGATATGAAGACCCCAGGCGTCACCCTTCACATCAAAGCCGATGATGTGGCCCTCACCCCCCTTAAGCCCTACCTCAGCGAATTTCTGATCCCGACGCTCGATTCAGGAAATCTTTTTCTCAAAGGGGACATGGCTTATCATAAAGAGAAGGGGACGGAGGATGCGCTGACGTTTAAAGGCG
The DNA here is from genome assembly GCA_000179315.1 of delta proteobacterium NaphS2. Taxonomy (GTDB): domain Bacteria; phylum Desulfobacterota; class DSM-4660; order Desulfatiglandales; family Desulfatiglandaceae; genus NaphS2. Next base: position 25,834 of record ADZZ01000782.1, read on the forward strand.
GTGCCGGCATCAAAAAGCTGGCGCTCATTCGGCCGGAGACCGGAAAGACATTTCTATCCTGGAATCTCCTGGACATAAAAGGGATTGCGTATAGCACGCTGCCCGGTGCGTTAAAGGTCGAAACGGTTCAGCTGGATCACCTTATAGGCCAGTTCAAAATCGAGAAAGACGGCAGTCTGAATGTGAAAAACGTCATGGTATCGGACCGGAAGCCTTCCGCCGAAGCGCCCCCCTTGAAAGAAAAAAACAAGGTTTCAAATGAGAAACCTTCCCGAACATTCCCGGTTGACGTCAATCAACTCCTCATCAGGAACGCCGAAGTGGACTTTGCCGATCTGAGCCTCTTGCCGCCATTTGCCGCCAAGATCCGGAAGCTGAATGGCGCCGTCAACGGATTCTCTTCCGCGCCGGACCGCAGGATTAACATGGCACTGGAAGGCCAGGTGGATCAATACGGATCCGTCAACATCAAAGGTGAACTGGAACCGCTTGACACCAGGGGCTACAGCAATGTAAAAATGATTTTCCGCAATGTTGAAATGACCAGTCTCACTCCCTATTCAGCCAAATTTGCCGGGAGGAAAATTGACTCCGGCAAGATCTCCCTGGACCTTGATTATCATGTTGTAGACAGCCGTCTGAAAGGTGAAAACGAAATCATCGTGGACAGTCTTAAACTGGGGGAGCGGGTGGAGGGACCTGATGCCACGAACCTGCCGCTGGATCTGGCCATCGCCCTTTTGAAGGACTCAAAGGATCGCATCCAATTGGGGCTCCCGGTGGCCGGAAGCCTGGACGACCCGGAATTCAGCTACGGCGGTCTGATCTGGAAAGCCCTGGTGAATGTTCTGACCAAAATTGTTACGGCCCCTTTCAGGGCACTGGCTTCGCTTGTGGGCGGCGACACGGAAGACATGGGAACGGTAGAATTCGAAGTGGGAGCATCCCGCATCACCCCGCCCCAAAAGGAAAAACTGGTCAAATTGGCGGTTGCCATGAAGCAACGCCCCCAGTTGGCCGTTGAGGTTCAGGGGCAGTATGCACCGGAAGCAGACGGCGCGGCCTTGAAATATCTGGCGGTGAGACAGGCCCTGGCGAAACGGATGGGCCGAACGGACATCACAGAAGTAAACCTCGGTACGGAACCGTTGAACCTGACGGATCCGCTTACCCGAAAGGCCCTTGACGGCATGGCTGCGGAGAGGATGAATGCAACCGAACTGGCGGCATTGAAGGGATCATACGGACTGACGCCGCCCCAGCCTGCAGACACCGCAAAGACGCCAAAAAAATCCGAACCCGAAGCGCCTTTAGAGCCTCAAAAACCCGACCCGGACGGATTTTACAAAGCGCTTTTCCAGGCCCTTGTAAAACAACAGCCGCTGCCTGAAAATGCCCTTACAGCGTTGGCTGAAAAGCGTGCCGAGGCCGTGGTTCTGCAATTGTCGACCGCCGGGGTACCGTTGAATCAACTGAAAACCATCCCGAATGCAGGGGAGGGCCAGGCGGAAAAGGATACGGTGACCATCAAACTGAAACTGACGGCCAGGGAAAAGTGACGGCATCCGGCAGTTGCTGATTTCGGTGACCGGATTCCGGTTCAGTGGCGGTCCGTGGTCCCACCCATCATGACCAGGCCCGCAACCCATGTCATGGATTCCCGGTCACCTTGGCGGGCATTCGGTTTATCCGGTGGAATCCCTGCCTTTTCTAGCATTTCCCGGACATGGATACCAAACCCGGACATGGACGGACGGGCACGTGTCGGGTTCCGGCATGTCCCCCGCTCCGAAAGGACCCGGCAAGCCGCGTGATCGTGACAGAAAATGGTCTTGCACGACCCCCCGGCAAAGCCTTTCGATTCAGGGTATCCCATTTGGATGGCGGCATTTTCCATTGCGGCGACCGTTTCCTGCACCAAACCGAAAACCTCGTTTCGATCGTCCGAGAACATCACCGCCTCAGGAACATCGATCCGGAATACCAGCGCATAACGCATTCTTTTCATCAGCTCTCTGAATCCATCCGGTCCTGAAACATGGGGTGGACAATTGTTGCTCAGTCCAAAGGCGCCGCACGGGGTTTCCCCGCAAAGATTTGCCAGGTTGTCCAGGATGGGCACCTCCCGGGCATCGATAATACCCACCCCGTTTGCCCCGGATCCACGGGCCATCCGGATCAGTTCATTAAATTCCTGTGTCGTATTTGACCCCATATTTTATATTTCAACCATCTGTCGAAAGGTTCGTGCTTGACGGAAAATGGATAAGTTTCTAAGCTTAGCGCTCAATTGGGTATTCAAATGGTCGGTCTTCGCCAATATGGATTTATCAAAACGTACCGACTGCTCCTTTTGACATTTTCGAAAGGGATTCGTCAATAGATCATTAGCGGAAAGTCGCAAAATGAACCATGAAACGGGATTTCTGAAGGACAAGGAGGGCCACGGGATTTTCTATCAGTGCTGGTTGCCGGAAGGTGATCCTAAAGCCGTCCTGCTGGTGGTTCACGGTCTTTCAGAGCACTGCGGCCGCTACATGAATTTGATCAACCGGTTTGTGCCCCTCGGTTACGCCGTGTACGGATTCGATCTTCCGGGCCACGGAAAATCTCACGGCAAGCGGGTCTACGTGAACCGCTTTGAAGATTACACGGAAACCCTGGCCCTTTACCTCGATAAGGCGCGAAACCTTCATGGTGGAATCCCCATTTTCCTTGTAGGGCACAGCATGGGAAGCCTGGTAAGCACCCTTTTTCTCACCCAAAGAGAGCCGGATTTTTCAGGCGCCGTGCTCTCGGGTGCCGGTGTTATCAAGGTGTCGGATAACATTTCATCGTTCACCATTCTGGCAGGGAAAGTATTTTCGCTATTGCTGCCCAAAATGGGGCTCATCGGTCTGGACGCAAACGGGGTCAGCCGGGATCCGTCCGTGGTAAAAGCTTATGTGGCGGACCCTTTGGTTTACACGGGAAAAATAACGGCCCGACTGGCCGGAGAAATTCTTCGGGTCATGCAGGATATTCCAGGGCGAGCGAACCGAATTACCCTGCCGATCCTGCTGCTTCAGGGGGGGGCGGACAGACTGGTGGACCCGGCCGGCGCGCAGATGCTCTTTGAAACGGTGGGATCATCCGACAAAACCCTTAAGATCTATGAGGGGTTGTATCACGAAATATTCAATGAACCGGAACGGGATCAGGTGCTGGGCGACATGGAGACCTGGCTGGAATCCCATTTGATGTAAAGGAGGCTCCATTTGAAACATACATTTGACGCCATTATCGTGGGATCCGGCGGCTCCGGTCTTTACGCGGCCCTGGAAGTAAGCGCCAAGGCCAAGACCGCCGTCCTTTCAAAGGTCTACCCGGTCCGGAGCCATACGGGAGCCGCCCAGGGGGGCATCAGTGCGGCCCTGGGAAACGTGGAAGCGGATGACCCCCGTTGGCACGCCTTTGATACCGTCAAAGGAGGCGATTATCTGGTGGACCAGCAGGCGGCCATGCTCATGGCGGAGGAAGCGGTTCAGGCGGTCTATGATCTGGAAAACCGGGGACTCCCTTTTAACCGCACCCCTGACGGCCGCATCGATCAACGCCGGTTCGGCGGACATACCCGAAACTTCGGTGAAGCCCCTGTTCGCAGGGCCTGCTATGCCGCGGACCGCACCGGGCATATGATCCTGCAGACCCTTTACCAGCAATGTATCAAAAACGGAGTCCACTTCTATGACGAATACCAGGTCCTGGACCTGGCGTTGAAAGATAATCAATGCGCCGGCGTTGTGGCCCTTCAACTGTCAACGGGCGAAATCCATGTCTTCGAGGCCAAAACCGTGCTCTTTGCCACGGGCGGTTTCGGCCGCATGTTCAAGATCACCTCCAATGCCTATGCCAACACGGGGGATGGACCGGCCATCTGCGCCAGACGGGGCATCCCCTTGCAGGATATGGAATTTTTCCAATTCCATCCCACGGGCATCAAGGGTCTCGGGATCCTCATCTCGGAAGCGGTGCGCGGTGAAGGGGGTATCTTGAGAAATAACCGGAATGAACGTTTCATGGCACGCTTTGCCCCAACGCTTCTGGATCTGGCGCCCCGCGACATGGTAAGCCGCGCCATCATGACGGAAATCCGGTCCGGCAACGGCATTCGCGGCGACCGCAAAATCGACGACTATGTGCATCTGGACGCCACACATCTGGGAAAAGAAACCCTTCAAAGCAAATTGCCGGACATAACGGATTTCTGCAAAACCTATCTGGGGATCGACCCGGCCGAAAACCCCATTCCGGTGCTTCCCACGGCCCACTACGGCATGGGCGGCATTCCCACGGATACCCACGGCAGGGTCGTGATCGACAACAAGGGCACGCTCATCCATGGACTTTATGCGGTGGGGGAATGTGCGTGTGTATCCGTTCATGGGGCCAACCGGCTGGGAACCAACAGCCTGCTGGACCTGGTGGTTTTCGGCCGACGCGCGGGCCGGCACATGGCCGACTACGTGAACCATGGGGACCCGGCGGGTATTGCGACCGACGCAACGGATTTCTCTAGGGAATGGATCACGCGTCTGACGGCAAAGAAAAAAGGGCCCCACGGTGGCCGCATCTTTGATAAAATGCAGCGCACCATGATGGAAAAGGTCGGTATCTACCGCACTGAGACCCATATGGCCCGGGCCGTTGGCGAAATTCAAACCCTCAGGGAACGATACATGATGGTGCGCGCCGAGGACCGGAGAAACGCTTTCAACACGGATCTCCTGGAGCTCATCGAACTTGGGAACCTGCTGGACCTGTCTTTGATCACGGCCGTTTCAGCCCTCAACCGTCGGGAAAGCCGGGGGGCCCATTCGAGGGAGGATTATCCGGATCGCGATGATCCCCAATGGCTGAAGCATACCCTGGCCCGTCTGGAAAAAGATGACGTGGGTCTCACCTACAAGGATGTGGATGTTTCCCTCTGGAAACCCAAACCCCGAACATATTGAGGATCGCGAAATGGACATCATACTCAAGATCAGACGGTTTAACCCGGAGACCGATACGGAATCCCGCTACCAGGACTTCAGGATCGAAGCCGAACCCGATGAACGCATTCTCGATGTGCTCATGCGCATCAAGCGGTTTCAGGACGGAACCCTCGGATTTCGAAAGAGCTGCGCTCACGGGGTCTGCGGATCGGACGCCATGCGCATCAACGGAAAAGACCGCCTTGCCTGCAAAACCCTTGTTAGGGACGTGGCGCAACATGGCGAAGAAAGCGTCCTCATTGAACCGCTGCGACACTTACCGGTGGAGCGGGATCTGATCGTTGACCAGACAGCATTTTTTGAGCGCTTTCGCTCGGTGAAACCGTTTCTCATCAACAAAGAACCACCACCGGAACGGGAGCGGTTGCAATCCCCGAAAGAACGGATGGCCTTTGATGATGCCACCAACTGCATTCTCTGTTCCGCCTGTTTTTCCGCCTGTCCCATCTTGGAGGAAAACCAAAGCTTCTTGGGACCGGCGGCGGTTGTCCAGGCCTTTCGCTTTCTGGCGGACAGCCGCGACAAGGGATTTGAAGAGCGTTTGCCGGTACTGAACGCGTCTGACGGCGTCTGGCCCTGCCAGAATCATTTTGAATGCACCAGGGCCTGTCCCCGCGCCATCAAAATCACCAAACGGATCAACGAAACCAAACGAATGATCGAAGCGTACCAGAAGTCTCAGAGTGAAAACAAATAGCATTTCCCCATGAAAAAATTTGTCTTCAGCCAGAAATTGGGCTGGTCGGTCAGCCGATACAGTCTCTTTGAAACCTGCAAGCGTCGATGCTGTTATGATTATTACGACACGTCAATAATTTCTAACACTTACACCCATTTCCACCTAGACACTACCTTTTTCGAACATATTTTCGAACAAGGTTTGCTGTCAAATCCGAAGGCAGGTAGTATGCCTGCAAGGAGGATTCGGCTACCGAATCGTATTTCCTTTTAATGAAAGCCTTAGAGTTCCGGGGACAGTATACAGCATTAACATCAAGCTTTTAGGAGTGAGTATACTGTCCCCGGAATTCCGCGACGCGAAAAACAGCATGGCTGAATTTGCAGCGTTCGCTATAAATAAGGAGGGAACAGAATGAATCTAAAACTTCAGGAAATGACAATAAAAGAAAAACTAAGGACGATGGAACTTCTATGGGATGATATTTGCCGAAAGGTTCCTGATTTGGCTTCCCCCCATGGCATGGAGATATATTAAAACTGAAGTTTCACAGAAAATGCCCCCGGCTTGATCAGCCGACCATGCGCAGCAACGCCTCCAGGAAAGATTTTCGGGGCAGTTTGTTGTCTTGGTTGCAAACGGCATGAAAATCATCGCTCAATGCGGACTTAGCGATGATATGTCTCAGGTCGGAAAAGGCGAAACTGTTGCGACCCTTGACCTTGTGCCTGCGTTCGGGAATGTTTTCGAGCCGTGAACCATAGATCCAAATGATTGTTGCGGCCATTATGGAAAAATTGATGTGATTGATCACTGCCTGTGCATTGCGGGTTTGGCTTTTGCTGCTTCCAATGTCTTGCTTGATCTCCTTGAAACCCGACTCGATTTTCCACCTGGCCCCATAATACTCGATAATTTGCTCAACCGACAGCTTCAAGTCCGTGGAGAAGATTGCGATCCACTGTGTTTTTCGAAAGACCCAGACAACCCGGACAGGGCACTTGAGTGTTTTGAGCATAACGATTTGGGAGTATGCGTTGACTTCACGGTATTTTCCGTACAGGAAGACGTGATAGGTTGAAGCGTACGCCATGAATGCCGCCGCCATTTCAGCGCACGAACCCAACCTGCTGCCATATTTTTTGGGTCTTCCCGGCTTTTTGGAAGAACCGATCTTGGGGATGGAGTACAGTACGGTATTGGAACGTAATCTTGAAAGCAAATGAACAAAATTTCCGAGTTTAGTGCGGAGGGGTTTGAACAGGCCGTTATTTCCGAACCAGCTGTCACAAACGATTATTATGTCAACGCCGGCAAAGTGTTGAGCTACCTGAATTACCATCTCGACAGCTTGTTGGAGTTTGGTTTGGAAAGAAACGACCTTTCCGGCAACCCTCATATTGTCCGATTTGGCATTTATGGCCTTTTGGGGCAAATAAAATCGCTGTGAAAGGGGGAGACAAGCCCATCGTCCTTTGATGACCTTTAACAGACCAATAAGAACCACATTCTGTGCCCATGGATATTTGGATTGATTGTCCTTTGCGGCATGATCGAAGATATGAGAACATCCGAAGATGTTGCGACCTGTCTTTGGATTGATGAAATCATCTAATGCGATCATAAGTCGCCCATCGGACAAGGGGTCAGGAATGAGGTGCCATAAGGCGGCCCATAGGTTATGCCATGGTATTTTGTTGGAAGCCATAAAGGTGTAGAATCGACGTTTGTTAATGTTGAGCCCAAACAAGGTATTGAGGCAACGCAACACGTTTGAAGAGATAGATGAAGTGAAAGGGATGATGAAAGCCAGGATGGCATAAGAGAACCAGTGTGCTCGTTCCCTGCCGAGATTGGTGGAAGAAAAAGCATTTTGTAGAGGCTTTAAGATATCGTTTAGAATAAACATGTTGCCAAGCTCCTTTCCGATGGAATATCAATAAGTTGTTATCGAATCCTATCACGAGATGGAGCGAATTTCAAGGGTAAAAAGTTAAATAACTAGTTGAATTTATTGGCATAAAAATTGAAAAAATTTTCATTTTTCGTGCCAAAATTCTCTGCGCATAATAAAAAAAATGCGCGGAACTGGCTGGAAAAATTGGAAAAGGTTCAAAAACGGTGAAACTTTAGTATTAAAAGATAGGGAAGAAAAAATAAAACAAGGTAAAGATGAATTTATTGACTGGGAACAAGCCAAAAAAGATATCCAGGATTCTATATCATGAAAATCAGAATCCTTAATCTGCACGAGAAAATTTGAAAGGAGGCTATCATTATCTATGAATTGCAACAAGAAGGATTAGGGTCATACTTTTTGGAGTCTCTATACTCTGATATTGAATCTTTCAAATTGTTTTCTGGAATACATAGTATTCATTTTCAGAAATATCATCGTCTTCTATCAAAACGTTTTCCTTTCTCCATCTATTACCGACTTGAGGAAAACGAAGTCAGAATTTATGCTGTCATTGCCTGTAGAAGAAATCCTGCTTGGATAAGAAAAAGACTGCGATAAAAAATAGCGAACAATCGGCTGCGGATTTGCTGCCCCGCTGAACCTAATTCCAAGCAGAAAATGCGCCGGATAAACCGGTGATTTTCATGTTATGGAAACGAGTGCTCGGAACTAATCCTTATTTGGATGCAGACGACGCGATGGGAATTACTCAATGGCCTGGAATTTTCGCATGAATCGTCTGTCAATATAATCTTTGATCAAAAAGGCGAGCCTGCCGCTGAAAGTGAGCCATTTTTTCTCGAAGACCCCGGTGCCGTCACCCAGGTTGAAAATCAGAAGATAATCACCGCCCGGATCAAAGGGTTTCAGCGCACGCCCTTCCAGCTGCGCCATGAGGTTGTGCAGCAGCACCGGGTTCTGCCGTACGGCATAGACCCCCACCTTGTTCAGGGGCTGATCCTGGAAATAAATGCAGTCTCCCCCGCCGAACATGTCCGGGTATTTCGTGGATTGCAGGTATTGGTTCACCAGCAGGCCGCCGTCCGGTCCCGTGGGCAGACCCGAGGCTTTAAATATTGCATTGGGTTTGACCCCCAGGGCCAAAAAAATGAAATTAAGGCCATGGGTTTCTCCCGTATCCAGAACCACACCGCCGTCCATGATCTTTCCGACACGGTGACCTTCCAGAATCCGGATCCCCCTTTTTGAGAGGGACTTGCGGGCCCTTCTTCGAATCCCTTCCGAGAAGCCGGACATGAGCCTGCTGCCCGCAAAGACCGTGATCTCCGCGGGATTTTTCCCTGAATTCATGGAGAGCCGCCAGACGTTCCCGGCGATCTCAACAGAGGAGGGCCCACCGCCGATGACGCCGACCCGAAGAGGCTTTTCTTTCAGTAACGCTTTGATACGGTCACGGGCCTCCTTGAGTCGTTCGATGGGCTTTACCGTATAGATATTTTCCGCATCTCCTTCCATGTCCGGTTTGGGGACCTGGCTGCCGGCGTTAAAGGAAACCACATCATAGGGGACCTCTTGACCCGATTCCGTTTGAACGGTCTTTTTTTCAGGGTCCACCCGGACGGCTTTATCCAGAATAAACTTTCCCCCCTGCTTTTCCACCACATGCCGGGTGGCAAAGCGAATATCCGCCGGGGTATAAAACCCGCCCA
>ADZZ01000781.1 GCA_000179315.1 delta proteobacterium NaphS2
TTGATCAGGCCATACATCCGGCGCTGGCCGCTTCGGCCTTCTTCGGTAAACCACGTTTCACACAATGAGAATGTATGGGGTCCAATGGCTTCGGCCCGTGCCAGCAACCTGTCCGTTTGCCGGGAGGGATTAAAAATTCGGTCCCGCGGTTCCATCAAAAGGGACCCCGGCATACGACCCTTTGGATGGCGGCGAATCACTTCCATCCGTTGAGGGTCCAGGATTTCGATCTCTTTGTCATAGACCCTTACCACCACCTGACTGTAAAGGGGCGCCGGATTGGCGGCGTAGTAACAATTGTCCAACTGGATGGTGCCGTCATCGTAAACCGTCCGGATTTCCTGTCGAAAATACACAAACGGCGACAAGGGCAAAGGCAGAAGGCAGGGTTTTTCCTCCTGGAACATTTCTTCAACCTGTCTTTTGGCCCGGCCATGAATGCGAGGCGCCGCCCAGCGCTTTTCCCAATGCATGAGCCAATCATTCTGARCGTCAATACAATCGAATTTCCGGCCCTTCAGGGCGGTATTCTGTGTGTACTTAACCCCGTTTTCCACCGTCCCTTTTCGGTTCGGATCCTTCACCCTTGCCGGGTCTGCCGCAACGTCGTAATGAGACAACATCGCGGCATATAACGTATTAAGCTCGGGATCATAAATATCAGGCTTGATCACGCCTTCCTTAAGGTTATCCAAGGCTACATATCCCGGGCATCCGCCAAAATACCGGAATGCTTCCTCATGCAGCCTGCACCATGTTTCCTTGCTCGATTTCCACACCACTTTCCGGAAGGCCCGCCCGGAATATTTCAACACCATGACAAACAAGCGAGGCCGGCGATGTTTTCCGCTGTCATGAAGCGTCGCGCTCCTGTTCCATAGTCAACCTGGGCCTCTTCTCCGGGAAGAAWTCAAGTCGTCAAACTGACGCGGGTCTTTTTTTGAGTCTTCGACGACGCTTACGCTGTGTATGATGCGTGATGCGA
>ADZZ01000780.1 GCA_000179315.1 delta proteobacterium NaphS2
CACTATAGGGTGTACCGAAATAGTTGATACCGAAAAAAGTGCTTGACAAGTTTACACAGCTTCCAAATAAAATTCATCTCCTTGGCTCTCAAAGGCATCTTTCCCGAGATATTCTTCCTCAGCATTTTCTGAATATATCTCATCGAGTTTTTCATCTTCAGCCCAATATCTTTCCTCTTGTTCAAAAACCTTCGAAATGATGGCTTTACATGTGCTGGTGGTGACCTTAGCAAAAGCTTCCGGTAGTCTTTTGCGAAGACCAGCCATTGTAAAATCGCAATTATCGGCCATGTGGTTTTTTAATACTGCCCAGCACGTTTCGATTGGTTGCAATTCCGGATGGTAAGGCGGTGTGCGCAGTATGGAAATGCCATGTTGTTCAGCAATTTGGTCCAATTTGAATTCTGGCGCTGGCGCCAAGCGTGTACACAATTCAGACAATTCAGACTTGAGCATATCTTCCCGCCAAGGGTAACCATTGCGGGTCAGCCAGGCTCGTAATTGCTCTTTCCTGCTGCTTTTATTTGGAATACTCTCAGTATCAAGTACGTTATGATATCTGGCATTATCCAGGATAACGATAGCCTCAGATGGAATATTCGGTAACAATTGGGTCTCAAACCATGTAGAAAAATTGTCCCAGTTCATCTGGCCATGATAGTCGCCGGTTCGTTTTTTCGCCTCAAAAACAAGTTGAGCCCCGCCTACCCAGCCATCTTCCGTGATCGCATGAACCAATATGAAACGAGGGCCAACCCCTGAAGGCTTGTTAACGAGAGGACCGTCTTCGTTAAGGTACCATGTGAACCGGCATGAGTGATTCTTGTTTATATAGGTTTCATCCAAATAGACTTCCGGCCGCTTCAATGTTCCATCGGGATTTCGATTGGCAAGCTTGGCTCTGAGGTATTCTCGTCGTGCAAATATAATTCGATCCTGTTCCTTCAGGCTATTTCTTCTTCGGCCTTCGCCATGACTGAAACCCCACCGGTTAAGTGCACGCCAAAGGGTCATTTTTGGAACATCGATCCCGTGTTTTGAACTCAGGAACTTGCACACCCTGCCGATGCTGACACGCCTTCCACCCAGGTTCTCAGTTCTAATAAATTTTCTCACAATGGGTTGGGCGA
>ADZZ01000779.1 GCA_000179315.1 delta proteobacterium NaphS2
CGGATTATCATTATCGACCAATTCAAATTGAACAGCTTCGCCATTTTCTTGTGCCTCTTCCACTTTTCTGAACAGGAAAGGATGATCCCCCTTCTTCACACCCAGAATGTAATGAAGATTGTATTTTTCCGCCTCCCTTATGTGTGGCGCATTCGAACTTAGGGCATCTTCGGTAATGATAACGGGCAGGTGTGGATGGTCCTTTCTAAGACTGTCGAAGAAACGTTTTGCGGCATTACGCTCACAATCGTTCTTGCTTTGGCCGTCTTGTTTGATTATGAACTCCGGGGCTAACGGAATGACCTCTTTGAGATCGGGATGAACAATTGCCGCCCCCAGCATCTGTTGGTAATAGGTGATTTCGCCGGTCTTTTTGTTTACTTTTTGCAGACAATTATCAGAGAAAATTTTCTTCGAGGAAAAGTAGCCTGTTCCGTCCAAAGATAACAGATAGCATCCCTGGAAGAAAGCCAGGCGCTCCAGAGCTTTGCCTCTTTGCAATTTACTAAAAATATTCTTATACGCAGGTCGAATTTCCACAGGGTCTACTTCATCCAGAATCGTTCGCATCTGCGAGTCACAAGGTATACTTTCTACATGATAAATGCTTTCTAAATTCTCAGCGGCTTGTCTTCGTTTGTCAAAAGCAAGCAGGGACGGATCTTTGAGAGAGAAAACGGCAAAGCCAGACATCAAGGCGTCTGCCATTGATATTTCCGGATTACCCTCACGGTAGTCCGATACTCCCAAAAAATCTTTATGCAGACCCTCGAACAGTGGATCAGCACTAAGATACTTCGAGAAGCTA
>ADZZ01000778.1 GCA_000179315.1 delta proteobacterium NaphS2
CGCGAATACCTTTAGGAAAACCCAAATCATTTTCGAGCCAAGAGGCGACTTCACGGGCAACATCGGCCGCTCGCTTCAATTCGGCGTCGGTGGAACTGATGCCGGCGGGCCTGACTGGATCCAGGCCCGATGAAAATAAACCAAAGTTCATTCAAAAACCTGCGTTTAAAAAGGAAGTGCAGTCCTCGGAACGGACCGATGAACCCCGGAAGCCGGAGCCCGATACA
>ADZZ01000777.1 GCA_000179315.1 delta proteobacterium NaphS2
TCGGATGGCACTTTTTTATGCGGGCATGTCAGAAGTAAAATGCGTGGGAACCATCATGCAGAGTTTTATTATCATCGGCTGATCAGTGTGGAATGGATTCTGTGGGGTACAGTATGGCCTTTGGTCCGGATAAATGGGGTATTATCGGTGGACTGGAGTGGTTCGGCTTAAAGGGTGTGGGAATGGAACCGCACCCGGTTTATGCCAGTACCATTCCCCATCAAGTATTCATGATCTATCAATGCATGTTTGCCGTCATTACACCGGCCCTCATAACAGGAGCTTTTGCCGAGCGGATGCGATTCGGTCCTTTTCTGCTGTTCAGCCTTCTATGGGCCACATTTGTGTACAATCCGCTGGTCCATTGGATTTGGGGTGATGGTGGCTGGCTGGGACGTTTGGGTGCGCTGGATTTTGCGGGTGGTGTTGCCGTCCATCTGGGATCGGGTGTGGCCGCTCTGGCTGCGGCTTTGCTTCTGGGCAAGCGGGCGGGATATGGTTCCGAGGAACTCAGGCCCCATAATTTACCCATGACGCTTCTGGGAACGGGACTGCTGTGGTTCGGATGGTTCGGGTTCAACGCCGGAAGTGCACTGGCGGCAGGGGCGCTGGCGGGAAGTGCGTTTGTGGTCACCCATTTGGCGGGTGCCACCGGAACGCTGGCATGGATCGGCATGGAGTGGAAAATGACGGGAAAGGCTACGACACTGGGAGGCGCCAGCGGCGCGGTGGCAGGCCTGGCCACCGTGACACCGGCGGCCGGTTTTGTGGGACCGCTGTCCGGTGCTCTAATCGGCGTCGTGGCGGGTGTGGGGTGTTATCTGGGTGTCATGGCCAAGAATCGTTTTGGGTATGACGACAGCTTGGATGTGGTGGGCATTCATGGCCTCAGCGGTATCCTGGGACTGTTGCTGACAGGTATTCTGGCGAGTGTCGCCGTGAATCCTGGCGGCGCCGACGGTCTCTTTTTCGGAAATGCCGGTTTGCTGAGGGTGCAGTGCGTGGCCATTTTGGTTACCATTGTGTATGCTTTTATTGTAAGCTACATCCTGCTGAAAATTGTGGACAAACTTTTCGGACTTCGGGTGGATATTCGGGACGAGAGAAGCGGTCTGGATATTTCGCAGCACGAGGAGGCCGCCTACAACATCTGATGCGTCATTAAAGGAGCGAGATCATGAAAAAAATAGAAGCGATCATTAAGCCTTACAAACTGGATGAAGTGAAACAGGGGTTGTCCCAGGTGGGCGTCAAAGGCATGACCATTACGGAGGTCAAAGGGTTCGGCCGACAGCGCGGACACAAAGAGGTGTATCGCGGTGCGGAATACCAGGTGGATTTTGTTGCAAAGATCAAAGTGGAAATTGCAGCAGATTCGGCGATGGTCCCGGACATTATAAAGATTATTCAAAAAGAGGCGCAAACCGGAGAGATCGGCGATGGAAAAATATTCGTAACGCCCATTGAAGAGGCCGTTCGTATTCGTACGGGCGAATCCGGGAAGGAAGCGCTTTAGAAGAATAAATGGGGAAGGCGGAACGATGTGCGATTCAAGATGTGTCAAACGGATTTCTGCCCGGATGGGATTTGCGCTTCTGGGTGGTTTGTTGTTTTTTGGTGGCGGCGGCATGGCGAAGGTGGCGTCCCCGGCAGTCAGTGATGACAGCGAGACTTGCCTGGGTTGCCATGTTTATGCTACGCCGGGGATTGTGGCTGGATGGAAAAAAGGGCGAATGGCCCTGATGACCCCGGAAACGGCCATGAAAAATCCGCCCGTTTCGCGGCGCATTTCCGTAGATAAACCGCCGGAAAACTTTGCGGGTGTCGTTGTCGGGTGTGCTGAATGCCACACCATGAATCCGGAAAAGCATAAGGACAGCTTTGAGCACAACGGCTATTCTGTTCATGTGGTGGTCACCCCCGGCGACTGCGCCGTCTGCCATCCAACGGAAGTGGAACAATACGGCCTGAACCTCATGAGCCATGCCCACGGCAATCTGCAGGAAAACCCCCTTTTCAGGTCCCTGGCCGATGCCACCAACGGTCTGCAGACATTCGAAAACATGAAGATCACCCAGACAAAGTCGGATCCGCAGATGGACGCGGATTCCTGTCTTTTCTGCCATGGGACCAAGGTTGAGGTTCAGGGGATGAAAGTCCGTGATACCCCTGACGGCGAGATGGATTTTCCCGTATTGAGCGGCTGGCCAAACCGCGGTGTCGGTCGCATCAACCCGGATGGGACCAAGGGCTCCTGTGCCGCTTGTCATACACGACACAGTTTTTCAATGGAGATGGCGCGGAAACCCTACACCTGCTCTGAATGCCACAAGGGTCCCGATGTACCGGCTTACAAAGTCTACAATGTGAGCAAGCACGGAAACATCTTTTCCGCCCTGGGTGGAGAGTGGCAATTCGATTCAGTTCCCTGGACCCTGGGCAAGGATTTCACAGCACCTACTTGTGCCGTCTGCCACGTCAGCATGCTGGTGACTGATGATGGGGAAGTCCTTGCAGAACGGACCCACAGTATGAGTAATCGCCTGCCGCTAAGGCTTTTCGGACTGATCTATGCGCACCCCTCGCCCAAATCACCGGATACCACGGTTATTCGAAACCGCCAGGGGCTTTCCCTGCCCACGGAACTGACCGGTGAGCCGACAACAAAATATCTGATCGATGCAAAGGAGCAGGAGAAGCGTCTGCAGACCATGGAAAAAGTGTGTCTTGGCTGCCACGACCGGGGATGGGTTGATGGTCATTTTGCTCGCTTGGATAAAACCGTTCGGTACACCAATGACATGACCCTTACTGCCACAAAAATGATGATGGCGGCCTGGGAAAAAGGCTATGCGAAGGGGCTCACGCATCAGGATAATCCTTTTAACGAAGCCATTGAGAAGATGTGGGTTCAGCAGTGGCTGTTCTATGCCAACACCACGCGGCTGGCTTCGGCCATGGTTGGTGCGGACTACGGCGTTTTTGCCGACGGCCGATGGTTTTTGTCTAAAAATAATGAGGACATGCTGGATTGGCTGAAATCGAGAGGCGAGCGGGATTAGCAACTGGATTGTTTTTTCGAAAAAAGGGATTACCGTTATAAGTGAAACGCAAAAAATGCAGAAAACTTATAATTGGAGGTCTTAACAAATGGAGACAACAAAATTTTCGATTCCCAACATCAGTTGCGGCCACTGTGTCAAGGCTATTCAGAAAGAGTTGGGTGATATGGATGGCGTCAGTGCTGTTGATGGAGATCCCGGTTCAAAAGAGATTACCGTCAGTTGGGATGCGCCGGCCACCGTGGAGAATATCAAGGCGACCCTTAAAGAGATCAACTACCCGGCGGCGGGCTAGACGCTCATGGCCCAACAGACTCGCCTCAATCTTCCCATTACGGGGATGACATGCGTTAATTGTGCCGCCAACCTGACACGGGCCGTCAAGAAGCTGCCCGGGGTTGACGACATTAACGTCAACTTTGCCTCCGAGCAGGCCGCCGTCACCCTGGACTCTCAAGAGGTTTCCTTGAATGCCTTGGTGGATTCCATTCATGATGCGGGTTTCGGTGTGGCCGAAGGGAGTGTCACCATCCCCGTGACGGGAATGACCTGTGCCAACTGTGCCATGAACATTGAGAGGGCGCTCAAGAAAAAGGTCCCCGGTGTGCTGGATGCCAATGTCAATTTTGCCGCGGAACAGGCGACCGTTTCATACGTGCCCTCGATCACCGGCGTGGACGAAATGATCATTGCTATCGAAGACGCGGGATACGGCGCTGTTCGGCCCGATGATGCGGATGGTGAAGATGCGGAACTAAAGGCGCGAAATTCTGAGATTCGCGAGCAAACGCGAAAATTTCTGGTGGGTGTGCTTTTTGCGGCGCCTCTTTTTGTCCTGAGCATGGGTCGGGATTTTGGATTCTTAGGTCCCTGGGGTCACGGAACGTGGGTCAACTGGATGTTCCTGGCCCTGGCCACGCCGGTTCAGTTCTACACGGGGTGGGATTACTATGTGGGCGGCTTTAAGAGTCTCAAAAACGGCAGCGCCAACATGGATGTTCTGGTGGCCATGGGGTCTTCCGTCGCCTATTTCTATTCAGTGGCGGTTTTGCTCTACCCCTTCCTGGGTCAACACGTCTATTTTGAAACCTCGGCGGTTATCATCACCCTCATCAAGCTCGGAAAAATGCTGGAGTCCAGAACCAAAGGGCGCACGGGCGGTGCCATCAGAAAGCTGATGGGACTACGTCCTAAAACGGCGACCATCTTCGTGGATGGAAAGGAAGCGGACGTTCCCTTGGCCGCGGTCAAGGTGGGGAATGTGGTCCTGGTACGTCCGGGAGAGCGCATTCCCGTGGACGGGGAAGTGGTTGATGGGGAGTCCAGCGTGGATGAGTCCATGCTGACCGGCGAGCCCATCCCGGTGGACAAGGGGCCGGGCGACAAAGTGATCGGCGGATCGGTCAACGGCGAGGGCTTGCTCAAATTCGAGGCGTCAAAGGTGGGCAAGGATACGGCCCTTGCGCAGATCATCCGGCTGGTGCAGGAAGCGCAGGGGAGCAAGGCGCCCATTCAGGCAACGGCGGATCGGGTGGCCGCCATGTTCGTACCCGGGGTTATCGGCATTGCCATTTTCACCTTTATCCTCTGGTGGGTGCTGGAGGGCGCATTTGTCCCCGCCATGATTCGCATGGTGGCCGTGCTGGTGATTGCTTGCCCCTGCGCCCTTGGGCTGGCCACCCCCACGGCCATCATGGCCGGAACCGGGAAAGGCGCTGAAAAGGGAGTCCTCTTTAAAACCAGCGAGGCTCTTGAAATGGCGGCACGGCTCGATACCCTGGTGCTGGACAAAACCGGCACCCTGACCGTGGGTCGTCCCTCGGTGGTGGACGTTGCCACGGCATCGGGGTTTGAGGGCGTTGAGAATGATCTGCTGAAAATCGCCGCGTCCGTTGAGAAGGGGTCCGAACATCCCCTGGGGCGTGCCATGGTGGAAGAGGCGGAAAATCGGGGAATTAAACTACTGAAAACCACCTCTTTCAAAGCCACGCGGGGCCATGGGGTGACCTCCCGGATTGAAGGGGAAGGGTTGGTACATGTGGGAAAACCGGCTTGGTTCAGGGATCTGGGCATGGTGATTTCTTCGGACCTTCAAGAAGAGATTCTGGCACTGGAGGACCAGGGAAAAACCCTCATGGTGGTGGCGGTAGATGATCGGCCCACCGGCATTATCGGACTTTCCGACACACTCAAACCGGAATCTGCCGAAGTGGTGGCGGAACTGCATGATGAGCACCTCAAGGTGGTAATGCTGACCGGTGACAATGCGCGGGCCGCCCGGGTGATCGCGGATAAGGCCGGAATTGATGAAGTGGCGGCCGATGTTTTGCCCGATGAGAAGGAAGGCAAAATCCAGGAATTTCAGTCACAGGGGAAGAAAGTGGGGATGGTGGGTGACGGCATCAACGACGCCCCGGCCCTTGCACGGGCCGATGTGGGATTGGCCATCGGAACCGGGACGGATGTGGCCATTGAGACGGGCGATATCATCCTTCAGAGCGGCAATCTGAAAGGTGTGCCCCGGGCCATCCGCATCAGCCGGGCCACCATGGCCGCCATCCGCCAGAACCTGTTCTGGGCGTTTATTTACAATATCATCCTGATTCCCATTGCAGCGGGGGTCCTCTATCCATTTGAATCGCTGCCCGGTTTTATGCGGCAACTGCATCCCATTCTTGCCGCGTTCGCCATGGCCATGAGCAGTATCACGGTGGTAAGCAACAGTCTGCGGCTTTACAGGAAGAAAATTGCGTAAAATTTGATTGAAAGGGAGGTCTTCCATGGAGATGCCTTCTGGTTTCGAGGCGTATGTGAACAAGATTACTGCGGTGGGCGGTGAAATGGGTCCCATGGTGGTCAAGGGCATGATCCTGTTGATCATTGTCCTGATTCTGATGAAATACCTTGGGCGTCTCGTTTCATCACTTCTCATCAGGGCGGGCCTTCCCGAAAGGCGGGCCGCCTATGCATTGACGGGGCTGCATATACTGGTCCTGCTGCTGGGTGCGCTGCTGGTACTGAACTTCATCGGGTTTCCGGCACCGCTCCTGTTCAGAGTGATCATGGTGATCGTGATGATTTTTATTGCGGTCTACGTTATTGCCAAACCTTACATTCCCAAGCTGCCGCTCAAAACAGGAGATGTGGTCATGATCGGCGGCACCATGGGGAAGGTAGATCTTATCACCATCATGCATACCCGGATTCGAACCTTTGACGGCAAAGTGGTTTACATTCCCAACCACAAGGTACTGAACGATCAGGTGGTGAATACCAGTCTGCGGCCCAAACGCCGGCTGGATATTGATTTCTATGTCCCTCTTGACGCCCATGTGGACAAGGTCAAGGAGATTGTGGGGGAAATCCTGAAAGAATCGGAAATCGTCCAGGAAAAGCCCGCACCGCGCGTGGTCATTGACAAATTTGCGCCCGGGTACATGGAGATGAAGGCCCGGTTCTGGGTGGAAAAGAAATATGCCCTGGTGGGCCGCTGGGGGCTCAATGAGAAGATCAAAGCCCGCTTCGACGAAGAGGGCATCAAAATGGCGTCACCGCGGTTTGAGATTGATGAAATAGCGGCCCATGGCGCTGACGGGAGTTAACGCTCAGAAAAGAGAATTAACACCCCCTTTCTCGATCCAGATGGTCAGACGGTTTTGGATCCTCGGATCATTTCGTCCATCATCGAGGCAGCGGTTTCGGCGAACAGGGGATCGTTGATGTGGAGTGGGGCCGTTTGGATGGGTATGGAAGATGTCAATCCATCTTTCAGTGCACTCACAAACACCTGGGCCGTGGCGGGATCGTACAACGGTGCGTCCTCCTGATCCGCTTCCGAAAAACCCTTTTCGGGGATCAGCGAACGTTTTCAGGGTCCATGTTCAGTTTTTTCGAAAGCTGGCCGGCCAGGAGTCGCGATTCATCAACATTGATACCGATGGCGGAGCGGAAGTCGTAGAAGAAGATCTTCCGGTCTTGGAATTGCGGCGGGATGGTATCCCGGGTGAATTCCAGAACGATACAGTCCATGCCGCCGGGTACGATGAGACGGGGAACTGAGCGTCCGGAAATCGGTTCATACCTTTTTTCACCGATTCCGCCACAATATCCGTCCATGTTTTTGCCCTTGATATCACTTCTTCGATGATCTGATCCCTCGAACTGAAGTTTGACAGTTGCCCCAAAAAATGGGCGCCCAAAAGCAGATAAGTACCTGATATCAGACTTTTCCAGGCTTGTGGGGGAGCCAAAACACCAACCGCAAATATTACCAAAAACAGCGCTTCATTTCAGGAAATTGAACCGATCTAAAAGCTAACCAACTGTATTGATAAACGATTTTACTCGACCGTTTCTTGATACATTTGACTATCAGTACTCCAAAAAGCGCGCTTTTTCTGCCTTATCCGTATATGTGAAATTGTACGCACCTTTCAATCACTGCCAGACGCACCCCGGGAAAGGGAGACAAAACGGTATAACAATCTGAATAGACATGAACAATTTCCAATTTCATGGTCTTAAACGGCTTTCCGATAATACCACAAAAAATGCATATTTTCTGCAAAAACCCTGAAAATGTCTTGAAATCGACCAGAATAATGTGTATTATTTCCATACTACACATATGCCGCATTTGGTTTCCAAAAACATATTTTTTAGGACATACGGATAACGTTTAGGATATGCTGCAAGCCGGGTACAATAAGGGGGCTATGCCTTTTGAAACCAACGGCTGTCATATCCTCGATTTATCAGTTAAGATCCAAGACCAGGCTTGTCAGCATCATCCTGTTGTTGGACGATGCGTCAAACGGGAATCCAGTATATGGATTTTTCTGAAAAGCCTCAATCTTCCAAAACGACCTCTTTTTGATGGCAAGCCCGCTAGCCTATTCCCTTGTTGATCGTTTCGTGAGGAAAAATCATCCATATACGGCTGAGCTTTCGAAAAGTCGCTTCGTTTGCCCTGGATTTCGGCGCAGTGGTGCCCCATGCGAACCGCATCCGATAAAATGATGGCTCTGAACAGGATCATGCGGCAAGCCTCCAGGGTTCGGTATGGCCGCCACGGTAGACAAAAACGGTGCGAAGGATCTCCCCGCAATGTGGACACCGGGTTTCGCCAAGGTCCGGAAACATTTGGCGCAACAGCTCAATGGTCGTCGGTCGGTCGACTCCTGGAGCATACGCCTTTTGGCCCAGACGCTCACGCGCCAGATTCAGTTTATCCAGCTGGGTTGGATGGAAAAGACCGTAGGATCTCACCAGATGCGTTCCCTTCTCCGGCACATGATCCGACAGGCGACGGATAAACGTCCGGGCATCCAGCTTGAATGTCGCTTGCGCATGCTTTTCCGGATGCGCATAGGCGATGGTTACCGTATCTCCATCATAACCCACAATCCGCTTCTCAGAGATCGGTCCCCGGCGGATGTAACGGCCGACGTATTTGAAAACCCCGTTGGCGTGCTCATAGGCCGGCTCGATGTCGGCGTGCCAGCGAACCCGGCCGAGCTTGTTGAGTAGATTCAGGCATTGTTGAACGCTTTTGCCAGGCGGCGGAGACAGTAACTGCTCCGACGGCTTCGGCCGGCCGGTTTTCGTCAGGGGATTGAATCCTTGCCTGAGGGAATCCAGAAACTTGCCCCTGAACTTCGACGCGAGCACCGGCGTGTACACCAGCAGGTCTTTCCTGGCGCTCACCCACCGGCCATCGGGGTTCAAGCCGCCGGCGGTCACGATTAAATGAAGATGGCAATGCTCGCGAAGGTCATCATCCCAACTCTGAAAGACCGCGATCACACCGGGTAGACCGCCCAGCCAGCGACAGTCGCTCAAAAGCTCCTGCAAGGAACCCCATGCGCTACGCATCATATGCCCCGTGAACAGCTTTCGATTGGCCCTCCAGATGCCATGCAGATCATGACTGATCGTTATCACCACATGAAAATAGGGACAGTCGAGGGCCTGGGACCGCCTGCGCTCCAGCCACAACTGGGTCTCGGTCGAGCCGCATTGCGGGCACGATCGGTTCTTGCACGAATTGGGCAGGATCACCCGATAGTCGCCGTTCGGGCATTCATCCACATGGTATCCCTTTTCCGGCGTCCGGCAGGTCATGATGTCCCACGCCGCCCGCCACTGCCGGGCATCCAGAACACGGCCCTTGCGGTAATCATCGAAATGATCGTTGAATATCTGCTGAACAATCCCGGCTTTCATTCGATTTCCAGGTCGGTCTTTACTTCCGCCTTGCACTCCCTGATGAGTTCCAGGGCGCGCTTCTCTCCATACTGGGCAACCATCTCATCCCACAACTCAGAGTCTCTA
This sequence comes from delta proteobacterium NaphS2, assembly GCA_000179315.1. GTDB lineage: Bacteria > Desulfobacterota > DSM-4660 > Desulfatiglandales > Desulfatiglandaceae > NaphS2. The sequence goes on from ADZZ01000777.1 coordinate 9,396, forward strand.
AGCTCCTTTTGAAAGTTCCGGGTGAACGCCTCCTGAAACCTCTCTGATATAGACTTCTCGGCGCACCGCCTCAACTTCTTGAGTCGCTTGCCTTTTCCCATTCTTTCAATCTACTTCCTGCTGCCCTGCAGCATTCGTCCAACATGGTTTTTACGGAGTCCACGAGAAAGTATTTCGAGAGAATTCCGCATCGAGTGAGAAGCGCATTAGCGAATTCGAAGTCACCTGTCCCATTCGAATATGAAGACGAGCCTTTTTTCAAATCTTATGAGGCGCTCTATCGTTTATGGACGAATCGGGACAGCCAACGGTCCGTTGCTGAATCACACGGAATAAGCAGGCGAAAGCTGGTAGAACTGGAACAATCCTTTGTTCATTGTGGCGCATTAGGTCTTCTGCCGAAACTTTCTTTTCTGGAAATCGATGCTCGGCTTGAGCAGCTCGTTGTTTTGATTAAACGTGCCAGGCCGCATGAACGATCCAACCATGCGTTACGGATTTCTGAAGCGCTTGGGTTTCCCGGAGGGGACCTGGAAATCATTCGTCTGGTTCAACGGTGCCACGGGTATGGGCATCGCATGAAAGAAAAAGATATCCGTTATTTCGAGGAGCTTCAGCATATCCTCAACTCCGCGGCCAGACAAAGGGCGAAGAAAAAAGCGATGCATGATGCGGAAAGTCGGACGAAAAGCTTTCTAAACTTCAATCGAGATCATCTGCAACAACGGATCGAACTGATGAAAGCCCTTTCTCAAATCCCCAAGAAACGGCAGGTTCGACCCGTGCTGACACGCTTCGGAATTTCTCCCAATCGCTTTTATGTGCTTAAAAATCGGTATATGGTTTATGGCGTATGGGGGTTGGTGGATTTGGTACAGCAGGGCCGAACCAGAGAAAAGATTTCCGCCGAACTTGAACTCCAAATCATTGAACAACGGCTCATGGATCCTTCCCTGTCCGCGCCCAAAATGATAAAAAAACTGAACCTGAAATGTTCAACGGCCAATGTTCAAAAAATCTATAAGCGGTGGGGGTTGGCAAAAATAAAAAGCCCTGTTTCTATCCGGGGGGTTCTGTCCGCTCCTGTTCCCGAAAAAGTTGAGAGAAAGGACACGGACCCAAGCCAATCGGTAAAATCACGCATTCCCGATTTGATTGAACAGGCAAGACTCAAGGTGAACCCGTCGTTTGCCCGTTTTGCCAAGGCCCTGTTTCACCGTAAGGTATCCATCAGCAATCCCGGCGCTATTATTGCGGCACCCTTTCTGGATCAATTAGGCGTTGTGGAAGCACTGCACACTTACGGTCCGGAGAACTTCCGGCCAACGGATATCACAAACAATATCATTGTCAATGTGTTGCGCATTATTGCGGGTTTCCCAACCATCAATGATTATACCATGAACTCGGATCGGTCCGTGGCGATTGGCGCCGGGCTCTCCTTAAACCCCGGCAAAAGCCGCTTCTACGACTCTTTTGACAAACTTCGGTTTGAACATCTGCAGGCATTGCGAAATGATGCATCCTGCCGGGCCAGGGAACTCAATCTTATTGAAGGCAGGCATATTGCCGTGGATTACCATTGTGATCCCTGCGACAGCCGGTATCCTGAAGACAAGGCGTTGTCCAAGTCCCCGGATAAAAACGGCAATCTGGTGTATGCCCACCGACCCCAAATCATTTGGGACAGCATGAATAACACCATCATCAATATTGCATACTGCGAAGGCAGGTCCCGTGCCCCTTCCGCGTTATTCAAGTTTTGCGAGGAAAATCTCTTCAAAATCATTGATGTGGATGTGATCGAAGAAATCTATGCGGATTCTGAATATACCGGTGAAAAACAGTTGATTTACCTCATGGTCCGCTCTGATTCCCACATCACCATGTGCCTGAAGCAGAATCCGAAAATCAAAAAGTGGAAAGAAGAAACCATCAAACAGAAAAAATGGCGGGATTACGAGGAAAACTATCGCATTGCAAGCCGTGATTTCATCTTACCAGAGACCGGCAAAGGTTTTCGATTTAGGCTCATACGACGATTTCCCGTGCTGTAAATAATTTGATTGAAAAAGTCATTTTCGCTGGGAATTTCTTCAGATTTGGTATAAATAAGATGGCTTTCTGTCCACTTAAATATGCAGATAGCCATGACCACAAAATCGTCTACAAATCCGGAGATTGGAATCCTTGAACTCATCGACCCCGCTAAGTGCTACGAATTCTTCAGAGAAAAGAAGTGGCCATGTGGTATTTGTTGTCCAAAATGTACCTCAAACCGGGTCAAAAAGAACGGTCACAAACGTAATGCCCCGCTTTGTCGGAACTATAAATGCAATAACTGCGGTTGCCGTTTCAACGATTTTACGGGTACCATTCTGGCAAGAAAACACCATCCCATCAGAGTATGGATCGTCATGTTATACCTCATGGGACTAAACCTATCCAACAGGCAAATCGCCGCGGAGTTGGACCTTAATCCGGATGTCGCCCATAGGATGACTATTTTGCTTCGGAGCGAAATCGCCGCAAGGAAGCCGGGATGTAAAGTCAGTGGGGTAGTAGAGTGCGACGAAGTATACGTAATTGCAGGGCATAAAGGGCATCCGGAAAAAGTTCGTCAGAAAAGGCGAGCACCACGGTGCAGAGCGCTCAAGGGTGCTCCGGGCCGAGGAACTCTTGAAAAAGAAAAGCCTCCTGTCCTCGGAATCATTGAACGTTCCGGGGATGTCGCCATTTTTATGCTTCCAGACGTTAAACAAAAAACCATCGAACCGATTTTGCGGTCTGTTATAACACCAGGAACCTTGGTGAATACAGATGAGTACAGCATTTACAATCATCTCACTGACTGGGGCTATACCCATAAGACTGTTTGTCATGGTAAGGGAGAATATGCCAGAGATGAAGACGGCGATGGCTTCTGTGAAGTTCATGTCAATACAATTGAGGGCTTTTGGTCGCTTCTACGATCTTGGCTGCGACCACATCGCGGCGTGTCTCAAGAAAACTTACCACTTTATCTGAGTTTTTTTGAGTTTGTCCATAACGTACGCCGGAGAGGAAAAGCATTGCTGCCGTCATTGATCAATGTCCTTTTTGCAGCCCACGCATGAGCACGCGGAAACGTCGTATGAGCCTCGATTTATTGTCAAACAAAACAAGGAGACTCTGGAAACACGGTGTTTCGGGAGCACACATACCGACTACAGCCCGATCAAAATCCTGAACTCATACCACGTCAGGTGGCCGGTTGAGATAGGTATCAAGGATCTGATTGAAAATTACTATCTCAATAAGCCCATCGGAACCTCTCCTGAGAAGGTGGAGTTGCATTACTACTGTGTTATGCTTGCCAGAATGACCATTGACTATTTCAGATCCATCCTGTGTTGCCGTGAATGGCAAAGCCCCGAAGACTGGAAGTGTGTTTTGTCCACGATACGAACGAGTATGTTCAGCAATCAGAACTGCGAATTGAGCAGGGATGATTCCGGCGATTTGCTCTTGACGTTTTTGGATGGTGATCGTTATGGTGTCAAAAAACAACTGGCAAAAAGAATGGAGCAAAGAAAAAATGCCGGATTAAACCGGGTATCCTGGTGGGGTGGAATCGGCGTTCAAATCGAAGTCAAAAACCAATATCAACTCTGAAAGTGGTGTTGAAATTGTCACGTTTCGGTGGTGTTGAAATTACACTGGAACAGTCTGATATTTCAAAATAAAGGCACTTTATTTAGATACTGAAGTTTCACAGAAAATGCCCCCGGCTTGATCAGCCGACCATGCGCAGCAACGCCTCCAGGAAAGATTTTCGGGGCAGTTTGTTGTCTTGGTTGCAAACGGCATGAAAATCATCGCTCAATGCGGACTTAGCGATGATATGTCTCAGGTCGGAAAAGGCGAAACTGTTGCGACCCTTGACCTTGTGCCTGCGTTCGGGAATGTTTTCGAGCCGTGAACCATAGATCCAAATGATTGTTGCGGCCATTTGTTGCCGTTCACATTATCCCACCGGATATTGTCCACAATAAAGCACGAAGAATATTTTGTTTTTGCCTGATTGATTTATCGTTGCAAGGCGATGCGTGACGGACTGCCTATCTTCTGATCGGGGTGCTGTTTCGAGAAAACCCTTGGGGCTCTGCCCCAAACCCCGAGGTTTTTTTAGGCATGAAGGCTCCTCGGAAATATCACATAAAAAGGGGAGCCCGAAGACTCCCCTCCCGATGACGATATTTCGTCGTCGCCTATCCGGCTATCCCTTGGCGAGTTGCTCCTCAGCAGAGCTCGCCTCTGTTTCACCGAATCTGATCATGCAGGTTTAGCACTATCCCGTTTCCTCCACTGCGGTAAGAATATGTTCAGCCGATACAAGCTGGGCATTCTGCAGTGCCGCCACATTCAATGAGAGGTGTGCCAGCAGATTGATTTTGCGTGGCAGACCGTTTGTCGCCTGAAAAAGCGCTTCAAGAGCCGGCTGTTCAAAAAGATCCATCTGGGTTCCGGCCAACTCAAGCCGGTGTTTCAGATAAGGGAGCAACTCCTCTTTTGCAAGACCGGATATGTGATAACGCACCACAAGCCTTTGAGCCAAAGGCTCATGGACGGACAGTGAAAGCCGTCGCCTCAACTCGGCCTGGCCAACAAATATCATGCAGAGACGATTTTGTGAGTCCATCTCATAGTTTGTCAGCAGCCTGAGGTTTTCGAGGACCTCGTTTCTCAAGTATTGCGCTTCATCAATAATCAGCACTGGCCTGATTTTGGATT
>ADZZ01000776.1 GCA_000179315.1 delta proteobacterium NaphS2
ACGCACGTAAAATCACGCAGACCGATTACCGCCGAGGCTGAAAAGCCCGTAAAAGTTGGAACCAAAAGGCCAAGAAGGTCTTTCTCCCTTTAGAGGGAGAGGGAGCTTCTTGGCCTTTTTTTGTCTCCATCCAAAAGGCCGGTCTCACGTCCAAGCAATGTGCGCCAGCTCCGCCTCAAGGGAGCTGCAATACTTCGAAGTAGTGGACGATTAACCATTTTGGAAACCGAACAGAACCCGTGGAGAGACAAAAGATGATATCGCACATAAAAAGAAAAGGATGGACAACCATTGTATTCATCATGGGCATCATGATGCCCACGATGGCAGCGGCAGCAGAAGAAAAAACAACGAACCTGGAGGAAATCGTCGTCACCGGTGAAACGCTTTTCGCGCCCACCAAGGAGACGGACGAGACGGTTTACACAGGCACCGAAGTAACCAAAGAGGGAATTGAAAGCGAAGGCACCAAGGCGAAAACCAGCGTGTACGAGGCCATTGATATCCTTCCCGGAATCATTGTGGAGAGTGCCGGCGGTTATGGTCTCGCGGCCGAGCAAACCACCATTCGGGTCCGGGGAATACGAGGGTACCTGGGTTCCATGACAATGGAAGGCGTACCCAATTACGGCGGTAACCCCATTGGTCCCCGGCAGTATATTTACGACACTGAGAATTTCCAATCCATCTCGGTCTACAAGGGGGCCGTCCCGAGCGACCTCGGAACCGGCGTGGGAGACCGTGGGGGTGCCATTGAATTGAAACAACAATGGCCCACCGAGGAGTTCGGGTTCAGGATCAGTCAAGGGGTCGGTACGGACGGCTACCATCGGACCTTTCTCCGAATCGACTCGGGATCTTTGACAGACTGGGATACCCGGCTATC
>ADZZ01000775.1 GCA_000179315.1 delta proteobacterium NaphS2
AAACAATGCCAGCCAGCCGTCAATACGCTGGCCAACACCTTTGATATAACATGGGGAGGGGTCAAATGATTCTGCTCTCCTCGATTATCAATGAATTCAGGGACCGCTTTTTGGACCGATACGAGAATTCCGTCCTGCCAAGCCATACAAAGGCTCTGCAGACCATGGCACAATGCAGACAAGAATATGGCCCGCACATGCTGGCGAAATGTACGGATCACAACTGCGGAAAACAGGTCTATATTCCACATTCCTGTGGCCACAGGAACTGTCCCCATTGCCAGAACCATGAAAACCGGCAGTGGATCGAGAATCAGTTGAGCAAGCGCTTACCGGCTCAATACTATCTGATCACCTTCACCCTCCCCAAACAGCTCAGGGATCTTGCCTGGAAAAATCAGGCAACAATCTATTCCCTCATGTTTGCCTGCGTCCAGGATCTCCTGAAAACATTTACCCAARAAGACAAAAAACTCGGTGGAGCAGCCGGCTTTACCACCATACTCCATACCCATTCAAGAGCACTCGACTATCATCCCCACATTCATGTTGTCATGCCGGGGGCAAGCATCAATACAAAAACAGCATTATGGCGGGTCAAATCTTCCGGGTATCTTTTCAGCCACAAGGCTCTGGCGCAAGTCTTCAGAGCAAAGATCCTCCAGGCCATTGTTGACCACGGGCTGAGCGTGCCAGAAGATTGCCCGAAACAGTGGGTCGTTGACTGCAAAGACGTCGGCAACGGCGACAAGGCAATCATTTATCTTGGCAGATATCTCTACCGGGGCGTCATCCGGGAACAGGATATTCTGCAATGCGAAAACGGCATGGTCACCTTCAGGTATCTCCATGCCAAAACCGGGCAATACAGAAGCAGGACCGTCACCGGGGAATATTTCCTCTATCTGCTCATGCTCCATGTGCTGCCCAAGGGCTTTCGAAGGGCCAGGTGTTACGGTTTTCTCCATCCATGCAGCAAAAAGCTCATCTGTTTTTTGCAGATGGTGCTCCGGGTTAATCCGCTCAATATGTTTGCCAAGAAATTGAAAGAACGGCCAACAATTACCTGCCCGGTATGCGGAGCGGCCATGAAAATTGTCCTGACAAAAATAGCAAAACCGCCGGCGAAGCAGGTCCACCTGCCTACA
>ADZZ01000774.1 GCA_000179315.1 delta proteobacterium NaphS2
TAAATTAGGCTACAAGCTTAACAAACTAACGAAAAAATGCATTATGATCTATATTTCTATTGACATCGCCAGAAAGTTAGATTATAGAATCTTAGGTGTTTAAATAGTATAGTTTCTGTCTGCGTGAGTCAATATATTTTTTTTGCTCATTAAGGAGGTTCGTAATGAAAAACGGCAATACATCAGTACTCCTGGTAGCCACAATGGACACAAAGCTGGAAGAGGCCTTCTATGTTGATGCATGCCTAAGAAAGGGCGGCGTCACTCCCATAATAATGGACGGTGGCATCAGAAGCGAGAGCCCCGCCGGTGTCGCCGTCACTCGCAGCGACGTAATCCGCGCTTCTGGAAAAACATTGAATGATATAATGAATTGCTCAAGCGAAGGAGCGGCTATGGACGCAATGGTTAACGGCGCAACCCGTTGCGCCCTCGATATGTACAGCAAAGGAGAAATCGATGGCATCATCGCCTTGGGAGGCACCATGGGTACGACCCTGGGCACCGGGGTGATGCGTGCCTTCCCGCTCGGCTTCCCCAAGGTTATGATTACCACGTTGGGATCGCAAGATACACGAAATTTTGTGGGTAGCCGGGATATACTCATGCTTAATTCGGTTTCCGATCTGGCCGGTTTGAATCGCATAACCGAGAGAGTGCTCCATAACGGCGCCAACGCAATATTGGCCATGTCTAAGGTAAGGTATATAGATAACCAACTCTCCAAACCTCTTGCGTTCCTGACTACGATGGGACCGTTGGAAGCAAGTGCGGCGGCGCTGAGAAGAAGACTCGGAAAACTGGGCTTTGAGGTCGTAACTTTTCATTCCATAGGAACCGGCGGAGAGGCAATGGAAAAAATGATTTCGGAAGAGTCGGTAGACGTGGTTGTGGATTTGTCCCTGCATGAACTGACATCCCGTCATTTCGGCGGCGCCTTTGATGCTGGACCGAATCGATGCAAGGCAGCCATCAGAGCCGGCATACCCACGGTGCTCGTGCCGGGAAGCATGGATTTCTTAGCATCCGGACCTTTGGATCAGACGAAAAAGTCCTTCCCCGGCAGAAAATACCACAAACATAATGCCCATTTTTCTGCTGTAGGCACAACTCCTGATGAACTCCGGAAAGCAGCCGAAATCTTGGCCGAGCGCTGCAATGAAGGCACGGGGCCCATCGCCATGCTGGTGCCCATGAAGGGCTTTTCCGAATTTGGCAGGGAGGGGCATCACCTCTTTGACCCCGCAGGTCCTCCGGCTTTTGCTGAAGCATTCAGAAAAGCCATCAAGCGGGACATTCATTTTGAGTGCCTCCCTTACCATATCAATGATGATGCCTTTGTCGATGCGATTGAAACGGCACTGCATAAAATGGTTTTGTTTCGAAAGGCAAGGGGAGGAGCCGCGTCGCAGGGGGTGGTGAGAGGTGAGGCCACGGTGATTTCGGACATTGAAGACGTCTTCGGAATAAATGATGGGACGATCCTGGTGTGTCCGACTATTTCCCGAACCCTTATACCGATCATCCCGAAGCTCAAGGGGCTTGTCACGGACAGGGGGGGCATCCTATCGATCGCCTCGGAATTTGCCAGGAAAAACAATATTCCCACCGTCGTCGGGGCAACCAACTTTTCAAAAACCGTAAAGACTAGCCAAATCATCGAGGTAAACGGAACAGAAGGAACTGTGGAGATCATACAACCAGGCGCACATGGTCTCTTGAATTGATGATGCCATAACGGCTGCGGTGCGTTCGTTTATCGTGTCAAGGCCAATGGTATCTTCCAGGCGGACCGCGGCGTGGGTGACGAATGGCGCCGCGGTGCCCAGGATGCCGTTTTCCTCCAGACTCGCGGATACACGGCCTCGGTGGTCAGGACCGCCGCAAGGCTCGTGTACCCGCCTGTGAGGGCCTTTCCCAGGCACACAATACACAATATCCGGAATAATCCCGCCCGCCTCGTTCGCAGGCGAAGCGGGCCCTCAACATTTCCAATATGGTGTCTTTGACCGCCACTTGTTTTCCTCAACCTGTATGGATCAGAGAACTTTTCTTGTCTGAACATAGTTAGTCCATTTAGACCTCCTTGGAAACTTGCGTAAAAAAAATTGCAATTGTCGGATTTAGGATTACTTTTTTGTTTACGCGGCCGAAAGCGCACGACACTCATAAAATCAGGAGGTAAATTAGCATGACAGATACAAATGTATTCCAGTGGCTTCCTTGTTCCGTTGTTTTTCTCAGCACTGCCCATGGCGAGCAACGGGACATTATGACGGCTACCGCAATGTTTGTTTCAGAGAAAAATCCGCTGGTTGTTGTCAGTGTGGCCAAAGACCATTTATCAGAAAAGCTGATAAAGGAGTCCGGAAAGTTTACCATCGTCATCGCCGGACAGGGACAAAAAGACCTTGCCATGCAACTTGGCAGTACCGAGGGAGACGCTGCCAATAAATTTGAGAAGTTTTCCATTACATCGGTAGCCGAGCCGGCTTGCGTTAGCTGTTGCATCCCCGAAGGCAGTGCCGCCTGGCTGGCCTGTGAGGTGGAAGGTGGCCATGATATCGAGGGGTATCGAATCTTCATCGGCCGAGTCGTAGAGCAAAACGATCTGGGAAATCCGCCGTTAATTTGGCAGAAAAACAAATTTTATGGGCTGACGCCAGCATAAGAGACAATCGTTCTTTGGGAAGATTTTTTTAGTTCCGGAGGCAAAGAAGTGATCAAAAATCAAGGCGTACCCATCGTCCAAATGATGGGTGCGCCTTTTTTCTATAGACGCCCGGCAATTTCCGAGGAACGCGCCTCCAAGCGGGTCTCCATTCATTTTCGAAACTTCACCCCGGCCCCGGCAGCGTCAATGGCGGCCACACCAACTTCTTCAAGCCGGGAGGCAATGCGACCGGAAATCCCACACCCTGTTTCCTTTGCCGCCGAAAAAACCAAAAATCAGGGGTGGGATGTGGTCTTTCTTGGAAAAAACCCCGCCTGCTCCATCAGGACCAGGTCGTTATCAAGCGCCGAACCGCTGGTCGTCAGGTAATCACCGGTCATGAGGCCGCTGGCGCCGGCCATGAACATCAGGCCTTCAAGGGACTTCAAATTGTGTTTCCGCCCCCCGCAGAGAAGAATGTCCTTGTCAGGCAAAATCAGGCGAATAAGCGCCAGGATCTTCAAACAACGCAAGGGGCTGAGAAATTCATGGTTCTCCATGGGCGTCCCCTTGATGGGGGTCAAAAAATTCACGGGAACGGCGTCCACATTCAAATCTTTCAGGGTTAGGGCCAATTCCACCACCTGCTCATCGGTTTCACCCAGCCCGAAAATCCCCCCGGCGCATACGGACAGACCCGCTTCCTTGGCCGCAAGAATCGTATCGATCCTCGCCTCAAAGGAATGGGTCGTGCAGACCCGGGGGAAAAAACTGCCGGCCGACTCAAGATTGTGATGATACCTTGTCACCCCGGCCTTTTTCAACAAATCAAACCCGCGAAGGTCAATCAGCCCGAAAGAGACGCAGGTTTCGATTTCCAAAGGTTGCAGAACGGAGAGGGCTTCAGCGGCCCGTTCCACTTCCCCCAGCGGGAGCCGTTTCCCGCTCGCCACCAGGGAAAATCGGTTGATGGGCGAGGCGGCTGTCTCCCGGCCGTGGTCTTGAATCTCTTTCGCCGTCATGAGCGGATAAACAGGGGTCTCTGTTTTCGAATGGGCCGATTGGGAACAGAAACGGCAATCCTCACTGCAAGCGCCCGACTTTACGTTGCATATGGCGCAGAGATGAACACTCCGGCCGAAAAAATGCTCCCGGACCATATCGACCCCGGGCAACAGGTGAAAAAAAGCCTCGTTCGGCAATTGTGCCAGATCCCTTAACCGGTCCGGGTCAACGGCGCCTCCTTTAATAACCTCATCCGCCAGGTTCAATGATTCTTTTCTATCCATCACGCCATCTCTTAAAAAATTGTTCGTTAAAAATTTTATTAAGGGTCGGGAAGTCGATTTTTGAAAGCGGACCGATTTCCGCCAATACCCGAACCCTTCCGAATTGTTCTATGGCCTCCCGGTTGGAAGGGTTCGGGGGGCCGTTCAGCACCACCCCCAACACTTCTATCCGGTTTCTTTCCAGCTCCCGGAGGGAGAGCAGCGTATGATTGATCGTTCCGAGTCCGCTTCGGGCCGTAAGGATCACGGAAAATCCCAGTTTCTTAATCAGATCGATCATGGTGTGTCGTTCATTCAAAGGGACGAGAAGCCCTCCGGCGCCTTCAACGATCAGCCTTCGGCCGCCCGACGGATGGGGCGCGTTGATCCTCTCCAGATCGATACGGACGTCTTCCAGACGGGCTGCTGCGTGGGGAGAAAGAGGATGTTTCAGAAGATAGGTTTCGGGGTGAAAGTGGTTTTCAGGAAGCGCCGTCTTTTGGAACACCCAGCTTCGATCCGTCCCCCCGTCAAGGCCGCACTGGATGGGTTTCCAGTATTCGGCCGTCAACCCGGCCGTCAGAACGGACGCCGTGAGGGTCTTACCGATTCCGGTATCGGTTCCGGTGACAAATACACTCTGGGGAAATGATAAGGTCATTTTGTATCCTTGGCGCCAAAAAACGCGTCGGTCAGTCGTTCCAGTTGATCGCGCGTATGGGCGGCTGAAAGGGAGAGGCGGATGCGGGAGCCGCCCGATGGAACCGTGGGAGGACGAATGGCGGTGGCCAGGATGCCGTTTTCCTCCAGCTTCTTGGACAAGGACACGGTCCCCCCTTCATCGCCCAAGATAACCGGAATGATTTGCGTGACCGAATCTCCGGTGTTGAACCCGCCCGCATTGAGGGTCGCACGAAGCCGGTCCGCGCGGAACTGAAGCAGGGTCCTCTCCTCATCCAGGCCGGGGATGAGATCGAGGGCGGCGTCAATGGTCCCTAAAACAGCCGGTGGCAAACCCGTGCTGTAGATGAATCCCGAACAGCAGTTGACCAGATAGTCCCTTACTTTCCGGGAGCATGCCGCGTAAGCGCCGAAGGATCCGCCGGCTTTTCCGAAAGTGCCCATGGCGAGATCCACCTTTTTGCCACAGGCGAGCCCCATGCCCCTTTTACCCATAACGCCCATGGCATGGGCTTCATCCACCATCAACCAGGCCCCGAAATCTTGTGCCAGTTCAGAGAGCGCACCCAGGTCGGCGCAATCGCCGTCCATGCTGAACACCGATTCGGTGACAACAATCAGACGTGAATAGCCTTTATCCATATTCTCTTCCAAGAGCTTTTTCAGATGGTCCGTGTCGTTGTGCCTGAAAGGAATGACGCGGCAACGGGAAAGCATGGCCCCCTTGATCAGGCTGTTGTGATTGAGCCTGTCCGAGAGTATGAGGGACCGCCTGTCCGCCAGGGCGGGAAGAAGGGAAACATTGGCTTGGTAGCCGCTGTTGAAGATCAGGGCGGCCTCGGTTCCCTTTAAATCGGCCAGTTTCGATTCCAGGGCCAGACAACAATCCATGGTGCCGCAAATCAGGCGGGAGGCTGCGGCGCCGGCCCCGTACCGCTCCGTGTATTCAATGGCCCGTTCCCTTAACAGCGGGTGCATGGAGAGGCCCAGATAGTCGTTTGATGAAAAATTGTCCAGCACCCGGCCCTTCACCCTAACCCTTGCCCCGGGTAACGGAGAAAGACCTTTCAAGGCGCGGAGCCGTCCGCTTCGCTCCCTTTCGGCCAGGGTTTGGTCAATAAAGGCGAATTTACTCTGCGTCACGGGCTTCTTCTCGTACCACCCGAACCATGGCCCGGGTCAACTGTTCCAGATCTTCAGGGGAGATGACGTAAGGGGGCATGGTATAGACCAATTTTCCGAAAGGTCTCAACCAGACGCCCTCATCGACGAAACGCGCCTGCATGCGTCTCATGTGCACCGGTTTTTCCATTTCAACCACTCCAATGGCGCCCAAGACCCTTACATCATTGATGCCCTTTAATCCGCGGCAAGGCGCCAGGCCCTGTCGCAAAGCGGCTTCAATTTCCGCGATCCTTTCACGCCAGGGCATGGACAACAGCAGCCCGATGCTGGACACGGCCACGGCGCATGCCAGGGGATTTGCCATGTAGGTGGGACCGTGCATGAACACGCCCTCGCCGTCGGACCCGATACCTTCGCTGACGGCGCCAGTGGTCAGGACCGCCGCGAGCGTCATGTACCCGCCGGTGAGCGCCTTGCCAAGGCACATAATGTCCGGGACAACCCCGGCCCTTTTACAGGCGAACAGGGACCCGGACCTTCCAAAGCCGGTGGCGATTTCGTCGAGGATCAGCAGAACATTTTGTTCGGCGGTTAATTCCCGGACGCGCCGCAGGTAGTCGGGATGATAAAACCGCATGCCGCCTGCGCCCTGGACCAGGGGCTCCAGAATAACCGCAGCCAGTTCATCGTGATGGGTTTCGATCAGTTTCTTGAAGCCCTGAATATGGTTTTCCTCCCAGTCGTCGTAAAACCCGGGCGTCGGTGCGTCGGCGAAGTATTGTTTGGACAGGATTCCGGCGAAACGGTCGTGCATGCCGCCCACCGGGTCGCAGACGGACATGGCGCCGAAAGTGTCGCCGTGGTACCCGGAACGGACCGTTAGAAGACGGTGCTTTTCAGGACGTCCCAGGGCCTGCCAATATTGGAGAGCCATCTTGATGGCTGCCTCCACGGATACGGACCCGGAATCGCAAAAAAAGATCTTGTCGAGGGGCTCGGGCGCCAGAGAGATCAGAAGACGGGCCAGTTCGATGGCCGGTCCGTGCGTCAATCCGCCGAACATCACGTGGGACATCTTTTCGAGCTGATCCTGAATCGCCCGGTTCAGCACCGGGTGATTGTAACCGTGTATCGCCGCCCACCAGGAGGACATGCCGTCAATGAGCTCCCGGCCGTCGGCCAGGATCAGGCGCACCCCTCTGGCGGAAGCTACGGGGTAAACCGGCATCGGGTCTTTCAACGAAGTATAAGGATGCCAGATATGCGTTCGATCAAAGGCTAAGCCTTCATGGCCGAGAAAATCTCTCATTGATCGGCAACTCCATTAAAAGAATAATGAACGTCGCCGGATACGACCCGTATGGTCGTCCCGCCCCCCCCTTCAACAATCAAAGCGCCATGTTCGTCCAGATCGCGCACCCTCCCGGAAAGACGGCGTCCGCCGGAATTAACGGTCACTTCCTTTCCGACGACCGCCGTTAACGCTTCATAGCGTTTCAGCAACGGGCCGAATCCCCATGTTTTTTTCTGTTCGTAGACCGTTTCAAACTTGCCGAGATAGCTTCGAACCAGGCCCGCCCGCGAAACCCGCCTGGAGGTCTCCTCCTCGATGGAAGTGGCTTTGCTCTTGAGATCCTCGGGAAACCGACATCTGCGGACGTTTAATCCCAATCCGATCACGGCAAAGTCGATCTGGTCCATTTCCGATCCAATTTCCGTCAGAATTCCGCCAATTTTTCTGCCGGAGACCACAATGTCGTTCGGCCATTTGAGGAGGACTTCAAGCCCGGTCTCTTCGGTCAGCGCTTCGGCCATCACCACAGCGGTGAGCGGCGTCAGAATGGGCGCATCCTGAAGTGAAAAGCGGGGGCGGATGATGACCGAGATATAAATCCCCCGGGAGTGCGGGGAATACCAGTCTCGTCCCAGGCGGCCGCGCCCCCGGGTTTGATGTTCGGCAATGACCACGGTTCCCTCGGGAGCGCCTTGGGTCGCCAGGATTTTGGCGTCCGTATTGGTCGAGGCGGTTTCCGGGTGATAGACCATATCCCGCTTTCCCCAGATGGACGTTTTCAGTCCGTCTTTTATTTCAGCCGGCAGCAACAAAGACGGCGCGCTTTTCAGTTGATACCCCTTTCGCGTCGAGGCTTCGATCTCATACCCGTCTTGCCGCAGTTTGGCAATATGCTTCCAGACAGCCGCGCGACTGATCTTCAACTGAAGGGAGAGCGCCTCTCCGGACGTCCAGTCATCCTGGTGGACCTTCAGCATTCCCAATATGGTGTCTTTGACCGCCACTTGTTTCCCTCCACTGGATGGATCAGAGGACCCTTTTTCGTCCGGCTACGCGTTTAGCACGCCCGAATCTAATTGTCAACCGATATAAGATCTCAGGTTGACAATTTAACCAAGCGTTGGCTGCATCACCATTGATGGACATCTGAATGTCGTTCAGCCGGCGGGAGATCCGTCACGCACCATCCGAAAAGCGGGGCGGGGTCCAGGTTTTTCGCGCCTTGAGCGCCAGCCTTCGAACCCTAAAGATGTCGTCATCGGTAAAAATACCGTTGACGCCCGAAACGGCGGCCAGTTTCATGCCGTGTTTCAGCCCCATTTTGTAAATTGCCCGAACCTTTTCCCACTCGATATCCCGTCCGATGGTAAAGACTTCGAAACGACCTTCCAGGGCCAGCACAATGGTTTCGGCAAGACATGCATAGGCCACTTTCGGGGGAAGGCCGATATTCTTCATCTCCGGATTGCCGGGGAGTTCAATTTCACCGGATTCAATGACCAGCACATCGGGACGTTTGGCCACGTCTTCGGGAGAGAGATCCAACGGACGGGCCACATCGGTGATGACACACCCCGGTTTCACCCGCATGATATCCAGAACCGCCTTTCCGGCGCCGGATGTGGCGGTCACGATCACATCCATATCCGGCAGATAGCGATCGGGCCGGGTTGATATGTGCAGGTTTACATCGGGCGCTTCTTCCAATATGGATTCGCGCAACGCCAGCAGTTTGGCGGTATTGCGGCCCACCATGTACACGTCTTCAATAGCCTTTGCCAGAAGCCGACAGCACACCGAACCGATGGCCCCAGTGGCCCCGAACACCATGGTTTTTCCTTTGATGGCTTTCCCCTTTTCCATCTTGATGAGCCCCATGCGGCGCACGGCATCGGCAGCGGCCCAGAGGGCGCCTGAAGCGCTGTAACTGTTTCCCGTGGTTATGGGGATATCCGCTTTTTTGGCCACGGTCACACCGGCATCGCCCACCACCTTGGTAAAGGCTCCCAGCCCCATGATCTGCGCGCCCAGCCGTTTGGCCATTTTGGCGGCCTGTAGCAGCCGATCATAGGTGAATTCCGGTTTGTGCGCCAGCATCTGTTTGGGTGTGCCCCCGACGGTAATCAGCCACCCTTCCGCTTCCACCCCCGTGGGGGACTTGATGCCGGTCACTTTTGAATAAATGAACGGCGGCGCATAGGCAATGACTTTTTCAACGGCATCCATAAAAAGAGGCGGCGCAAACTCGCTGACCATCTCCAGGGTCTTTTCCTTTTTCAAAAATTCCTGCGAAAGTGGGTGGATCACGAAAGCGAACCGGTTGACCCGCTTGGGTGCGCCCGAAGGATAGACCACTCTGGGCGCCATATTCTGATCGCAGATAATCTCCAGAATATCGTCATCGATGATCTGGTCCTGCTTCTTCCCCAGTGCCGCCAGCATCATGGCCTCCAGGACGTTCAATCCCACCACTTTTTCAAGGACCTTGGGGGCGGTATCGATGATCACGTCCACACCCCGTTCCTGAAGAAAGGTGACCCGATCTTCGTAGGCGCAAGAGGTAATGATGATTTTACGCCCGAGTTCTTCCAGACCGGCATCCTCCAAATAGCGGTAAAAATCATAGTGTGGCACCACGATGACCTGGGCCTGCTGCAGCGCTTTTTTCAGCAAGTGAATATTCCAGAGGCGCGCGGGCATGAAATTGGCTGAAAACTTCTTGCCGGGCAGCCATTTCAAGACATCATGGATCCCGCTGGCATACAGTTCCAGATCCCGTACGGATTTTATGAATTTACTGATGCCGTTTTCCAGAAGCGGATCCGCAAATATCAGATTGTCCGTAAATTCATTTAAGACGCGTGCGATTTTATGATTGGCCAATCCTGAAAAAAAGAAGACCCTGGCGTTGTCAAAATAGTTTCCGAACACAAACTCCACATGCCGGATGGACCATTCATGGACCACATTCCGAAGAGCGCTCCCCATGGTGACCGGCGTGTTGACCCGCTCGCTCAAAGCCCTGATCTTTTGGGCGCGCCGCTCCAGAACATGTTTCGTTCCGATGGCATTGGGAAACCGCATGCTTCCCAAACCAACGGCGTCGGCTTTGCCGTCCCATTTAAGCAGCAGATCCAGCATTTTATTAAGATCACCATCCGTTCCCAAACGCCTGATGGAAAACGCGTGGCCCAAAAACTCCGTATCAAGCTCGAAATCAGCCGTTTTGGGACCGAGGCTGATGCTGACCACCTGTTTCACATTGCCCTCCCCTGTACCGCAATCAATGCCCACTCAATTCTTTCAGGATATCGGCCAGATCACGGGTGTCCCGTTTCGGTTCCGCCGGTTGGTGCGTGCTGCAAAATTGAGAATTTGCCACTGCCCGTTTCTTGCACTGTTCCCCTTCACGGGTGATGGCCTTGCAGCGCATTTCCTGATAGGTATCGTGCAATACCAGCGGCGCTTCTTTGACATCCCCTGATTCCACCAACTGCACCAGGTACTTCAGTTCTTCCTCAAACCCCTCCAGGAGTGCTTCACCATCGGGCATCAAACCTTCATCGGCGGCTATCCCCACACTCACTTTTCCATTGTAGCTAAAAATACTGACGCCCAGGCCCACGTCCCCTGCCCTGGGAACCCAGAACATCATATTCTTGATTTCACTGCCCGCAAAATAGAGCGGTTCTTTGGGACCCGGCACATTCGTCAGAATTCCCGATGCCTTATTGCTGAAATAACGGGCCAGACACTTGGCGATTCCAGGCGGCATAAAACCGACCGTGCTGAGCAACCCGAAATTCACCATGGCATCGGCTGAATTCTTTATGGCATCCATGCGACGTTTCACTTCCTTTAATCGCAGCACCGCATCTTCCATATAGACAGGGAGTGTCAGAAAAATCAGGCTGAACTTGTTTCCCAGCACCACTTCCGTGCCCGGCTTGCGGATATTGACCGGCACCAGCACATTCAAATCAAGCGTATTCACCGGATAGTTTCTGCTCTTCAAATAACGGCGCATGGCCCCGGTGATCAATGAAACGAGCACGTCGTTGACGGTGGCATCACGAATGGCATGGCCTATGGACTTTACGGAATCGAGAGGAATGGGATCCGTCCAGACGGCATTCTTACGGGTACCCAGTCTTCCTTTGAACGCCGTTTTCGGATCCGGCGGCATCAACGCCAGTTTGGTCAACACTCCGCCCACATCAGCGGGCATATGCGTGCCCTTTTTGGCGAATTCCGTCAGGCGGCCCGGTTCGAAAACAGAATCCTTGAATTCCTCGAACACCTGCTGCCCAAGTCTCCGTGTCGTGTCCCTGAATTTCTGAACGCCCCGAATAAAACCTGCAATGGGCCACTTAAAATCAAAGGAAGACATCTTCTTCTTTTTATGGGGCAATGCCTCGGGCCAGGGCGCATCCGCTTCACGGTCCGCCGCCGCCAGCAACACGTAAACCAGCGCAATGCCGTCGGCGATGCAGTGATGAATGCGAAACAGGACCACGCTTCCGCTGCCGAAATTCTCGATCAGATGAACCTGCCAGAGGGGTCTATGGGGATCCAGGGGCGCGGCCATCATGTCGCTTACCATCTCCTGAAGCTCCGCCTTGCCCCCCGGGGACGGCAGCGCCACACGATGAATATGGCTTCGGATGTCAAAATGCCGATCCATTTCCCAGGTGGGCGTTCCCACCCCCGAAACCGGTCTAGCCACCTTTTTCCTGAATCGCGGGAAGGAGGATACGCGGGATTCAATGGTCGCGCGCAGGCGTTTAAAATCGATGCGATCCTCAAACTCCATGAAAGCGGTAATCATCATCAGGTTGGTGGATTCATCCATGCATAGCCAGAAATTGTCAGCGTTACTCATGGGTTGGCTCATGGTTGACACCTTTTAACCTTCCTGTTTATCCGCTTTCAGCAATTGTTCCACC
Organism: delta proteobacterium NaphS2; assembly: GCA_000179315.1. Taxonomy (GTDB): domain Bacteria; phylum Desulfobacterota; class DSM-4660; order Desulfatiglandales; family Desulfatiglandaceae; genus NaphS2. The sequence goes on from ADZZ01000774.1 coordinate 11,968, forward strand.
AGATCGATATGCGATTCAGTCCCTGTAAAAAAGGCGGTTTCCGGGCCTGAAATGCGACATCACCGAGCGTCCGCCGCCAGATAAAAGCGCCACTTGCAAAACATGTCCTCAGGATGGGGATCGGGAGGCGCAAAGAGACAATCCACCCGAATGCCATCATCCACTTCCCGGGCGAAGTTTTCAAACTCCCCGCGATGCATTTCCTTGCAGACATATTCATCCAGACCCCGGGCAAGCCTTGCCGCCTGGGCTGGGCAGGACGGCACCGAGATGATCACTTCCCCATGGGATACCTCGATATGGTATCCCACCAGGATGCACCAGGGAAACAATTTTAACGCCTTCACGAACCCCTCAAGGCCCTTTTCCTTGATTCCGAACCGATCAACCAGATCTTTTGCAGCCATTCCAGCAACCCGACCCCAGACCTTTTCATTGAGCCTCTCGGCGGTGGGCTGGTCGAAGCGCTCGGCCACATTGATGAACCAGAAGGCATCCATCACCCGGTAATGCCACAGCAGAAACACGATATACTGCTTCAGTTGCGGCTCATCCATTTTTTCAAAAACAGTCAAATCCATAACACCTCCGAACTTTGTTTGACAGACCTTCATTTTTTTCAGCGTTAACGCCGTCGGCCTCTCCCTCTTCCGCCGCCTCCCATGCCTTTTCTCCTCCCCATTCCCCTGCCCTGTCCTTGGCGCTTTCCACCGGTCGGCTCAAACGGCGTCCGCCGGGTTTCCATGGGTTCGTTTGATGATCCCTGAGCGAAGTCCAAGGCATCCAAGGCTTTCGAAAGAAAAGTCCACAAGCCCGAAAAAAAATTGGATTTGGGCGGAGCCTCCGTATGGGCTTTTTGGGCTTTCTTGGTTTCCGTCCGCGCGCGGTCGGTGGACTGAAACACCTCGGGTTTTGGCTGTTCACGAGGTGCTTTTTGCACTGCGGGAGGGGGTTTCGGCCGGGAGGACAAAAAAGAGTGGCTCATACGACGATTTCCCGTGCTGTAAATAATTTGATTGAAAAAGTCATTTTCGCTGGGAATTTCTTCAGATTTGGTATAAATAAGATGGCTTTCTGTCCACTTAAATATGCAGATAGCCATGACCACAAAATCGTCTACAAATCCGGAGATTGGAATCCTTGAACTCATCGACCCCGCTAAGTGCTACGAATTCTTCAGAGAAAAGAAGTGGCCATGTGGTATTTGTTGTCCAAAATGTACCTCAAACCGGGTCAAAAAGAACGGTCACAAACGTAATGCTCCGCTTTGTCGGAACTATAAATGCAATAACTGCGGTTGCCGTTTCAACGATTTTACGGGTACCATTCTGGCAAGAAAACACCATCCCATCAGAGTATGGATCGTCATGTTATACCTCATGGGACTAAACCTATCCAACAGGCAAATCGCCGCGGAGCTGGACCTTAATCCGGATGTCGCCCATAGGATGACTATTTTGCTTCGGAGCGAAATCGCTGCAAGGAAGCCGGGATGTAAAGTCAGTGGGGTAGTAGAGTGCGACGAAGTATACGTAATTGCAGGGCATAAAGGGCATCCGGAAAAAGTTCGTCAGAAAGGGCGAGCACCACGGTGCAGAGCGCTCAAGGGTGCTCCGGGCCGAGGAACTCTTGAAAAAGAAAAACCTCCTGTCCTCGGAATCATTGAACGTTCCGGGGATGTCGCCATTTTTATGCTTCCAGACGTTAAACAAAAAACCATCGAACCGATTTTGCGGTCTGTTATAACACCAGGAACCTTGGTGAATACAGATGAGTACAGCATTTACAATCATCTCACTGACTGGGGCTATACCCATAAGACTGTTTGTCATGGTAAGGGAGAATATGCCAGAGATGAAGACGGCGATGGCTTCTGTGAAGTTCATGTCAATACAATTGAGGGCTTTTGGTCGCTTCTACGATCTTGGCTGCGACCACATCGCGGCGTGTCTCAAGAAAACTTACCACTTTATCTGAGTTTTTTTGAGTTTGTCCATAACGTACGCCGGAGAGGAAAAGCATTGCTGCCGTCATTGATCAATGTCCTTTTTGCAGCCCACGCATGAGCACGCGGAAACGTCGTATGAGCCAATAGAAATATATCAAGTCAAAATACGGATTAGATGTATTTTTACATGTCTACGTTTTCGCACCTAAATTTTCCCTTATAGCGATAATTGTCTTTTAGAATCAAATCGTTAAGAGCCTTTTCGAGCTTGATTGACCCAGGAACTTCAGCCTAAAAGGGGTATGGGATTTTTTTCCTTCGCAATGATTTTGTATTTCCCTATCAAGTCCCGAGCGAGATTGCCGGAAGCACGAGATGTTGAGGACATTGACCTTCGTTTCAGGAGAGGGCTTTGCCTCGTGCACGTAAACAACAGACGAATTTTGAGAATATCTGAGGGGTGAGGGGCCGGTTTTGGAAGAGCACCCTTCACAGCCCGCTGACGTTGGCAAGAGAGGTTATCCTTCAAAAACCGCACAGATTAGCCTGGGCCCCTCCACTGATTGGTTGTGCGGTCGGCGCTCTTGATCACGCATACGCAAGACGCCCTTTTGGCTGAGGGATAGGTCTGCCTATTCGTTGGGCAGTTTCAATCCATTCCTCGATGATTTCTTCAGCGTTGCTAAGAGCTTCATAGTAGCTTTTACCATCGGCCATGCAACCAGAAAGTTCTGGAACTTCAGCCAAATACGCATCATCCTCAGAACTCCAGTAAATGATTATTTCATACTTCTTGTCCATTTTGACTCTCCAAACTGAGATGGTATTTCAATATTATTTCCCTGACTTGTTTGACCTGATATGGCTTTCCCTTCCCGTCTCTCGGTTGAAAATTGAGGATTTCTTCAACGCCATCCCTGGTAAAGATATGATGATCCCCTTTAATTCGCTCATCAAACCCAAGCCGTTTGAGCAAACCACAAAGCGCTTCAAAGGGCACGTTTGCGTCCGATCTGCGCATGAGAATGTGCTTATAGATCTTTTCAGATTTAGCCATAATCAAACCTGCCATTAACGGCTTTTTGAGGAAGCAGACAGATTTCCGGTTCATACAAGCGATTGCATGTTCCTTTTGTTTAACATTATCAGCCTCGGAAATCAACGGGGCATGACCTATCTGGCAACGAATTCAAATTTGACAATGAATTCGCAAAATTGATTTTTTTTTCGATTCTTATGTCGGATTTTTAGGGCAATCAAGTCCGAATTGACTTAAGGGCCGGTTTCGTTTACAGTCCTCAAAACCCTATCATTTTTCACTAAAATCGCACACGATTTTGAGGGCCTACGGAATGAAGTGCGCTAAGGAACTGTCCGTGATTAACAAGAACAATATTCTTGAATTGACGGCTAATCTTCAAATCTGTGAATTTCAAAATTGTTCAAGTTATTTTCGGACAGCTTCTAAGTGCCAAAATGAAAATCCATCAAACGCCAAATTCTGTAATGAATGCGGAACGGCGCTCAATCCGGAAATTCAACCTTCCGACGCGACACCCATCCGTGAAGCGAAACGAAAACGCATCACGGCGCTCTTCTCCGATCTCAGCGGCTACACGGCCATGACGGCAAAGCTTGATCCTGAAGAAGTGAAAGAAATCACCGGCCGTATTTTTGACGGTACTAGAAAAATCATCCGAAAATATGAGGGGTTCATAGAACGGTTTGCAGGCGACGGTTTTCTGGCGCTTTTCGGTGTTCCCAGAGCACACGAGGACGACACCATTCGTGCCATCCGGGCGGCCCTTGAGATTCACCGATTCGTTGAATCATTAAACCCCCTCTATCAAGATAAGGTGGGCCGCAACCTTACCATGCACAGCGGGATCAACACTGGACTGGCAGTAACCGCTGATGTGAACCCTGAAAAAGGAACCCACGGTGTCACCGGGGAAGCCGTCAACCTGGGCGCCAGGCTGAGTGAGCTGGCCGAGGCCGGAGATATACTGGTTGGAGCGGAGACGCATCAAGCCTCTAAGGGATACTTCACTTTCGAGGCAATGAAGCCCGTGAAGGTAAAGGGCAAATCCGAACCCATCCCCATCTATAAGCTGCTGTCCGATAAGGCATCTGTTTCCTCCGTGAGTATTAGCAGACAAATCTTCTCCGACATGGTGGGCAGAGACCGGGAGTTGGCCAAGCTGGAACTGCAGGTCATGAAGGTTATTAACGGCGAGGGATCCGTGGTCAATGTAATTGGGGAGGCGGGCATCGGGAAATCCCGCCTGATGGCCGAGCTAAAGAAAAAGGATGTGATGAGGCGGGTTACCCTCCTTGAAGGAAGGGCTATTTCCATCGGCAAAAATCTGAGTTTCCACCCCATTATTGATCTTCTAAAACAATGGGCCGGGATCACTGAAGATGATCATGAGACCAGGGCATTTCAGAAACTGGAAAACGCTGTCAGTGCCGTCCATCCGGAAGAGACCGAGGAGATACTCCCTTTTTTGGCGACCCTGATGGGCATGAAGCTCACGGGAAAGCATGCTGAAAGGATAAGAGCGATAAAAGGCGAGGCACTGGAAAAACTCATCTTTAAGAATGTAAGAGAACTCCTGATCAAGGGAAGTGCGTTACGGCCGGCAGTCTTTCTCATAGAGGACCTTCACTGGGCGGATGCGAGTTCCATCGATCTCCTGGAGACGCTCTATCGCCTCGCCGAGAATCATAAGATCGTCTTTATCAACGTATTTCGTCCCGGCTATCTTGTTGCCGTTCACATTATCCCACCGGATATTGTCCACAATAAAGCACGAAGAATATTTTGTTTTTGCCTGATTGATTTATCGTTGCAAGGCGATGCGTGACGGACTGCCTATCTTCTGATCGGGGTGCTGTTTCGAGAAAACCCTTGGGGCTCTGCCCCAAACCCCGAGGTTTTTTTAGGCATGAAGGCTCCTCGGAAATATCACATAAAAAAGGGGAGCCCGAAGACTCCCCTCCCGATGACGATATTTCGTCGTCGCCTATCCGGCTATCCCTTGGCGAGTTGCTCCTCAGCAGAGCTCGCCTCTGTTTCACCGAATCTGATCATGCAGGTTTAGCACTATCCCGTTTCCTCCACTGCGGTAAGAATATGTTCAGCCGATACAAGCTGGGCATTCTGCAGTGCCGCCACATTCAATGAGAGGTGTGCCAGCAGATTGATTTTGCGTGGCAGACCGTTTGTCGCCTGAAAAAGCGCTTCAAGAGCCGGCTGTTCAAAAAGATCCATCTGGGTTCCGGCCAACTCAAGCCGGTGTTTCAGATAAGGGAGCAACTCCTCTTTTGCAAGACCGGATATGTGATAACGCACCACAAGCCTTTGAGCCAAAGGCTCATGGACGGACAGTGAAAGCCGTCGCCTCAACTCGGCCTGGCCAACAAATATCATGCAGAGACGATTTTGTGAGTCCATCTCATAGTTTGTCAGCAGCCTGAGGTTTTCGAGGACCTCGTTTCTCAAGTATTGCGCTTCATCAATAATCAGCACTGGCCTGATTTTGGATTCCAGACAGAGTCGGTTGACCTCCATATGGATGGAACGATAAAGGGCTGCCAGGCTCCGTTCCGTGGTTAGCCCCATTTCCCAGGCAATGGATTTGTAGATATCCGTTACATTGCCGGTGGTCAGAGGAACGTAAAACACCCGGTACAGACCCGTATTCAGAGAAGCGGCCATCTTTCGGCAGATACTGGTTTTCCCGCTGCCCACTTCTCCGGTGACAAGCCCGATACCGCGCAGCTTCAACAGATAATGGAGCCGGGCTTCAAGCTCATCAGCAGCTTTTGAACCAAACAGTTTGTCCGGTTCCAGATCTTTTTCAAAAGGGTAGTGGGTCAGCCCATAGACCTTTTTATACATAGCCATCCCCCTTTTCGGCTTCGGAGATCCTGCTGAAGTTAACAGGTTGTTTGGGTCTGCTTTCCCGCTTATGATCGACGGCCTTTTCAGGATCAAGTGCTTCAATGGTTTTAGACGGGCGATCACGTTTCACAAAGCAATTGGCGTAGGTGTCCACCAGTTTCGCCTTTTGGACGAAACGGCCGTTGTGACAGACCTTTATCTCTTTGCCCTGCTCGGAAGGGTTGTAGCGGAGTGTTACGGTCTCTCCCACCAGGGAAGCGTCAATTTCATAGGCCATACCGTTCAGACTTACGGTACGGTCTTTCTGCACTTTGCGTTTTGATTCAAAAAGGAAAAGGTCGTCCAGGTCATCGCCCGGTTCGGGATATCGGACCTTCTCACCCACTCTGGCCCAGCGATCAAGGGGCGTTTCGCAGAGACTCCGATGGGGCGAACGGTGGTACTCTGTTTCGATATAGGTCCAAAGTGCTCTGTTGATCGCTTTCAGATTCAACATATGTTTTTCCGAAAGCATCGGGAGAAACTGCAATCGTACCGTTCTGAACCATCTCTCGATTTTTCCCTTGGCCGCTGCATGGTAGGGTCTGGCGTGAATCAGGGTTATGCCGAGTTTTGCGCAGACCAGGGATAAATGCTGTGACCGGAAAGCTGATCCGTTATCCACAAAAAGCCGCATGGGGATACCTCGCCTTAAAACGGCTTGTTTCAACACCTCCATGAAGGCAGCGGTATTTTCCGAATGGGCAAAAGCGGCATAGGGGATCACCCGGGTCGCATCATCAATAAAAGCGATGAGATAGGTTTTTCGTTTCCTGCCGTCATTTTTCCTGACCGCCGGACCGTACATGACATCACTCATGAACAAATCCCCGGCATTGAGGTAGGCGAAGCGACGATGGTCTCTATCAGGTGATGTAATCTTTCGGGTTAACCCGTGGCGTGCCAGCAGTTTATACACGGTGGATCTGGGCATCCGAACATCATCGGGAATGTTGCCGGATGCTCTGACTTTCTTGATTAACAGCGGAACGGTTAGTTCCGGTTCTTTTTCTTTGGCCTCAAGAAGTAAATCCGAAATCTCAAGGGGCAGCTTTCTCGTTTCCCCCTTGTCCGTGCGCTCTTTGGGCAGTAGGGCGTCAAAACCGCCCTTGCGGTATTTTTTCAACCATGAACGGATCGTCTCTTCAGCCACACGGGTGCGTCTGGAGCCGGGAATAACATATTCCTGCCCTGCTTTCTTCCTGATCTGAGCGTAAAGCCCTCTTGATCCGGGCGGCAAATGAACAAAATCCGCGATAATCCCGTAGCGAAATAGCGCCACCTGCTCTTGTAGTTCGTTTTCTGCCATCTAAAACCTCCATTCTTATAAAAAAATTGGCGAACGGAAGCCTTTTACCCCATCAAACGGGCATAAACAGTCCCCATCAATTGTTGGAAAACCCAAGGTGGCAATACCGCTTGCCGGAACGGGGGCCGAATCCGACAATAGGCGGCATGGATGGCAGATATTCCCGACCCATTTCACGCAATTTGATCAGCACCCTGTTTGTGCGGAATTTATTGCGGAATGATTCAAGATCCGGAGCACATTCGGTCACAAGAAGTCCGGCCAGAATTGTCAGTGCCTCCTTTACATATTGGATCCTCCGCCTCAGCCAGCGAAGCCCTGATGGAAGAGATATCTCCGGTCTCAAAACAAAAGCCGCTTCTTCCTGGCTTTTGCATGATCCGGCTGTATTGACGGCCTGCTCGATTTCGTCTAAAGTTCCCGGAAAGCGAGATGCAAGAAAATCAGGCAGCAGGCTGATGGTCTTGTGCGCACTCGGGCAGTACCATCGAGGTACCAGACAGTATTCTGGAAATTTCCTGGGATAGGTGCCATGCCTGGCCAGGTCGCATCCTCCCTCGGGATGAAAGGGACAATGATCAAGCTCCGCATGTTCCCAGGCCTTTTGCTCATTGTATTCTTCTATGGTTAAATCTATAGGGTATCGAAGCTGCATATGAAAAAAATCGGACGTAATGAGCCCTGCCCATGCGGCAGCGGCAAAAAATATAAAAAATGTTGTCTCAACGCCTCCAAATTACCTATTGGAGGGACCTTTATTTATACGGATTTGGACAATTTATCAAATCAGGTGCCGGACTTGATTCAAGACAAGAAGTTTGATGAAGCCGAGGCGGTGTGCCGAAAGCTCTTGCGACAATATCCTGAGGAGATCGATGGCCTTCATCGTTATGCTGAACTCTATGAAGCTCAGGGAAAAAACCGGGACGCTGCTGAGTACTATCGAAAAGCAGTTGCATTTGCCGAAAAGGCTGGAGGGTTTGGGAAGGAATCCGTTCAATCCTTCCGACAAAAGGCTGAAAAACTTGCACTTGCCGAGAAGGGGTAGTCTCACTTTACAATACCGGTTCCAATAAACCACCGGTGGAATAATCAGATATTTTGAGCCGGTTCTTTGCTATTTATTGTGGCTGACAACATATCTGGAGAGCGGGAATAACGAAGTAGCCACAATTGGTCAAAAACATCCCGGCTGCTATACGGAGGTGGAGATCCGGCCCCTTGAAAAGGCGGCCAGCGAAAAACTGATCGAAAATATGCTGCATATAGAAGGATTACCCCACAGCCTCAACGATCAGATTGTGGATCGAGCCGGCGGAAACCCTTTTTTTATTGAGGAGGTCATCCGTTCTCTCATCGATGAGGGAGCCGTGGTTCAGGGAGAAAGCGGGTTTGAGGTCACCAGGAGAATCCACAACGTTGTAATTCCGCCCACCATCAACGACGTCCTGATGGCGAGGATAGATCGCCTGGAAGAGAAAACAAGGGAACTGGTCAAGGTCGCCTCGGTCATCGGCCGAAGCTTCTTCGACCGAATCCTGAAGGACGTTGCCGTTTCCATAGATGATGTGGACGAGAGGCTTGCCTATCTCAAAGATATCCAACTGATCAGGGATCGCGTGCGCATGCAGGAGCTGGAGTATCTATTCAAACATGCCCTGGCCCAGGAAGCCGCCTATGAATCCACATTGCTGCAAAAACGGAAAGCGCTTCACCTGAAAGTTGCCCAATCCATCGAAAATATCTTCCAAGGACGCTTGCACGAATTCTACGGTATGTTGGCCTATCACTACGGCAGCGGAGATGCACTTGAAAAGGCAGAGGAGTATATGGTCAAAGCTGGCGAAGAAGCCCTGCGGTCATCAGCTTCCAGTGAGGCCTTACACTATTTCAGGGAGTCCGTAAAACTCTATGTGGAACAACACGGAAAAAAGGCGGATCCTGAAAAAATCATATCTCTTAAGAAGAACCTGGCTCAGGCTCACCTGAATCGAGGAGAATTTTCGGAAGGCTTACACTACTTCGAGGAGATTCTGAATAACGGAGGCAACAGGTTCCCCAAGGGCAAATGGATGTCGACAGTGAAAGGGTTTTGGGATTTTCTTTCTGTCTTGACCATTCTATATTCGCCAATCAAGTCCCGCTCCAGGATACCTGAGGCAAAGGAGGTAGCGGAATGTGACCTACTTTTCAGGAAAGGGCTATGCCTCGTGCACGTAGACGGCAGAAGATTTCTCCTTGAAAGCAGTCTTCCAGGGCTTAGGATGGTTTTGGGATGGGATCTTGGAGGAATACAGGAAGGTCTAGAATGGGTTTCCTATGCCTGTGCCGGCTTTAACGTAGCAGGATTTTCTTCATTTGGTGCAAAGCTGCTCGAACGTGCAGCAATTCCCGACCGCGTCGCTACTGAGTCTATATCTTAACATTTCTACAAAATAGATGCCGCTGTCAAAGAGCCTTGTTGAAAATCAGCTGAAATTCCTCGTTTGACCGGTCAATTTTTGATGAAACGAGGGGCAAAAACAAGACCTAAAACCAATCCCATATGATTTACCGCACAGATGTCCCTTACCGGCAAATACCAATTTTCATGGAATTGACGTCTTTTTTCATTCGGATAGTACATCTTACATTCAATCGTCATCATATAAAATGATCGGCGGTTGGAATTTCATCCCGTAAAAAAGGGCTTCGTAAAGCATCCTCATCGATTTGAACGCAAAATCTCTAAACAAGGATCGCATACGATCCCAAAGTTCTCGTTTGCTACCCATCTTATGCCATGTAGCTCGAAACAGGGGACAACAGAGCTGCTGTGTTTGGTCAACCAAAAAGGCCAACATCATGAGCATCACAAAAACTACACTCAGATTTTTCTTTCCGAGCCCATAGTTATGACCGAAATGATAGCCTTGATTCTTGAGGGTATTGAACGTCTCATTTTCTATTTTCCAGCGTGCACGACCGCCTCGCATAAGTTCATAAGAGTTTCCCTTTGTTATGGTAAAATCAGTAACCCAGCTGAAATGTTGCGTCTTTTCTGACGTGATTTCCCAGTATTCCAGGAAATTGATCAGCAAATCCTGATTTGATTCATTCAGGGGGAGGAGGTTAACGAAAAGGAAACGATGCGTTTTTTGCGGATTATCATTATCGACCAATTCAAATTGAACAGCTTCGCCATTTTCTTGTGCCTCTTCCACTTTTCTGAACAGGAAAGGATGATCCCCCTTCTTCACACCCAGAATGTAATGAAGATTGTATTTTTCCGCCTCCCTTATGTGTGGCGCATTCGAACTTAGGGCATCTTCGGTAATGATAACGGGCAGGTGTGGATGGTCCTTTCTAAGACTGCCGAAGAAACGTTTTGCGGCATTACGCTCACAATCGTTCTTGCTTTGGCCGTCTTGTTTGATTATGAACTCCGGGGCTAACGGAATGACCTCTTTGAGATCGGGATGAACAATTGCCGCCCTCAGCATCTGTTGGTAATAGGTGATTTCGCCGGTCTTTTTGTTTACTTTTTGCAGACAATTATCAGAGAAAATTTTCTTCGAGGAAAAGTAGCCTGTTCCGTCCAAAAATAATAGATAGCATCCCTGGAAGAAAGCCAGGCGCTCCAGAGCTTTGCCTCTTTGCAATTTACTAAAAATATTCTTATACGCAGGTCGAATTTCCACAGGGTCTACTTCATCCAGAATCGTTCGCATCTGCGAGTCACAAGGTATACTTTCTACATGATAAATGCTTTCTAAATTCTCAGCGGCTTGTCTTCGTTTGTCAAAAGCAAGCAGGGACGGATCTTTGAGAGAGAAAACGGCAAAGCCAGACATCAAGGCGTCTGCCATTGATATTTCCGGATTACCCTCACGGTAGTCCGATACTCCCAAAAAATCTTGGCTCATACGACGATTTCCCGTGCTGTAAATAATTTGATTGAAAAAGTCATGGCTCATACGACGTTTCCGCGTGCTCATGCGTGGGCTGCAAAAAGGACATTGATCAATGACGGCAGCAATGCTTTTCCTCTCCGGTGTACGTTATGGACAAACTCAAAAAAACTCAGATAAAGTGGTAAGTTTTCTTGAGACACGCCGCGATGTGGTCGCAGCCAAGATCGTAGAAGCGACCAAAAGCCCTCAATTGTATTGACATGAACTTCACAGAAGCCATCGCCGTCTTCATCTCTGGCATATTCTCCCTTACCATGACAAACAGTCTTATGGGTATAGCCCCAGTCAGTGAGATGATTGTAAATGCTGTACTCATCTGTATTCACCAAGGTTCCTGGTGTTATAACAGACCGCAAAATCGGTTCGATGGTTTTTTGTTTAACGTCTGGAAGCATAAAAATGGCGACATCCCCGGAACGTTCAATGATTCCGAGGACAGGAGGTTTTTCTTTTTCAAGAGTTCCTCGGCCCGGAGCACCCTTGAGCGCTCTGCACCGTGGTGCTCGCCCTTTCTGACGAACTTTTTCCGGATGCCCTTTATGCCCTGCAATTACGTATACTTCGTCGCACTCTACTACCCCACTGACTTTACATCCCGGCTTCCTTGCAGCGATTTCGCTCCGAAGCAAAATAGTCATCCTGTGGGCGACATCCGGATTAAGGTCCAGCTCCGCGGCGATTTGCCTGTTGGATAGGTTTAGTCCCATGAGGTATAACATGACGATCCATACTCTGATGGGATGGTGTTTTCTTGCCAGAATGGTACCCGTAAAATCGTTGAAACGGCAACCGCAGTTATTGCATTTATAGTTCCGACAAAGCGGAGCATTACGTTTGTGACCGTTCTTTTTGACCCGGTTTGAGGTACATTTTGGACAACAAATACCACATGGCCACTTCTTTTCTCTGAAGAATTCGTAGCACTTAGCGGGGTCGATGAGTTCAAGGATTCCAATCTCCGGATTTGTAGACGATTTTGTGGTCATGGCTATCTGCATATTTAAGTGGACAGAAAGCCATCTTATTTATACCAAATCTGAAGAAATTCCCAGCGAAAATGACTTTGGCTCATACGACGTTTCCGCGTGCTCATGCGTGGGCTGCAAAAAGGACATTGATCAATGACGGCAGCAATGCTTTTCCTCTCCGGCGTACGTTATGGACAAACTCAAAAAAACTCAGATAAAGTGGTAAGTTTTCTTGAGACACGCCGCGATGTGGTCGCAGCCAAGATCGTAGAAGCGACCAAAAGCCCTCAATTGTATTGACATGAACTTCACAGAAGCCATCGCCGTCTTCATCTCTGGCATATTCTCCCTTACCATGACAAACAGTCTTATGGGTATAGCCCCAGTCAGTGAGATGATTGTAAATGCTGTACTCATCTGTATTCACCAAGGTTCCTGGTGTTATAACAGACCGCAAAATCGGTTCGATGGTTTTTTGTTTAACGTCTGGAAGCATAAAAATGGCGACATCCCCGGAACGTTCAATGATTCCGAGGACAGGAGGTTTTTCTTTTTCAAGAGTTCCTCGGCCCGGAGCACCCTTGAGCGCTCTGCACCGTGGTGCTCGCCCTTTCTGACGAACTTTTTCCGGATGCCCTTTATGCCCTGCAATTACGTATACTTCGTCGCACTCTACTACCCCACTGACTTTACATCCCGGCTTCCTTGCAGCGATTTCGCTCCGAAGCAAAATAGTCATCCTATGGGCGACATCCGGATTAAGGTCCAGCTCCGCGGCGATTTGCCTGTTGGATAGGTTTAGTCCCATGAGGTATAACATGA
>ADZZ01000773.1 GCA_000179315.1 delta proteobacterium NaphS2
TAACGATTTCTCCGTGTTCGCTCATGTAAGGCAGGTGGACCTGCTTCGCCGGCGGTTTTGCTATTTTTGTCAGGACAATTTTCATGGCCGCTCCGCATACCGGGCAGGTAATTGTTGGCCGTTCTTTCAATTTCTTGGCAAACATATTGAGCGGATTAACCCGGAGCACCATCTGCAAAAAACAGATGAGCTTTTTGCTGCATGGATGGAGAAAACCGTAACACCTGGCCCTTCGAAAGCCCTTGGGCAGCACATGGAGCATGAGCAGATAGAGGAAATATTCCCCGGTGACGGTCCTGCTTCTGTATTGCCCGGTTTTGGCATGGAGATACCTGAAGGTGACCATGCCGTTTTCGCATTGCAGAATATCCTGTTCCCGGATGACGCCCCGGTAGAGATATCTGCCAAGATAAATGATTGCCTTGTCGCCGTTGCCGACGTCTTTGCAGTCAACGACCCACTGTTTCGGGCAATCTTCTGGCACGCTCAGCCCGTGGTCAACAATGGCCTGGAGGATCTTTGCTCTGAAGACTTGCGCCAGAGCCTTGTGGCTGAAAAGATACCCGGAAGATTTGACCCGCCATAATGCTGTTTTTGTATTGATGCTTGCCCCCGGCATGACAACATGAATGTGRGGATGATAGTCGAGTGCTCTTGAATGGGTATGGAGTATGGTGGTAAAGCCGGCTGCTCCACCGAGTTTTTTGTCTTCTTGGGTAAATGTTTTCAGGAGATCCTGGACGCAGGCAAACATGAGGGAATAGATTGTTGCCTGATTTTTCCAGGCAAGATCCCTGAGCTGTTTGGGGAGGGTGAAGGTGATCAGATAGTATTGAGCCGGTAAGCGCTTGCTCACTGATTCTCGATCCACTGCCGGTTTTCATGGTTCTGGCAATGGGGACAGTTCCTGTGGCCACAGGAATGTGGATATAGACTGTTTTCCGCA
>ADZZ01000772.1 GCA_000179315.1 delta proteobacterium NaphS2
GCTTCCTCATGCAGCCTGCACCATGTTTCCTTGCTCGATTTCCACACCACTTTCCGGAAGGCCCGCCCGGAATATTTCAACACCATGACAAACAAGCGAGGCCGGCGATGTTTTCCGCTGTCATGAAGCGTCGGCGCTCCTGTTCCATAGTCAACCTGGGCCTCTTCTCCGGGAAGAAATTCAAGTCGGTCAAACTGACGCGGGTCCTTTTTTTTGAGTCTTCGAACGAACCGCTTTACGCTGTTGTATTGATGCGTGAATGCGAACAGTTCCACCAGGTCCTGGTAGATGGCCATGGCGTTTCGACCCAGCCTCAGTTGTTCTTCAATCCACTTTCGATGCGGTTCGCAGGCCGAACCATTCTTCGGAGGGTTCTCCAAAGCCGGTGGCCGGGGTGGGGGATTTTGAACAGGAAGAACCGAAGACCCGGTGTCCACCCCTTCTAAAGTGGGGTAGATTGAAGACTCAGTTTCTTCAAAAATTGCCCGATGATGCAGCTGAGCATATCTCCGGATGGTTTTTCGGTTGATCCCGGTCTTCCGGTTGATCTCGCGTTGACTGAGTCCCTTTTCCAGTAATGTTATGACTGTTGCTTTCAAATTCGGCTTCAAAACGTTCATCCTTCCTTCCCCCATTCGTGGATTTCACAAATGGGAGTAGTTACGTTCTGTCGCCTTTTTCAGCAATCTCTACTGGAAAATCAGACTGGCTGGGTGGGGGATTTTGAGGTGGCCACAAGTGGGGGATTTTGGGTGGCCATCAGGGTATAGTGAACCCGGCATCCCTCAACCTCTTTGCTGAGTGCCCTCAACGCGTCATGACACCCGCGACCGGGCCGAAATCCATACGAATCGTCAATGAAATCCTGCTCGTAGATCGCCGAAAGCACCCGTGTCAATCCCGCCTGTACCAGCTTATCTTCAAGGGCTGGTATGCCCAGCGGTCGTTTCTTGCTACTCCCCGGTTTAGGAATGTACACCCTGCGCACCGGCAATGGAATATACGCCATCCGATGCAATTTTCCGACCAGAGCGTTTAGGTTCTCGCCAAGTTTTTCCCCATATTCCTTCTTGGTAACCTTATCAATGCCAGATGCTGCGTCTTTGCGCAGCTCCTGGAAACATTCCCGCAGCATCTCCTCGTTCATCAGATGAAACAGACTGGTGAATCGGCATTCATCTTCTTTGCGGGCCTTCTCCGCTATGCGTTGTAATTTCGTTTCCACCATTTCTCTATTTCTGAGCATAGATGATGTGTCCTCGCAACACTGTTACTCATGTGACGTCCTTTCCTCCAGCGGAGTTACCCGCCTTCTCAGGTACTACGACGCCATCCGACTTCCCCTGCCCCGTTTGCCATTCTCCCTTTATATCGGTG
>ADZZ01000771.1 GCA_000179315.1 delta proteobacterium NaphS2
TAACGATGAAGAAATCCTGAGCCAGATTGACGCGGCTGTGGGTGCTTAGCGCATTAAGGAAAGGTCTTGAGGTGAGAATGAATGAGTGCTTTTAAACCCAACATATTAGGCTTTGTGTGCCATTGGTGAGCATACGGCGCCGCGGATATGGCTGGAGTTTCCAGACTACAATATGCAACTGAAATGAGGCTGATCCGTGTCATGTGTTCGGGCAGGGTCGACCTTGCGTTTGTGCTCAGGGCTTTTTTGAACGGCGCCGACGGTGTGTTTATCGGCGGTTGTCACCTGGGGGAGTGCAATTATGTGACCCATGGGAATTACCATGCATTGAACGTGGTGCTCTTGTGCAAAAGGATTCTGGAGTACATGGGGCTTAATCCTGACAGGCTCCGGATCGAGTTCATGTCGGCCGGGGACGGCATTCCATTTGCGCAAATCATGAGTGAGTTCAGCGGCAACATAAATCAGCTGGGTCCCTTGGGCGAAGGAGAAGGCGAGACAATGGGTAAAGATGCGGTAAAGCCCAAACTGGAAGAAGTCGCCAAACTGATCCCCTACATCAAAATTGTGAAAAGGGAGAAACTGGCGTCGCATCTTGAAAATGAAACGGAATATGAGACCTTTTTTACCGCCCAGGAAATTCAAAGCTTGCTGGAGGAGGTGGTTTCGTACTATATTGATCCGGAGAAGTGCAAAGCATGTATGATTTGCGCCAGAAGCTGTCCGGTGGACGCCATTGTGGGCGGGAAAAATCTGATCCATGTGATCGACCAGGAAAAATGCATCAAGTGCGGCACCTGTTTTGAGGCCTGCCCGCCCAAGTTCGGCGCCGTCACCCAAATTTCCCGCGAGCCCGTTCCCGATCCGATCCCCGAAGAAAAAAGAATGATCAAAAAAGCAAAGAAAAAATGAACAGGATGATGCCTTGTTTCATTGGAAGCGACGAATTCCTGGAGGTTTTCATATGACAATCGGTCCCTACAGCTATGACGAATATCTTGAGCAGGTCAGACAGTTTCACGGTCATATCGCCCCCGGCCTCGTGATGGGCGGATTTATGGTCGACCTGGCGCTCAAAAACCTGCCGGAGGGAGAATTCTTTGACGCCCTCTCAGAAACCCGGGCCTGCCTGCCCGACGCAGTCCAGCTGTTGACCCCCTGCACCATCGGTAACGGCTGGCTCAAAGTGATCAACATGGGCCGGTACGCGGTGACTCTTTATGAGAAATTCGGCGGCAAAGGGATTCGGGTTTATGTGGATGCCACAAAAATCAATGCCTGGCCGGAGTTGAATAGTTGGTACTTCAAATTGAAGGAAAAAAAGGAGCAGGATTTTGACCGGCTCATGAGTGAGATCAAGGAGGCGGGGGCCGGCGTTTGCAGCTTGCAGACCGTGCAGATGGATCACCGTTTTATCGAAGTGAAACGCCGTAACGGGTTCAGGGTATGCGTATTGTGCGGCGAAGCCTACCCCTTGAGTGACGGCGCCATTTGCCGGGGATGTCAGGGAGATGCACCCTATGTGGCCGTGGATTCTGCCTCGTCCGAAACATATCCTGTGCAACCGGAGTTAAAGGCCATTCCAACTGAGAGCGCCGTGGGCCGGCACGCTCTAAATGATATGACCCGTATCATCCCTGGTCGGGAAAAGGGACCGGCCTTCCGCCGGGGTCAGGAAATAAAGGCCGGAGATGTGTGTCGGCTGCAGCAGATGGGACGTGGGAGAATATATACCGTTGAAGATACCGAACCGGACAGGGCCTGGATTCATGAGGATGAGGCCGCTCTGGCATTTGCTGCCGCTATGGCCGGTGAGGGTGTGACTTACACTGAGAAGCCCAGTGAGGGAAAGGCCGATTTCATGGCGGAACGAAAAGGCCTTTTGATCATTGATAAGGAGCGCCTGGAGATGTTCAACATGGTGCCCGGGGTTATGTGTGCCGCCCGCCAGAATGCTTCGGTGCTTGACAGCGGACTCCGGTTTGCCGGGACTCGGGCGATTCCTCTGTATCTCGCCCGCCGGGATTTTGAGAAGGCCATGCGGGTGCTGGAAGAAGGCCCCCTGTTCACTGTTCACCGGTTACGATCGGCAAAGGTGGGCGTTTTGGTGACGGGAACCGAAATTTTCAGGGGGCTGGTGGACGATAAATTCATTCCCATCATTCGGAATAAAGTTGAAAAACTGGGTAGCCGCGTGGTGGATGCCATGATCGCTCCTGACGAGAAACATGCCATTCAAGAAGGCATTCAACGGTTGCTCAACGCCGGCGCCGATCTGATTATCACCACGGCGGGGCTCTCCGTGGATCCGGATGATGTAACCCGTCAGGCCCTCATCGATGCCGGGGTGCAGGATATGCTCTACGGTGTGCCGGTTCTGCCCGGAGCCATGACCGTCATTGCCCGCATCGGGTCGGTGCGAGTCTTTGGCGTACCCGCCTGTGCCCTGTATTTTAAGACCACCAGTCTCGATCTTCTCCTGCCGCGCCTTTTGGCCGGCTTATCCATCACACGTCGGGATCTGGCGCAAATGGGGGACGGCGGTTTCTGCCTCAACTGTAAACAATGCACCTATCCGAAATGTCCCTTCGGAAAATAGACCTTATTAATAGGGCGCGGACACGGCGGCAGGGCCGAAAGAAGAGAATCGGTATGCTTATGACGCCCGTTATCGGAATTACCACCCAGGTGATTCGCCGCGCAAAATGGTATAAATACATCGGGGAATTGGGCTTTGATGCCGTTGAAATCAATCGCCAGAACTCCAAATTGCATTTCAATCGCTTCTTTCTGGAAAAGGTCAAACGGTACCTCGAAGGATTCGACATCAGCCTTCACTCCGGAACTGCCGGGATTTTCCAGCAAACGGAATCTTTTACAAGCGCCAATCTCGCCACATTGACGGCCGAGGTAGACGTGTGCCGTTTTCTGGGATCACGTCAATTGGTATTTCATCTTAACGACGGTTTTATGTCTATCGAAGAGAAAAAACACCTGAAACAGGTGATTTCCTACGCCGTCGATTCGGGTGTGGAAATGCTCTTCGAATCCAACAGCACGTTGGTTGCCAGGTATGCCTATGACGTTCTCGAAAGTTTTCCGGAACTCGGATATGTTCTGGATCTGGGACATCTCAACAACGGCTACGGGAATAATAGACTCGGTTGTGAGATCGATACATTTGTTGACACCGTAAGGGACCGGGTGGTTTATGTTCATGCCAGTAATAATTCGGGCAGGCGGGATGAACATGAGGGACTGGAACATGGTACGTTGGATTGGCGCCGGATTTTAACGATGCTCGATCTTTCAAGAATTCAAAAAATTATTTTGGAAGTGCGATCCGTGGAAATGGTAGACACCTCCCGGACCAAACTGATGCAATTTCTTGGAGCAGATGTTCCGATGCAACAATACCGTTTTGTTGGATTCGGTCGTTGAGCGCGATCCGCCGGCGACGGTTGGAAAGTCTAGGTTTGGTCCCTCTTTTGCACAACCTCTATCGGGTTTCGCAATAGGGAGTATACCTGCTGGGGTTCATTGATACCCTTCAGGGATACGATCCCTAGGTCATAGACGGGCCAAAGCGCATCAATCATTTTGCGGGTCTCCTCTCCGATGAGGATATCACCTCCTTGGGCGTAGTCCGCCAGTCGGGCCGCCAGGTTTGTCACCGGACCTGTTGCCGTATAGGTCATGCGGGTTTCCAAAGTCCCCTTGAAAACCGTCATCCCCAGAAGGGCCACGCCTGAGTTGATGCCGATGTTGACGTTGACCGCTTCGAAATGGTCACCTATTTTCCGGTTGAGCTGGCGGTTGCGCTCATGAATGTCAAAGGCGGCCTTCACCGCATTGACGGCGTTGGCGCCGGCATCCCCGTCCTTGAAGATGATCATCAAACCGTCTCCCGCGGTTTCATTGATATCGCCCCCCGAGCGATGGATGGGATCCACGAAATTAGAAAACATCTCTTCCACCATGTCGTTGACTTCCACCGCGCTTTTATTGGCACTCAGTCGCGTGTATCCTTCAAGATCCAAAAAAAGGACGGAAACCTCCCGGCTTTCCTTCTCCTGGTTGAGCAGTTCGGGATTGGTTTCCACGATGCGTCTTACCGATTGCGGCACAAAGGGGGATAGATGGGCCAGTTTCTGAGTGATTTCAATTTTCTCCTGAGTGATGGCCCAGTGGTTCTTGGCAGCCATGATGGCGTTGCCGGCTATTTCGGAAAGGTCTTTCATGAGGTAGAAGTCTTTTTTGGTAAATCGGGCGCCGGGCTGTGAGACCACATTGATGACCGCCAGAATATCATCCTTGACAAATACGGGCATGGCGGCCTCGGGGCCGGTATCAACGGTGGTGCCGTCGGGTCTCACGATGGGATCGGTTTTGGAGATGACAACCCCTTTTCGGGCGGAGAGGGCCTTTTGGATGGTAGCGCGGTCTTTCTTGCAGGAGAGGCAGTTGACGGGCCGGTCGTAAAGGGCGCATTGAAGGGGGCGGGTGTATTTCCGCGCTTCGGGATCGAGCATGAGGATGCAGGCTTCCATGGACGCGGGGACCAGGTTTCGGATTTCCGCTCGCAGAGTTTCCAGAATCTCGTTGACTTCAGTCGTCTTGGCCAGCTTTTTCGTGAGGCGCCGCTGTGCTTCAAATCGTTCTCGGTAATATTTATTCATGCGGAAAAATTCTCATTGGCATAAACGAGCCATGAAACCCTCGTTCCAGTGCGGGCTCAACAACGTTACAGGTTTCCTTCCCCAACGCCGTAACGTCTCAAAAGAAGATCTATCAGCAATTCCCGGTTGCTGTTGAAAGGCCCAATATCAGTGTAACTTGAAATTCGCTTTTCGTAAAGCCTTGGCATTGAAAGTTCTTGAAAAAGCGCATTATGGAGTTCTTTTTCAAAAAAAAGCGTCAAAACTGCAAATAAATTTCAGGAAAACCTGGACATTTGGCGAACGATGGTTCATGATTCACTCCCATAAATGTCATGAAACATCAAAGCCAACAGAAAAAGGGAAGGTTAGCTTCTCGAAAGTATCTTAGTGCTGATCCACTGTTCGAGGGTCTGCATAAAGATTTTTTGGGAGTATCGGACTACCGTGAGGGTAATCCGGAAATATCAATGGCAGACGCCTTGATGTCTGGCTTTGCCGTTTTCTCTCTCAAAGATCCGTCCCTGCTTGCTTTTGACAAACGAAGACAAGCCGCTGAGAATTTAGAAAGCATTTATCATGTAGAAAGTATACCTTGTGACTCGCAGATGCGAACGATTCTGGATGAAGTAGACCCTGTGGAAATTCGACCTGCGTATAAGAATATTTTTAGTAAATTGCAAAGAGGCAAAGCTCTGGAGCGCCTGGCTTTCTTCCAGGGATGCTATCTGTTATCTTTGGACGGAACAGGCTACTTTTCCTCGAAGAAAATTTTCTCTGATAATTGTCTGCAAAAAGTAAACAAAAAGACCGGCGAAATCACCTATTACCAACAGATGCTGGGGGCGGCAATTGTTCATCCCGATCTCAAAGAGGTCATTCCGTTAGCCCCGGAGTTCATAATCAAACAAGACGGCCAAAGCAAGAACGATTGTGAGCGTAATGCCGCAAAACGTTTCTTCGACAGTCTTAGAAAGGACCATCCACACCTGCCCGTTATCATTACCGAAGATGCCCTAAGTTCGAATGCGCCACACATAAGGGAGGCGGAAAAATACAATCTTCATTACATTCTGGGTGTGAAGAAGGGGGATCATCCTTTCCTGTTCAGAAAAGTGGAAGAGGCACAAGAAAATGGCGAAGCTGTTCAATTTGAATTGGTCGATAATGATAATCCGCAAAAAACGCATCGTTTCCTTCTCGTTAACCACCTCCCCCTGAATGAATCAAATCAGGATTTGCTGATCAATTTCCTGGAATACTGGGAAATCACGTCAGAAAAGACGCAACATTTCAGCTGGGTTACTGATTTTACCATAACAAAGGGAAACTCTTATGAACTTATGCGAGGCGGTCGTGCACGCTGGAAAATAGAAAATGAGACGTTCAATACCCTCAAGAATCAAGGCTATCATTTCGGTCATAACTATGGGCTCGGAAAGAAAAATCTGAGTGTAGTTTTTGTGATGCTCATGATGTTGGCCTTTTTGGTTGACCAAACACAGCAGCTCTGTTGTCCCCTGTTTCGAGCTACATGGCATAAGATGGGTAGCAAACGAGAACTTTGGGATCGTATGCGATCCTTGTTTAGAGATTTTGCGTTCAAATCGATGAGGATGCTTTACGAAGCCCTTTTTTACGGGATGAAATTCCAACCGCCGATAATTTTATATGATGACGATTGAATGCAAGATGCACTATACCAATGAAAAAAAGCGTCAATTCCAGAAAAATTGGTATTTGCCGGTAAGGGACATCTGTGCGGTAAATCATATGGGATTGGTTTTAGGTCTTTTTTTTGCCCCTTGTTTCATCAAAAATTGACCGGCCAAACGAGGAATTTCAGCTAATTCTCAGCAAGGCTCTTTGACAGCGGTATCTATTTTGTAGAAATGTTAAGAAATAGACTCAGTAGCGACGCGGTCGGGAATTGCTGAAGATCTATAGAGAAACGGTTCCGGTGTCAAGGGAAAATGGTGGTTGAAATCCCTTTGAATCCAGGCTTAAAAATCAGAAAAAGCGCTATTATTTCGAAAAGTTGTTCTTTATGATAGATGAAATTTCAGTGCTTTTTGCCGTCTGTCTTCTTGCGAAAGAAAGAGACAGTTGTTATAAGTACCGAAATTGTCGTATACCCCCCGTTTTATTTTATTTCCAGCGGCGGGATTTGAAGAGAAGGCATATTATAAGGAGATCTATCATGCTTAAGATAGAGGACTTACAGGTCAGACTGGGAGAAAAAGAGATTCTTACACATATCGATCTCGAAATCGGCCCAGGCGAAACACACATTCTTTTTGGTCCCAACGGCTCGGGCAAGACGTCCCTGCTGATGACCATTATGGGATATTCCCAGTATGAGGTGGTTTCAGGGAAAATTTTTTTCAAGGGAAAAGACATCACCCACGCTCCCATTGATGAACGGGCACGGATGGGAATCGGCATGAGTTATCAGCGGCCGCCCACCATTAATGGCCTTAAAACGCGTCAAATGGTGAATTTGTGCGCCGGTGGTGAGATCGATGGTGAAACGCTTGCAAAGCGCGTCAATTTTGAGGAATTCCTGGACCGGGATGTGAATGCCGGTTTCTCGGGAGGTGAGATCAAACGGTCCGAGCTGCTGCAGTTGATGGCGCAGAAAGCGGATTTGATGCTGTTTGACGAACCTGAGTCGGGCGTTGACATGGAAAACATCAGTTTGGTGGGCAATACCATTGCAGAGCTGCTTGAAAAGCATCCCCAACCTTCCAGAGACAGATCAAAGATGCAGGCCAAGGCCAACAGAACCAAAATGGGTCTGATTATCACCCATACCGGTTACATTCTGGATTACCTTCCGGCCGATAAAGGACAGGTGCTTTACAACGGGAAGCTCAGTTGCGTCAGCAATCCCAGGGATATTCTCAATTGTGTGGGCGACAGCGGATATAAGGAGTGCGTAAGATGTATATCGATGAACAGTTTCAGTTAAAAGCCAAAGAAGCAATGGACAAAGAAGGCGCCATCGGGCCGGATGTGGATTTGAGTGCCTTTGATCCGGCGCCGCTGCCGCACAGGGAGATGGCGGACGAAGATCTTGTCAACCTGCCGGAGGAAGAGAGGACGCAGCTTCTCATGGCGGGCCTCGATGTGACGGAAAAGGAAAGGGGCGGCACCTTCCTGCAGATGAACCATCGCGCCGTCCATTGCCACAGTTCCCAGGAGGGGATTGAAGTGCTTTCCATACAAAAGGCCCTGGAAGAGCATGACTGGATTCGGGATTACTACTGGAAGCTGGCCGACGTGGGCACTGACAAATACACTGCGGCCGCTCAGTTGGGTCTTCACGACGGCTACGTAATTCGTTCACTGCCGGGGCGTAAATCGGTCTATCCCATTCAGGCCTGTCTTTATATGCACGAGGACGGTATGCAGCAGAATGTGCATAACATCATTGTTGCCGAAGAGGATTCCGAACTTCACATCATATCCGGATGTGCCACATCGCCTCATCTCAAACGGGGTCTTCATGTGGGCATATCGGAGTTCTTCGTGAAGAAAAACGCCAAAATCACCTTCACCATGATTCACAACTGGGCCGAAGAAGTGGTGGTGCGCCCCCGGTCCGTGGCGAGGGTCGAGGAAGGGGGCCTTTTCGTCAATAACTATGTTTCCATGAAACCGGTTCGCAGCATACAGATGTATCCCACCACCCATCTGGTGGGTAAGGATGCGGTGGCGCGATTTTACAGTATTGTGGTGGGAAGCCCCGGATCCGAGTACGATCTGGGAGGACGGATCATTTTAAAAGAGAAGGGAAACCGTGCCGAAATCGTTGCCCGGACCATCAGCAACGGCGCGAAGATCATCGCACGGGGACATCTGGTGGGTGAAGTCCCCGATATCAAGGCGCATTTGGAATGCAAGGGCCTCCTTTTAAACGGCGGTGTGATTCATGCCATCCCGGAACTGGAGGGTCACGCGGATGGCGTGGAAATGAGCCATGAAGCGGCTGTGGGAAAAATCGCTCAGGAGGAAATCTCCTACCTCATGAGCCGGGGGCTTAATGAGGAAGAAGCCACCTCCACCATTGTTCGGGGGTTTTTAAGCGTGGACATTCCTGGGCTTCCGCCTCAGCTTCAGGCTGAAATCGATCGTGCCATAGAAGAAAGCGACAAGGATGTCATGTAAACTGATGTGTTTCCTCAAATTTGTTATTACAACGGGGGCGGCTCAATGCTGGGCGCCCCTTCCGCAATTCTTGCCCGCCGCGTGCACCTCCGGATGATAATATATAAAAAAAGGAAAGTATTGGATTACGAAATACTTCTATGGTAATTAGTAATTCTTTGAAAGGGTTGAGGTATCGATGATGGCGAAAAAAAAGGACGATAGCCTGGGGCAGAACACCTTTGCGCCCTCCTTGACGGAACTGCGAGGCCGACAGTCTGTGAGGGCAACCTTCAAATTGAGCGGCAGGGCCATAGAAGCGATCAGCATAGCGGCGGCGCACATGGGGATTAAACAGAAGTCTCTGTTCGATCATCTCATTGATGATGTGGAATCTCTGGCGCTGGTCGCGCAGGAAATTGAAACCAAACGCTTTTTGAGCCTGAAACGGGTTCAGAAAACCTTTGTCCTGAGCCGACGAACGCTTTACTGTCTTGAAACGGTTTCAAAAGATTTGGATACACCGAGGGATGCGCTTGTGGAATATTCCATTGCCAGACTCTTGCCGGTGATTGAAGAAGAGCGAAAAAAGCATGAAAAAAGAAAAGTGTTGTTACTGGAAATGGCACAATACCTTGAGGATGGCGAGAAACTGTCCGAAAAGATAGAAAGATCACTGGGACCGGAAGATCCGGTCAGTGAAAAACTGAAAGGGGCGATTTCCACATTGCGCAATACCTATGAGGCAACGGCGGCATTTGTGGAAAGGGGGAAAGTGATTGAGGCGTTTTGAAACCGGTTCTGTTGAAAACGCTGTCAAACTCTGATGAGGATCATAAGAATGAACGAGGAAATCGGGGAAGAGATTCCCGAAGAAATGGAAAACACGGATTCGGCGGAAGAAAGCTTTGCCGATCTCTTTGAAGCCTACGACAAAAACGTCAGTGACGATGTTCGGGTAGGCGATAAAATCAGCGGGGAAATCATATCCATCGGCAGAGACGCTGTATTTGTGGACACCGGAACGAGGATTGACGGCGTGGTGGAAAAGGCTGAGCTGCTCAATGACGAAGGTGAACTCGACTGCAAGGTGGGGGATGTGCTGGAACTCTACGCCGTATCTGTTAAAGGGGGTGAAATCCGCCTTTCAAAGTCCGTTGCCGGCGGCGGTGGCCTGGAGATTCTGCAGGATGCCTATGAAGAATCGATTCCCGTTGAAGGAAAGGTGAAATCCCTCAACAAAGGTGGTTTTGACGTTTTGCTGGGGAACAGGCGCGCCTTTTGTCCCATCAGCCAGATGGATATTCATTACGTGGAGAAACCGGAAGATTACGTGGGGGAAGCCTTTGAATTCCTTATCACGGATTTTGAGGAAAGCGGCCGCAATATTGTGTTGTCCAGACGAAAACTTTTGGAGAAGGCCGTCCAAAAAGCGCGCAAGAGCTTCCTTGAAAATCTGGTGGTGGGAAGTGAATTGACGGGCCGGGTTACCAAGCTCATGCCCTTTGGCGCTTTTGTTGAACTCACTCCCGGCGTGGAGGGGATGGTTCACATTTCCGAGCTGGGGTGGTCCCGTGTAGAAAAACCCTCCGACGTGCTTCAGGTTGGGGAAACCGTAATGGTGAAGGTCTTGGGTGTTGCGCCGGACGAAAAGTCTAAACAGATGAAGATATCCCTTTCCATTAAACAGACCGCCGATGATCCCTGGCTGTCGGTGACGGATCGGTTCAAGGAAGGCGACGTGGTGGAAGGGAAAGTATCCCGATGTGCACCGTTCGGGGCTTTTGTGGAAATTGAGCCGGGCATTGAGGGACTGGTTCACATCAGCGAGATGAGTTACCGGAAGCGCGTGCTGAAAGCCGAAGATGTGGTTTCTCCCGGCGATTTGATTCAGGTTCTGATCAAGGAAATCGATTCTTCCCGGCAGCGTATTTCCCTCAGCATGCGGGACGTGGAAGGGGATCCCTGGGCGGGGATTGCCGGAAAATACGGAAAAGGCCAACCGGTTGAAGGCACAGTTGAAAAGCACGAAAACTTCGGTATCTTCGTTTCGCTGGAGCCGGGTGTTTCGGCACTGTTGCCCAAGAGCCGGATCCGGGAATCGTCCAGCCCCGGTCGCATTGAAAAAGCAAGGCCGGGGGATACGATCCCGGTGGTGATTGAAAATGTAAATGTTGAAGAACGGAAGATTTCCGTGGGCCCGGGGGATGCGCAGGACGAAGGCGAATGGCGACGGTTTGTGCCCGGAAGAGATCAAAACCAGGGGATGGGTTCCCTGGGTGAGAAGCTGAAACAGGCCCTTGCGGCAAAAAAGAAACGTTGATTCAAGCCATTTATTAAGGAGCTTTTCCTGATGTCTCTAAATGAAGAGCTCCGGTCATCCGGAAGAAGTTTTTCGGCGGGTCGTGAAAATCCCCAAAAAAAGGGAGGGATTGATATGGAACTGGAAGGCAAGAAGATCATTATTTTGATTGAAGAGATGTTCAATGACCATGAATTCTGGTATCCTTATTACCGTCTGAAGGAAGCCGGTGCGGAAGTGGTTGTGGTAGGTTCGGGCAGTGCCGATACGTACAAGGGGAAGTCCGGAACCGTTGGAAAGCCGGATGCCGGTATTGATCAGGTGAATGCCGCTGATTTTGACGGCGTCATTATTCCGGGCGGGTATGCCCCGGATATGATGCGGCGGCATAGCAAGATGGTGCAGCTGGTCAAATCCATTTTTGAAGCCGGCAAGGTGGTGGCCGCCGTCTGCCACGCCGGGTGGATGCTGGCTTCCGCCGAAATACTGGAAGGCCGCACAGTGACCTCCTTTTTCGCCATCAAGGATGATCTGGTGCACGCGGGCGCCACCTGGGTGGACGAAGAGGTGGTGGTTGACGGAAACCTGATCACCAGCAGACCCCGGATGATCTTCCCGCTTTCATGCGAGCATCATCA
>ADZZ01000770.1 GCA_000179315.1 delta proteobacterium NaphS2
TAAATTGCATATTAAAAATAATAATGAAATTATACGCAATATGACGAGGAAACCCTTTCCATGAAAAGGATGTTGACCAGGCGTACGTGCCTATTTCTCTTTCTAGGCATCATTTTTTGCTTTGCTGAAAATGCTAAAGGCGCTGACGGTGATGAAGCGTACGAGGCGTCACTCGTTGAAACTCCCGCCCGGCTGACGCTCGTAAAGGCGATCATGTGCGAACGCATTGAAGATTTGGCGCCTTTTGATGAGACGATCGTGTTTAGTGTGGCGCTTGAAAAAGCCATATGTTTTACGGCCTTTGATCCGGTTCCCGAAAAAACGGTCGTCTATCATCACTGGTTTAAGCGGGACCAGCCGGACAAGAAAGTGAAATTGACCCTCAAACCACCCAAATGGTCCAGTTTCAGCCAGACCGGCATTCGCAATACGGACGCGGGACCCTGGCGAGTGGAAATAGTGGATGCAGATGGCAACATCCTTAGAATTCTTCGATTTAGCGTAACGGAGTGATAATTGTTCCAAAAGATTCTGACGTTCATGTCGAGCATTCGATGGCAGGATTTTATCGATATTGCTTTTAACAGCTATATCCTATTCCGCCTTTATGCGCTTTTCAGGGGAACGGATGCTTTCAGGGTGCTCATAGGCATTGCTTTTCTTTGGATTATGCAAAGGCTGGCTGTTTCCCTGGGCCTCATTTTGACCAGTTGGATGATGGAGGGTATCATCGCTGTCGCTGCGCTCATCGTCATTGTGGTTTTCAGAAACGAAATCAGATCCGTTTTTCGAGCGCGCAACATATGGGCAATTCTTTGGGGCCTGCCCCGGAAACCAATGAAAACCCCCGTACAGATCATTGCTGAAAGTGTCTTTGAACTGGCCAAAAGACGTATCGGGGCCTTGATCGTCCTGCCCGGCAAGGAGGATCTGGAGGAATATGTGCAGCAAGGCGTTCCGTGGGACGGCAGGGTTTCCAGGGAAATGATCGAAAGCGTATTCTGGCCAAACAATCCTGTCCATGACGGGGCAGCCATTATTAAGGAGGACCGGATCGTTGAAGTCGGTGTGATTCTTCCGCTTTCCAATCGAAAGGACCTGCCCGGTTTTTACGGGACCCGTCACAGGGCCGCGGCAGGATTGTCGGAGATTACCGATGCCATGGCGGTGGTTGTTTCCGAGGAACGGGGCGCCGTTACCGTCACCCGTGGTTTTGATGTGTTCCGGATAGACAGGGAAAGCCAGTTGGTGGACGTCGTCAAGAGACATCTGGGAATTCAGGAGGACCAGGATCAGTTATTGAAAAGCAGGAAGATTGAACTGAGGATTGCGGCACTGGTAGCGCTTCTGATCGTTTCCATTGTGTGGTTCAGCATCAGCAGAGGGCTCGACGCCATCAAAACTTTTGACATTCCCGTGGAATATGCCAACCAGAAATCCGAAATGGAACTGTTGAACACATCCGCAACGTCGGTTCGACTTTTTTTGCGGGGATCCAGAGCGCTTTTGAAATCCATTCGTCCCGAACAGATACGGGTGAAGATGGATCTGGGAAAGGCCGTTGAAGGGACCAACACTTTTGCGATTACCAATGATAACCTGTCGATTCCTCCCGGACTTTCCTTAAAGGAGGTTCGGCCCATGGTCGTGGATGTGAATCTGGATACACGGACCCAAAAAACCCTTCCCATACAAGCCGAATGGGTGGGAAAACTGCCGTCGGATTTGATTCTTGTTCGCGCAACCATCAAACCTGCCGGCGTTTCGCTTAGGGGTCCCAGGACCATTTTAGCCGGCCTGCAAACCCTTTATACCACCGGTATACCCCTGAACGACATCGAAGCCTCCGGTAAAACGCAAGCAAAATTGGTTATTCCCTCCGCTTTTTTAAAGCTGGAAGGAGGATCCAAAGACA
>ADZZ01000769.1 GCA_000179315.1 delta proteobacterium NaphS2
GAATCCGCCACTGCGCTGGACATGCAAAAGCACGAGGCAGCTGTCGAGAGCTTTGCAGGTTATGGGGCACAAAATCGGTCGGCAAAAGGTATCGGAACTGTTGGCCGATTTGGGTTACAGTCTCCAAGCGAACCGCAAGGTTCGTGAAGGTTCCCGTCATCCGGACCGCGATGCCCAGTTTCGCTATATTTACAACCAGGTAAAAGTATTTCAGGAGAATAACCAACCGGTTATTTCTGTTGACACCAAGAAAAAGGAGCTTGTTGGAGATTTTAAAAACGCAGGCCGGGAATGGCAACCAAAAGGACAACCGGATTCTGTCCGAGTACACGATTTTGCTGACAAAAATTTGGGCAAGGTTAACCCATATGGTGTATATGATCAGACAGCAAATGTTGGCTGGGTCAGCGTTGGCATTGATCATGACACATCATCCTTTGCTGTCGAGAGTATCCGTCGTTGGTGGAAAAGAATGGGCCAGCAAACTTATCCGGAAGCAAAACAACTTCTCATAACGGCGGATGGAGGCGGTAGTAACGGATATCGAATTCGGCTTTGGAAAATTGAACTTCAACGGTTTGCAGATGACCAAGGTCTTGAAATCTCCGTGTGCCATCTCCCTCCTGGCACAAGCAAATGGAATAAAATTGAACATCGAATGTTCAGTCATATCAGCATGAATTGGCGTGGCAAGCCGTTGACGAGTCACGAGGTAATTGTGAATCTGATAGCCAACACAACCACTCGACAAGGCCTTAAGATTCAGGCTGAGATTGACTCCAACAGTTATCCAAAGGGGATCAAAGTAACTGACACCGAACTTGAGAACGTCAATTTGTTTAAAGCCGATTTTCATGGCGAATGGAACTATTCTATTCGCCCTAAATGTTCAAGTTATTAACGGACAGACTCTTAGAAAGGACATCACAC
>ADZZ01000768.1 GCA_000179315.1 delta proteobacterium NaphS2
ACGCAGATATCAAAGGGTTTTTGATAATGTGATCACGATTGGATGATTAAATTTCTCGGCCACGAATAGCAGATAAACGAGTGTTGCGCTACGTCAAGCGGTTTCTCAAAGCAGGTATAATGGAGGAAGGCAAAGAGATTGCCAGTGACAAAGGAACGCCTCAGGGCGGGATTATTTCACCAGTACTTGCCAATATCTATCTGCATTACAGTCTGGACATCTGGTTCACGCGAGTGTTTCAGCAGGGCTGTCATGGCCAAAGTCGGATAATCCGTTACGCCGATGACTTTGTTGTATGTTTCGAGCGTGAGGCAGATGCGATACGGTTCCGAAAGGAACTGGATCTGCGACTTTCCAAGTTTGGCCTTGAGATATCGCCTGAAAAGACGAAGACCATCGAATTTGGTCCATATGCACAATCCAAGGCCGATAGCCGCGGTGGCAAGGCGTCTACCTTTGATTTTCTTGGATTCACGCACTACTGCAGCCGGTCCAGGAACGGCAGGAAATTCCGGATGAAACGGATCACTTCTCGCAAGAAGTTTACCGCCAAAATTCGGATGTTTAGGGATTGGCTGAAAGCCAACCGGACCCTGCCGACCGATGAGCTAATGGGTAAGGTAGGCTCGAAATTGCAGGGACACTTTGCCTACTACGGAGTCACGGACAATTCAAAAGGTCTCAACCGGTTTTCCTATGAGGTTCATCGTCTGTTGTTCAAATGGCTGAACAGGCGAGGTAAACGAGGGTGTATGAACTGGGAGAAGTTTAACCTACTTCTTAAAAAGTTTCCTCTGCCGCAACCCCGTATTACGGTAAACCTTTTCGCTTAATCGTGAAGCGTACTCATGAGGAGCCGTGTGCGTAAATAGCGCAAGCACGGTTCTGGGAGGGGCCGGGGCCAACTGCTACCAATCTCATGTGGTCTTATGATACGTAGTAGCCGCGTGCGGCGAGGGCGTAGTCTGAGGCAT
>ADZZ01000767.1 GCA_000179315.1 delta proteobacterium NaphS2
CTTTGAGAAGTCTTTGGTTCAGTTCTTCCAGGGAATCGGACTTTGGAACAGGAACCATGTAGTTGCGTCGTGCATATCCCACCAAACCCTCGACACCGCCTTTTTCATGACCTTGACCCCGATTGCAGAACCGGGGCTCAAAATTGTAGTACCCCCGGAACTTGTCATACGACTCCTGGAGAACACGATTTTTCCCACGCAGTATCTTTTGGACCGCGGTTGTTAGGTTGTCATAGATTAGGACAGGAAAAACACCGCCAAAAAATGAGAACCCTTTTATATGACCGTCAAAAAAGGCCTGTTGCCGCTCGCAGGGATAACACCGAACCAAATGCTTTCCGGAAAATTTGGATCGCATGCAAAAGAGTTTCAGCCGTGTTTCGACACCCCCTAAAATGGCAATGCAGTTTCCCCAGTCCACCTCGGCTTCGACGCCGGTCTGTGGATCTGATGGTATAAATACCTCACGACCACTAACGCCCAATCTCAATTTTGCCTCGCGAACATATCGCCGGACAGTTGTCTCAGATCCTTGAAAAGCATGCTCCTGTTTGAGACGATTAAAAACCCGCACCGCCGTATGCCGCTGCTTTTTGGGACGATCCTTATCATCCTTCAACCATCGGTCGATGGTTCTAATATAGGGGGCCAAAACAGGGTATGCTTGTCCAATCCTTGGCTTATAACCGCTGTATTCTCCCCGAAGAACCTTCTTAACTGTATTTTTGGAATGTCCCGTCTCCCGGGCAATTTGTTTTATGGCTTTGCCATAAACCCTATGTGCCGTCCGTATGTAGCTGTATTGATCCACCGTGAGCATTCTCCTTTCTGCCTCCAGCATAGGATTGATATTTAGCAATCCTTCTTACCAGAGGTCCACTCAGGGGGGTCAATTTTAGGTTGTCGTTTTGGCCTTTAGGGGGTCAGTTTTAGGTTAGCGAAACCATATGGGCTCGGAAAGAAAAATCTGAGTGTAGTTTTTGTGATGCTCATGATGTTG
This sequence comes from delta proteobacterium NaphS2, assembly GCA_000179315.1. Taxonomy (GTDB): domain Bacteria; phylum Desulfobacterota; class DSM-4660; order Desulfatiglandales; family Desulfatiglandaceae; genus NaphS2. The sequence goes on from ADZZ01000767.1 coordinate 1,001, forward strand.
GCCTTTTTGGTTGACCAAACACAGCAGCTCTGTTGTCCCCTGTTTCGAGCTACATGGCATAAGATGGGTAGCAAACGAGAACTTTGGGATCGTATGCGATCCTTGTTTAGAGATTTTGCGTTCAAATCGATGAGGATGCTTTACGAAGCCCTTTTTTACGGGATGAAATTCCAACCGCCGATAATTTTATATGATGACGATTGAATGCAAGATGCACTATACCAATGAAAAAAAGCGTCAATTCCAGAAAAATTGGTATTTGCCGGTAAGGGACATCTGTGCGGTAAATCATATGGGATTGGTTTTAGGTCTTTTTTTTGCCCCTTGTTTCATCAAAAATTGACCGGCCAAACGAGGAATTTCAGCTAATTCTCAGCAAGGCTCTTTGACAGCGGTATCTATTTTGTAGAAATGTTAAGAAATAGACTCAGTAGCGACGCGGTCGGGAATTGCTGGCGGATTATTGACGAGCAATATCTGAAAACCCCTGTGTATGGGAGCCGATCAATGCGCAATCACCTGCAAAGACTGGGCTATAAAAAGATAAACCGAAAACGCGTGCAGAGACTGATGCGGCTTATGGGCCTGGAAGCCATATATCCAAAACCCAAAACAAGTAAACCGCATCCTGAACATAAGATTTACCCCTATTTGCTTCGGGGCTTGAAAATAGACCGCCCCAATCAGGTATGGGCAACAGATATAACGTATATCCCTTTGGAACGTGGCTTTATGTACCTGGTGGCCGTCATGGACTGGTACAGCCGAAAAGTGCTTTCCTTCCGCGTTTCGAACACATTGGATGCCGATTTTTGTGTTGAGGCATTGAATGATGCGATCCGGTGTTACGGTTGTCCTGAAATTTTTAACACAGATCAGGGCAGTCAATTTACAAGCTCAAGCTTTACCGGTGAACTTAAGAAACATGGCATAAAAATCAGCATGGACGGCCGGGGACGATTCCAAGACAATATCTTTGTGGAACGATTATGGTGGACCGTAAAGCACCATTACATATACCTGAGGACCTTTGATAGCGGCACGGATCTTCGAAAAGGCTTGAAACGCTGGTTTGAGTATTATAACCAGGAAAGATCTCATCAATCCCTCAGAAATCAAACGCCTGATGAAGTCTATTTCAAGAGCGAAATGGTAAAGCGCT
>ADZZ01000766.1 GCA_000179315.1 delta proteobacterium NaphS2
TGGGGTGTTGTTGTGAAGATTTTCCCCGCCGAGGCTACGGCAATCATCCACAAACTGTTCCGGAGGTGTTCACATGATGGTTAAAAAGCCTCTTTTTCCAAAACGAATACGCAAAATCGCCGGCGGTTTTGCCTTTATTGAACATCGCTTTTTGCGAAAGGGTTTTTGGGAGAGCCTGAGTCATATTGAACTGCTGCTCTACATTTTTCTGGTGGTGGTATCTGACAAAAACGGGCTGTCTTATTACGGCTACGACAAAATCTGCCGGATTCTAAGGGTGGATGCAGATCAATATATCAATGCCCGTAATCGCTTGCTGGACAAGGACCTGATTGGATTTGACGGCCGTGTGTTTCAGGTGCTTTCCCTTCCGGATCGTCCAGTGATCGTGAAACCTGTGAAGGAAGTCCGGAACGGGGGATGGTTCAGTCTTGGAGAAACCGTACAGGAAATCATTCGGGAGAAAGGACGTGGGATCAACCCGAACAGTTGATATTCATCTGCTGGAATTGCGCTACGCTCATTGCCGGATCATGAACCACCAGGCTTTAAAGCAATTGCGGGATTCCATCGAAACTTACGGGCAAATCGTTCCGGCCCTGGTTGTTACAGAGAAAGACAAACTGATTCTGGTTGATGGGTACTTGCGTGTTCGAGCGCTTCGTGCCTGCGGAAAGGACCAAATATGTGTCCATTTATCAGAAGAAAACGAACAAAATGCCATGTTTTCGCTTTTGGCCAAAACCAATGAACGGCAATGGGAAGCCATTGAGCAGTCGGTTTTGCTTCAGGAATTACATCGGCGGTTCGGGTGCAGCCTCTCCCATATCGCAGCCCGGATAGGACGCGACAAAAG
>ADZZ01000765.1 GCA_000179315.1 delta proteobacterium NaphS2
GTAGGGCTTTACGGGAATGTGGATGTTTCTATTAATGGGTCTTGGAACGCTTCAATGCGGGCTCTTATCAGTTTGGCGTCCACAGGGGTGAAAAGTGCGCTTACGGACGGTGATTACTACCGGGGTTTTGTCACCATTGATGTGGTGACGGAGGATACTACCAAGAACCCGACAGAGAGCGGTTACCCGTTCGGCACAGGTAACTATCTTGAGGGGTACATTTACTATGTCCGCCTTACCGAAGGCTCGTCAAACAGCATAACGATGATTCCTTTGGAGCACGTCGGGACCAGCCTGCCGTCGGATTATCTGTATGGGTTTTACAAGCCTTCAGATGGCAGGGAAGAAATTGACGTCACCGCAAGGGCCTGTGCAGCGGCATTGACAAGGGATGAAGAGTGTGATGACCATGAGGATATCAGCAGATTGCGCGCACGCGTATTTCTTAACCCCAGTTTTAATGCTACAACACGGATAATCATTTTCCTGTGGGCTCCGGGTATAACGGAGGGCATTTCGGACTGGTGTGATAGTGAGGGTTGTGATACGACATATACATACAATCGCTACAATGAGAGTGGTTCCCTGGTCGAACATGATACAGATTTTAGTCTTGATCACGTGGTCAATGTCATCGATGTTTCGGGGACCGAGAATGGGTGGGTCTCAATTCATAATATTCCCGGCGGCTATGATAATGAGGATTGGCAAGTGTACGCCTTCTCCATCACCAATGCCAACCCCTCTTCGGGCGCATCAAACTGGGACGCGATTCTTGAGGCCTACATTAATCCTTAAGTGTCTCAATCCCTGTTTGCTGTGAGATTTTAAACGGAGGAAATGGCGCCAGCCTGATGATCCAGGCTGGCGCCTCAGAGTATTTCAGCTCTGTTACCTGCTTATTTGGTCAGCGTGATAGCCACAAATCCCCTGTTGCTTCTTAAGATATAGAAGCTGATGGGCTCTCCCTTTTTGTACTTACCAATTTCTTTCATATACTGATTCACATCCGTTACGTCATGATGGTTGATTTCCTTGATGAGGTCTCCCGGCAATACACCGGCTTCGTCTCCCTTGCTGTCGGGTTCCACGCCGACCACCATGACGCCGTTTTCAGCTTGCAACTGGAACTGCTGAATGATTTCAGGGGTTAGATTGCTGACGGCAATGCCGAATGGATTCTTTTGCTGCACTTCCGGACTTTGAGCAGCGGCCTCCATGGTTTCCGGCCGTTTGCCCAGTTCAATGGTGAATCCCTTTTCGTCGCCGCCTCGCAGCACCAGGAGTTTGGCTTTCTGGCCTACGGGTGATTCGGCGATGGTACGGCTTAATTCACGGCTGCTGTCAACTTCCTTGCCATTGACCGACAATATGATGTCTTTGGCTTCAATGCCTGCTTTCTCCGCCGGGTCCCCGGGAAAGACTTTGGTAACCAGAACGCCTGCATTCCCTTTTACACCGTAATACGCTTTCAGTTCTTTTGTTAAGTCCTGAATGGCGACCCCCAGCCAGCCGCGGGTAACTTCACCTTTGCTCTGCAGCTGTTCGATAATCCCTTTGGCCATATTTACGGGAATGGCAAACCCGATCCCCTGGCCGCCTGCAATGATGGCGGTGTTGATGCCCACCACTTTTCCGCTCATGTCAATGAGGGGGCCGCCGCTGTTGCCCGGGTTGATGGACGCGTCGGTTTGGATGAAGTCATCGTAGGGGCCCGAACCGATCACCCGTCCCTTGGCACTGATGATGCCCACGGTGACCGTATGTTCGAGGCCAAAGGGATTGCCGATGGCCATGACCCATTCCCCGATTTTGACATTGTCGGAGTTGCCGAATTCAATGACGGGCAGGTTGCCGTCCGATTCAATTTTAATGAGGGCCAGATCCGTGTTGGGATCCCTTCCTTTCACTACTGCATCGAACTCCCTTTCGTCCTTGAGGATGACCTTGATCTTGTCGGCCCCTTCCACCACGTGATTATTGGTGACAATGAATCCGTCATGGTCGATAATGAAACCGGAACCCAGGCTTCTCTGTTTGAACCCCTGGCCGGGCCGACCCCCGAAAAATTTTTCAAAGAAATCCCGGAAGGGGTCGTTGTTTTGAAACGGCCCACCCTTGAAATGGGGGTCCATTTCAAGATGGCGTTTACCGTTTTTTTCCGAACGGATGTTGACCACGGCCGGACTGTATTTTTGTGCCAGTTCTGAAAAACTTTGAGGTACCCATTTAACATGGCTCTGATCAGTGTCCGTTGCGGCACGGGTAACCGGAAGCGAATAGACCGAGGTGACCGCAAACAGTGCGGCCATCAAAAAGACCAGACGCAATGCCGAAGGTTTTGATCCAGCTCTCATTTTTCGTGTCATTGTTTTCATGGTTTACTCCTTTGCTCTTAAAATGTCGTTGATATTTAGCTTAGCTCTCTTTGCTGTTCCCTTTTTTACCGGAAATTCCGGACAGCAAAAGAGCTTTTCGTGTCGTATCATTACCATTTTTCGGCAGGACTGCCGTAACTTCATCGTTCCGTAACCATCCGGACGTCCCGTTTGTCATTTTGACAAAAACATACCCCTGGTAAGTATCAGCTAGATTAACCATTTTTCCGTTTTTTACAACACCCGAGGTATCGGCCGAATCAAACGGTGAGACCCGCAGTCGGGCATTTTTGGCCGTGACCACTCCCCGGTCCAGATGTGTGTACTGAACCATTGTGCCGACACCGGACCCCGTAAAGACCAGAAAACAGATGAACGCCGCCATTTTAAACACCGATCTTTTTAGAAGTCGCGGACGTATCCCGTTCAAAAGCATCACCAATGAGAAAGCGCAGAAAGCGACCACCGCCATCCATGTCCATCCGTTGATGCTCAGGCGGGCGGAAAACGCCTTCCAGAAAGGTTGTTCGGGATTCGGCAAACCGAAATTTTTTCTGGCAAGTGCCAGGTTCGCCTTGATGTCGACATTTTCCGGATCCAGGTAAAGGGCCCGTTCGTAAGTGTAAAGATGCCGGTGGCGCATGGTTCAAATCGTTCAGCTCACGGACCACCAGATCCCGCAATTTCCGAAGTTCCTCCGGTCCGAAGGACTGACCCGAGTAGGCAGCGGCATCGGCCTTTTCAAATACCGTTGCCATGCCTCCGGCATTGTCCCCCAGACGGCTTTTAATTTCAGCCAGGGTAATGCTCTCAGGCGTCTGTCCCCAGATTTCACCCAGGCGCTCCTGTGAAGCGGTTCTGCATGCATGGAAAAATGCAGCGGTATCGTGGCCGGCTATGGCCCGGTCCATTTTTCTGATGGAGTGGCTGACTTTTTGTTTGACCTGTTTTTTGCGAATAATCCCGGGATTTTTTGAACGTTTTTTCTGTCTTCGGCTGAAAAAAAGACCCAGGAAAAGCGCTCCCGCGGGAAAGCTCTGCGCGCCCATGAACCACGGGTTTTCCACCAGCGGTTGCAGGCTTCTGATACTTGATCCCATGGCCACATGGATGGGTGCAAGACCTTTGTGGTCCTTTTTTGGATCCATATGGTCCGGTTCAGATGTGCCATCATCGGTTTCGGCGGCTTGCGTGCGCACTGACCCTTGGGCCGTTGCTGAAATCAACGTCAGAGGGATTTTTTTTGAATGGAGGGTGACATATTTTTCCTTATCCGTATCAAAATAAGAGAACGTAACCGGCGGAATGGCTTTGATCGATCCGTTCATGGGGATGACCGCCTGTTCAAAAAACTTCTCTCCTGTAAAGCCGGCACTGTCCGAAGGTTTGAACGACGGAGACGATTGGTAGATTTTCCAATCTTTGTCCGCATCCAACACCGGTGTGGCGACCCGGTCGAAATTCCCCGTGCCCGTTATGCGCATTTTGATGCTGACGGGGTCTCCCACCATGGCTTTTTGAGGCGTCGCCGATGCGGATAATTTAAAACTTCCCACTGCACCGCTAAAATCCTTTGGCCGCCCCAACTTGGGAAGGGGGAGCACGCGGATCTTAAGATGGGGGTTGTTCAGTTTGACGGATTCCTCGTGAATATTTTGAAAAAATCCGTTGAAGAAATCGTCGTCGAAAAGGCTGTGGCCGAAAGGGGTGCGGCGGCGGGATCGCTCCGGAATACCCAATGTGGCATCCAGTTCCGCCATCACCGGATGCTCCCCTTCCTTGACGGCGCTCATGGCCGTATACCAGGTGAGCACATTATAGGGTATCCCGTCCAGGATCTCCTGGGTCTGCGTCGGCTTGTCCCGCAATTCGCGGCAGGCAAAGGCACCGCCCTTTATGGTCGGCAATGTTCGCAAGGTTGCCTGAACGCCCTGGTGGAAATAGGCCTTGATTTCCATGGGAAGGAGTTCTCCCACATATGCCTGGCCGGCTCTGGAAAGCACCCTCAGAAAGGCCGGTTTCCCTTCCTCCCAGCTCATCAACTGTCCCTTGGTAATCTTATCGGTATGATTGTTGCCGGCGCTTCTTCGAGCGCCTTGATTATGAGAGGGAAGAGCTCCCTGTGCAGGAGACCGGGACATGCCCTTGGCTACGCGAAGAGAGACCGGTTCGGATTTGTGAATGCGCCCTGCGATGTTGGCTTCCGCCGGTGGAATTACAAAATTCCCGGTGTGCTCCGCCTGAACCTGAAACAGATAACTGGTCGTGGCGGAAACACGGCCGTTTATGGACTGGTACTGGCTGCTTCGACCCATGGCATAAAATCGAAGTCCGTCCACCCGGGCCAGCGCAGGCGGTTCCGCGTCTTCACCCGAGACCTGAACCATCAGAATGGCGGCTTCACCCAACGCAATACTGCTCGGTTCAATGGCGGCGGAAACCTTTGCATTCGGCGCTTTCGAGGCGTTGTTGGCGCTTCCAGTGCCCCAACCCGCGTGGCTGCCGCTTGAAAAAATCGCCACAGCCGCCGCGGCCAGGAAGAAAAGAGTAGCGGTTATGGTCCCGCGCCGCAGGGTGATGACTTTTCCTCCCGTATATTTTTTAAGGTTCGTCATTACCAGTCCCTCCTTTTCTGATCCTCGGGCTTTCCGCCGGCGCCCATGTTCTGAGCGGTCATGGGCATGGCTTTCTCATCGCCTTTGAGGGAATAGAGCAGCCGCTTGGCTTGCTCTTCGGTCATCTGTCCCGGTCGTCGTTTTCGCGAGGCTTGTGCGACATTCGTTTGATCTTGGTTTTCAGCATTTTTCATCTGTTTCTTTTTGGCTGAACCTTCACTTGCTTCGGGAAGCTTTGCCTGGGGTTTCTTGTTGTTATCGGCTTTTGCCTGTTGATTGTCTTTTTTGTCTTTATTTTGATCCTTGTTATTGCATTTGTTACAATCTTTTTGGTTTTGCTGTTGTTTCTTTTTAAGTTCTTCAAGCCGTTTTTTCACGAAGTCACGGTTAAACTCGGCGTCTTTGTCGTCCGGTTTCAGTTTCAGGGCGTTTTCGTACGCTTTGATGGATCCTTCCCAATCCTTGATTGTCTGCTGCGGGTTTTGTTTTTCCGTTCCCTGTCCCTTCCGGTAAAGGGTGTTGCCGATGTTGTAATAAGACTGGTTTTGCAACCCGATATCCTGAACCTTCAGCGCGTTATTAAATGAGGCCAAGGCCATGGGGTATTGCTTCTCTTTGTAGGCGGCGGCACCCAGATTGAACTGCAGTTGAGGATCCTCCGGCGCTTTTTCGGTCTCCGACCGATATCCTTTAACGGCCGCATCGTAATTCCCCGCCTTGTAGGCCGCCTCGGCTTCCACAGGGGAAGCATGGGCGCTCCGGTACCCCAGCAGGACCATGGCCAGAAGCACCAGCAACAGAACCGAAGCCGCTCCCGCGGCACGCCCGATTCTTGGAATACGCCTGTAAACGGTGGTAATGACGGGAAAGGCTTTTCGTTTCCGCTTGCGGTCCGAAATGGCAAATTCCATGACCAGCAGGAGAAGGGCCAATATCAGGGGCCACTGGAATCGTTCGATGGGTACCCTCTGCATTCTTTCGGCCATCTCATGTTTCGGCACCAGGCTGAGTTTCTCCCGGTAAATGGCTTCAAGTCCCTCGGCCTGCTGTCCCAAGGGCTCGTAACGGCCGCCCGTGGCCTCGGCGATTTTTTGAAGCATGGTTTCATCCAGACGGGACTTCACCGGTTGGCCCTTTTCATCTTTGACAAAGGCCCCGTCCTTTCCACCCTGCACCAGGGGAATCAGTTCCCCCGAAGGGGTTCCCACGCCAACGGTATAAATGGTCAAGTCCCTTTCCTTTGCTGCCTGGGCAGCGGAAAGGGCTTCCCCTTCCAGGTCTTCCCCGTCGGAGACCAACACCAGAATTTTATGGTTGGCATCGTTATTAAAGGCGGCTTCCGCTTCATATATGGCACTGGCAATATCCGTCCCCCCTTGCGGAATAATATTCGTATCCAGCGCTTCAAGGGAATTCCTGAACGCATCATAGTCGAGGGTCAGCGGGCACATGAGAAAGGCCGTGCCGGCAAAAGGGAGAAGTCCCACCCGGTCCCCTTCAAGTTTGGAAACAAAATCCATGATCCCGAATTTGCTGCGTTCCAGACGATTGGGTCTTACGTCTTCGGCCAGCATGCTTTTGGACGTATCCACCGCCATCAGGATATCGATCCCCTTTCGCTTGACCTCTTTCCATTCATAGCCCACTTGTGGTCTGGCCATGGCCACAAAAATCAACCCCACCGCCAGTATCAGGATCACCCGTTTGATCAGCCTTTTCTTAGGAGAGATTCCCCGGGTGAGTTTTTCCAGGAGACGCTCGGAAGCGAATGCCTTTAAGGCTGCGGTGCTCTTTTTCTGGAAACGGTAGAAACTGAAAGCAAGGATTCCGCAGGCCGCCACTCCTGCCAACAACCAGATGGCATGTGCGAATTGCATGGTTTTATGTCCTTTCTTTTATGGATATGGTTAAGGTAACCGCCGAAAACGCGTGTAACGCAATGTCAATTCAAGTCCCATGAGCATAAGCGCCCCCAGAGCGGCCCACAGGAACATCTCGTTTCGATGCTCAAATTTCCTTATTTTTCGTTTAGTGGTTTCGAGTTTGTTGATTTCGCTGTAAATCTTCTTAAGGGAGTCCGTGTCGGTGGCCCGATAATATTTGGCGCCGGTCATTTGGGCGACCTTTTCCAGGGTTGCCTCATCAATATCCACTTTTGCCCTTACAATCTTTTGATTTCCGAACTTGTCGGTGATGGGAACGGGGACTTCACCGCGTGAACCGGCGCCGATGGTGTAGATTTTGATGCCAAGGGTTTCAGCCGCTTCGGCAGCGGTTACCGGCAGAATTTTGCCCGCATTGTTCATGCCGTCCGTGAGGAGAATGACAACTTTCGATTTGGCTTTTTGGTCCCGCAGACGGTTGATGCTGCTTCCAATGGCGGATCCGATGGCCGTACCGTCCTCCACCATGCCCGGGTGAATGGTTTGAAGGCGCCGCCCAAGCCAGTCATGGTCCAGGGTCAAAGGACTGACCATGTAAGGACGTCCGGCAAAGGCCACCAGCCCGATACGGTCATCGGGCCGTTCTCCAATGAATCGGAACACCACTTTCTTTACCACGTCCACCCTGTTGGCCGGCTCATTATTAATGGTGAAATCCAGCGCCTCCATGGATCCCGAAACGTCAACCGCCAGGACGATATCGATACCGCTGCTATCCACTTCCGAGGTTCCATGAACGATTTGGGGTTGGGCCAGAGCCACCACCAGAGCCCCCAAAGCCAATATGCGCAGGGTCCCCAGCCATCTGCCGGCCCGCGATTTTCGAGCGCCCGAAATGGCCTTGGCCGTTTGCGTCGATGAATACCGTATGGCTGACGCCGCCCCCCTCCGACCCCGCAAAAAGGCCAGAAGCGGGAGCAGGGTCAGCAACCACAAGACTTCAGGTTGGTCGAAATGAAACATTTATCTACCTCCCGCCGCAGCCACTTGATGGGTGTTGTGAAAGCCCCGGTTCCCGGTGTCTTTCTTGAAGACCCTAATGCCTTTAAGGCGGCCCTTGAAAAACCATTGCTTACCTTTGGTGCCGTTATCGCCCTTTTCCTTGGCCATGGCTTCGTCCCTGGCCTTTGAAGCGCCTTTTTCCGCATTTTTTTCCTCGGGTTTGGCAATGGTTTCTTCAACGAACCGCGTGGCACTTTGGTGCATCTTCCGCATCTGTTCCATATTGAAGGTTTGTCGGGCAAACTTTGCCAGATCGCAATGGACCAGGAATTCATGAAGCGGTTTTTCATGCCGGTTGAGTTCGCCGGAGGGTTCGGCGGCAACAATCATCATGAATTCGTGGGTGGTTTTTCGCGTTGCCCGCATGCTGAAGCGTTTTTCAATGTAGGTGCGAATGGTATCGGAGACCATGACTGAAAATCTCTCCGCCTTTTCCGGGGTCATCAGGGCTTTGGCCTTTTCCAGTTCTTCAAAAGCGATTTCAAAAGCCGTTTTGGCGCGAAATGCTTTTCGTTTGCCAAGCCATCTCCAGGCGGCCCAGGCCAAAAGCAGCAGCAGAATTCCTCCCAACCCGTAAAAAAGCCGGTGTGTGGGATCCGGAATATGAATGGGCCCGCGGATATCGCGAATATCCCCTTTGGGTCCCGGTATGGACACCCCCGGTTTTGAGGGGATCGGCGCTGTGACACTGTTCGTTGGCGAGTTTTGAGTATCCAAGGAGGTCGGTGGCGCGCTCCATGCTGGTCCTTCAACCAGGAACAGTACCAATGCCAACAGGAGCATGAGAGCCCAACCGGCTGGTCTTTTAAAAGCATGCGGCATCATCAGTGGCTTCTCCTTTCTCTGGAACTGAAAAATTGTCGTAAGTCCGCCAGATAGGAACGTTCGGTGGAAAGCTCCAGCATGTCCACACCCACGGATCGGATGGCGCGTCTGAGGTTTTTCTGGCGGTTTTCGGCAAGATCTCTGAAGCTGGATCGGACTCGGGCGCTGGCGGTGTCCAGTTCAATCTGTTCACCGGTTTCAGCGTCCTCAATGGTGATCAGCCCGATATTGGGAAGCTCCCTTTCCCGCTGGTCACTGATCGATACGGCCACCAGATCATGACGTCGCCCCGTGATGCGGAGTTTGGGGCGCAGATTGTTTAAAGAAGCGTCAAAATCTCCCGGAAGACAGAAATCGGAGATCAGAAATGCCACGGCTCGGCGTTTGATCACCTGGCTGGTGAAGTCCATGGCGGCCGCCAGGTTGGTGCCGGTTCCCGAGGGCTGAAAGAAGAGGATTTCCCGAATGACCCGCAGAATGTGTGACCGGCCCTTGCCAGGCGGAATGTATAGTTCGGCATCGTCCGTAAAAAGCACCAGTCCTACCTTGTCGTTGTTGCGCATGGCCGAGAATGCCAGGACGCTCCCGATTTCCGCCATCATTTCCCGTTTGCTCTGCGTGGCGGAACCGAATTCGCCGGAAGCGCTCACATCAATGATGAGCATGATGGTCAATTCCCGCTCCTCCGTGAACTTCTTGACATAGGTTCGACCGGTTCGCGCCGTCACGTTCCAGTCGATGGTCCGAATGTCGTCACCCGGCACATACTCCCGGACCTCATCAAAGTCCATGCCCCGGCCTTTGAAAACCGAGTGGTAGTGACCCGCCAGGGTGTCGTCCACCAGGCGGTTGGTCTTAATCTCCACCTGCCTGACCTTTTTAAGAATCTCCTTGCTGATGTGGGTATCCATGTTGAATTCCTTTTTTCGGTTAGCGTGCTTGTACCCTTTTGCGCGTAGGTTAGGGGACCGGAATGGTTTCCAGGATTTTGTTGACCATGTCTTCGCTGGTAAGAGATTCTGCCTCCGCTTCATAGGTGATACTCACCCGATGTCTCAACACATCCATGGCGATGGATTTTACATCTTCAGGGGTTACGTATCCGCGTCCCTGCAGGAATGCCAGGGCTTTGCTGGCGGTCTTCAGATTGATGGTGGCACGGGGAGATGCACCGATCTCAATATAGGGTTTCAGGTCCAGGCCGTAGCTTTCGGGGTCTCTTGAGGCATAAACGAGGCTAACAATATAGTCTTTGACCTTATCATCCATGTATATGGTATTGACCACGCGCCTTGATCTGACGATATCTTCCACCTGAACCACGGGGTTGACTTTCGGCGCGAACTCGGTGGTCTCCACGGAATCCAGGATGATCCGCTCTTCGGAGACGGATGGATAGCCGATGACCACCTTCAACATGAACCGGTCCACCTGTGCTTCCGGTAGCGGATAGGTCCCTTCCTGTTCGATGGGATTCTGGGTGGCCATAACCAGAAAGGGGTCCGACAGGTTGTAAGTTTTTTCACCGATGGTGACCTGGCGTTCCTGCATGGCCTGCAACAGTGCGCTCTGTACCTTGGCGGGGGCCCGGTTGATTTCATCGGCCAGAATCAGATTGGCAAAAACCGGACCGTGTTTCACCACGAAAGAGACATCTTTCGGGTTGAAAATCTCCGTGCCGACGATATCCGCCGGGAGCATGTCCGGTGTAAACTGGATTCTTCGAAATCCCGTCTGAATGGCTGAAGCCAGGGTGTTCAAGGTCAGTGTTTTGGCCAGGCCCGGGACACCCTCCAGAAGGATGTGCCCGTTTGAAAGAATGCCCACCAGCAGTCGGTCAATGAGCATCTTCTGGCCGACGATGACGCGGCTGATTTCCTGCTCCAGCGGCCGGACCCAAGCGGAAGCCCGCTGTACCGATTCGTTGATGGTCTGAATGCTGGTAAACTGAGGACCTGCGGTTTGGGTGCCGGGATCGGTTGCAGGGGCTTGATAATTCTCCCCCCTAAATTGCCGGCTCTCTTCTCCTGTTTGAATGTGCATGATTCACTCCTTTTTGTTCCTGAAAAAGTGATGAACCCTTTTGGTTCTCTTTGGGTTGAAGTTGCGGACACTTTAAAGATGCAATCTTACATCATCCTTTAAAGATGCAATCTTACATCATCCTTTCTTGAACATTACGCCTTCGTAATGATCCGCTTTTTTGGTGGATGGAAAAGGTGATCACACAGTTCGCCGAATGCACTTGACACTTCCTGATGAATGAGAGAAGAAAATAAAGTCGTGTAAGAGTTGCGGGGGTACGTGCGGTATTTGGTGAAGTCAGAAAAAGCTTTAACTTTAGGGCCGTCAGGAAAGGAGCGGTTTTGCAGACAATCGTTGTGGTTTTTCTCGTTTGTGTGGCGGCGGGCTATCTGGTGTGGCGGTATGTGAATCGCGCCGGGAATAAGGGCTCGTGTGAATGTGAAAATTTCGAATGCCCGATGCATCAAAGGGGCCGTTTGCCGGCGGATGACGGCGGTTGTGAGGCGGTAAACTGCGAGAACAGGAAAGAGCGGCCTCGGGGTTGAAAAAAGGTTTGAGACCTGAAACATCAAACGCAATCTTCAGAGAATTCAAATGGTTTTCCGGATTCCTTGTGCAACCGGAAATTACTGATTTCAGCCCCAACTTAACGAACAATTTGACAACATAAAATTACTTGACATAGCATAATTTGTTGTACATACAACTAATTATGATATTTGCGTATGATCATAATCTTTCTTTAGGATGCTTGACCGGGTCGGCAGGAAATAAAAAATAACTGCTATAGTTGTATATGCAACTATATAGGAGGAATCATGCAAATCACAAAGGAGAAAAAAATAGAGATGCTTCGCTCCATGCTTCTCTCTCGTCAATTCGAAGACAAGCTGACGGAGCTCTGCAAAATTGAGGGAAAAATTCCCGGCATGATGATCCTGTGCACGGGGCAAGAGGCTGTGGGTTCAGGTGTTTGCGCCGCCCTTGCGCCTGAGGATATCATCATATCAAACCACAGAAGCCACAACCATCTTTTAGCCAGAGGGGCTGATCCCAATGCTCTTATGGCGGAGATATACGGCAAGAGGACAGGCTGCAACAAAGGGAAAAGCGGCACATTGCACCTTGCCGTTCCGGAGGTCAACGCCTTGTGCACGACCACCGTGGTGGGCGGCGGACCTCCCATCGCAGTGGGAACCGCCTTCGCACAACAATATCGAAAAGAGGAAAGCGTGACGGTATGCTTCTTTGGCGACGGCGCCGCTGATGAGGGCTCTTTCCATGAAGCGCTGAACCTTGCCAGCCTCTGGCGCCTTCCGGTGATATTCGTTTGCGAGAATAACCTCTATGCCGGCGCTCAACGCTATGAGGAGCACACCAAGGTAAAAGACATTGCCGATAGGGCCATCGCCTATGCCATGCCCGGCGAGGTCGTCGACGGCAACGACGTGACGGCGGTTTACAGAGCCGCCTGCAAAGCGAGGGAGATCGCCGTGTCGGAGAAAGGCCCAACCCTTATCGAATGCAAGACCTATCGTTGCCATGGACACGGAGAAGCTGATCTCCAGCTCTATCAACCTAAGGATGAGATCGCGGCATGGGTGGAAAAATGTCCCATAGACAAATTGCGCGATGAGGCGCTCTCAGAAGGTCTTATCAGCAACGATGCGTATGAGGAGATGAATAGAAAAATGAACGAAATCGTGGAAAACGCTGTGCGTTTCGCGGAAGAGAGTCCTTTCCCCAGCCCTGAGGAAGCGCTGGAAGACGTCTTTGTGTCATCGAGGATTTCATAAGCCAATAACCATTAGAAAAGGATTAAAACGCCATGAATCAATTAGGAATGGGACAAGCTGTCAATCAAGCCCTTAGAGAGGAAATGATGCGGGATTCCGGCGTGTTTATCGCCGGCGAAGGCATCGGCGTCGGCATCATGGAAAGTCCAATGCTTCCCACATTCGGTTTGTTAAAAGACTTCGGCCCTGAAAGAGTGAAAGACACCCCGGTATCGGAAGCGGCCATCGCAGGCCTGGCCGTCGGCGCGGCGGCGGCGGGCTTGAGACCTGTGGTCGAAATTCTGTTCAGCCCCTTTTTCACTCTAGCATCAGACATGATCGTCAACCATGCCGCGAAGCTTAGATATCTGTCCGGCGGAAAGTCGACCTTTCCCCTGGTGGTGCGCATAAAAAACGCCTCCGGTCATGGGGCCGGATGTCAGCACTCCCACAACCTGGAAGCCTGGGCGGCCCATTGTCCGGGGCTGAAAGTGGTGATGCCCTCGACGCCCGCCGACGCCAAAGGGCTCCTTAAGTCCGCCATTCGCGATGACAATCCCGTCATTTTCATCGAAAATATGGCGCTCTACTTTCAACCCGGGCCGGTGCCGGACGAGGAGTATCTCACCCCCATCGGGAAAGCCGAAATCAAACGACAGGGGAAGGACGTCACCGTGGTCGCATGGTCCAACATGGTAGGCTTGGCTTTAAGAGCTGCCGATCAATTCTCGCAAGAGGGCGTAGAGGTGGAGATCGTGGATGTGCGCACGTTGGCGCCCCTGGACAAAGAGACCATACTCGCATCGGTTCGAAAGACCGGACGTTTGGTTGTGATTCATGAGGCCAATCGCACGGGAGGATTTGCCGGCGAAATCTCGGCGATCGTCATGGAGGAGGCCCTTGCAAGCTTGAAGGCGCCTTTACGACGGGTCACCGGGCCGGATATTCCCGTGCCCGCCAGTCCGCCGCTGGAGTCTTTCTACATCCCAAATGAGGAGAATTTGATATCGGCCATCCGTGAAATCATTTGAAATGGACTGTCTGGAATGCTGAAATAATTATTTAAAGCCCCGCCCTTTGGGTGGGGTTTGGGGTCGTTTTCTTCCAGGTATTTCTTGATCATGTGTGCTTCTAGGCGGCTAAGAGCACCAAGTCCAACTCACTTTCCTTTTTCCTGAGCCGTTTGATCAGAATCTGAAGAATGTTTTGATAAATGATTTTGGCCATCCGATCATCGGCAAGAACCCGGTCAAAGTCCGCACTCGGAATTTTGAGGGCCTCTCCCGGTTCTTCTGCAACGACCGATGCGGTGGTGCGGGTTTTTTCAATAAGGGAATACTCGCCGAAACAATCCCCTTCATGGAGCACATTCAGATTGACGGCGCTGATCCGCTGTTCCTTTCTGCCCGCCACATGCTGTGGAAGCATGACTTTTAGCCGCCCATGGATCACAATAAAAAAACCGGGTGGTTCCTGATCTATGCCGATCAGCACCTCTCCCTTTTCGAAGTTTATTCTTTTGCAGTGTTTCGAAATGGTTTTGAGTTCCTCTCTTGTCATTCCTTGAAAGACCTTTGTTTCTGACAAAATCTCAACAAATTTTCTTTTGAACATTGTTTTGCTCCATTGGTCATTTTCCCTTTTCTTGAAATTGAACACTATCCGGTGTGACGGAGCCGGGTCAATTTATTTTTGGCCGATGGTTGCTTTTTAACGGTTTAAGGGTATTAAGAACCCGTAGCGGACGACGGTAAATGGACTTGACAATTTTTACATAATAAAACCATAATGAACCCTCAAAAAGCATTTCTTCCATTACGTCCGCCAAGACTTTTGCGGGGGCTCTTAATTGTATTTTCCAACGGCCGGCATTGAGGTTTCCTTCTGGGTTCCCCCTCTGGTGGCATTTGCCATATCTTTTTTCACATCCATGGGTGGCGTATCCGGGGCTTTTCTCCTGCTCCCTTTTCAGATGTCCTTTTTGGGGTACACGAACCCTTCCGTCAGCGCCACCAACCAGTTGTTCAACATCGTGGCCATTCCCAGCGGCGTTTACCGCTACTGCAGGGAAGGGCGGATGGTGTGGCCGCTTACGTGGGTGGTGGTGGCGGGAACCCTTCCGGGTGTCTTCATCGGTGCTTTCGTGAGAATCACCTATCTTCCCGATCCCAAAGCTTTCAAGTTTTTCGCAGGTGGGGTTCTGCTCTGGATAGGCGGGAAAATGGTGTTGGATTTGTTGAAGAAAAAAGCGAAAAACGAGAAGCGGATCGCCGAAAATCGTTTTCAGAAACTGGTGCATCATCATGAGGGGACCCTGGCGCAGGGCGAAGCAAAGCATGAGCCCTTTGATTCCGCAGTCAAAGTCACCCATTTCAACCTGTCTCGTTTGGGTTATACGTTTTATGGGGAGCAGTTCGATGTTTCGTTCTGGGGCATTTTCATCCTGAGTCTTATCGTGGGCGTTGTGGGGGGGATTTACGGCATCGGCGGCGGCTCCATTATCGCGCCCTTTTTCGTGGTGTTCTTCAAACTGCCGGTCTACACCGTGGCCGGTGCGGCACTCATGGGAACCTTTGTCACTTCGGTGGCGGGTGTGGCTTTTTATCAGTTGATGGCGCCGCTTTATCCGGACATGTCGGTGGCGCCGGACTGGCTGCTGGGCATCATGTTCGGCCTGGGAGGCATGGCGGGGATGTATCTGGGAGCCAGGTGCCAAAAGTTCGTTCCGGCGAGGGCCATCAAGTGGATGCTGGCGGGAATCATTGTGTTGACGGCTGGTAAATATGTTCTGGGGTTTTTCTTTTGATCACGGCTGATGTCCTTCCGTTTTCTATTATTGATCGTCCGATACCTTTTGAACCCCGCCTTGTTCCGAGTCCAGATGCAAAAGAAGGATACGCCGTACTTCTTCAATGGTGAGGGGATGCCCCTGGCAGGAATGGCCGCTTTTTACGACAAATTCAGAGTCCACATAACCCACATGGGCGCTCTTGTATTCCACAACCCCGTCGTTCAATTCCGTGAGGTCCCCTTCTCCCTGAACGGAAATGATGGAATGCCCTTTGACGCCGGGGGCGAGCGGAATTTCCGCCAGCGACAGAAGCGACGGGTTTTTGGGACTCATGCTGTCAATGCTGGTGCGGTTTTCCTCGGAGCGCCATTCTTCCGGTAGCTTCGCTGTTGCCATTGCCTTACCCAGAAGGACCGTCTGTTTCACAATATCTACGGGCAGAAACACCAGCCGCCGCACCAGATTACGGACAATATCACTGGCCAGAAAACTGCCGCGGTGCGGGGTGCTGATGAAGATCACGCGTTTCACAAACGGGAGGGCCGTAAATATCGCTCTATCGACGATCAGACGCTGCTGTTCCGGGGTTAAGTGGAGTTCCTTCAGACTCTTTCCGGTAACGTCTTTGATAATTTTTTCACCGGTATCGGTGGCCGCCAGTTTCGTCAGCAGTCCTCCCTGGCTATGCCCGATGATGACCATGCTTTTGGGCGCGCGGTTCCGGCCTTGGGGATCCAGTTCGGCCACCCTCTGTGTCAAGGTATCCCGAAACTGATGGGCGGAAAGACCGATGGTCTTGCCGCTGTCATAGAAATAGAACCAGAACTGACAGCGTTTTCGCAGAATCGGGTCCGAGTAGAGGGTGTTGGCCATTTCGGCCCACCAGACCGGACTGCTGGCGGTACCATGAACGAATACCACGGGGATTTGTTTTGGATTGAAGGGCTTGGTGAAATAAAGACCTGTGGGAATAGGGCTTCTACCCATGAAAAAACCGGTGATATCCAGCTTCCAGAACTCCGGCTGGTTCAGGTTGTAGGCCAGTTGGGCGCTCAGGTCGCTTTCAAGGGGTACGGGCTTTCCGTGAACCATAACATGGGTGCGATCAAAGGGCGCAAAAAGCGCCAGTTCTCCCTCCATGTATCCCTTTTCGAGATCGGTGATATCCCCATCAATCCGCATGAACAGCGTTCCGGGGGAGCTGCGTTTGATGGGGAGATCCGCGGTCTTCTTGACCACGGCGATAAAGACGACACCCAGTCCCGCATCCCGGTTGCGCTTGCTGAGGCCATAAATATCCAATCGATCCGCGGCAACGATCCTTTCGAAACGATCCATTTCTACGGGAAAATTTTTCGCATCAAGGGTCAAATCAATTTTTCCAAAAGGAAGCTTTCGAATGCCGGACTTAACTATTAGTGCACCTTTGTTATCCGTCATGGCTTCGGCAAGGCTGATATTGTAAAGGTCACAGGCAAGGCGGTAACGTCGGTTGTATGGATTTGCCGGCTTGTTTCGGGTTTCATTGAAGAGGTAAAAATAGGCGTAGATGGCTGCGTTCAGGTAATATTCCCTGTTTTCCGGAAGCGGACTGTCATCCAGGTCTCTTAACGTATATTTTGCCGTGAAATAATTAAGCTCCGCCAGGGCGAACAGAAGATCGCGACGGTTGTCCGTTTTGATTTTTCCATGCAGTTCGTTAAGGCACTTCAGGGGCTTTTCCTTGAATAATTGTCCCATGTTGTAGCGCTGAAGCACGTTTTTTGAGGTGGTGCTGTAAGTTTCGTCCAAAAACGCATTGCTGTTGATCTGCTCGTACGCCTTTCGAAAACCCACATCGCGGGTCCCGATGGCGCCACCGCAACCGGCAATTAACAGTATCAGAACCATAAAAAGAGAGCCGGCGGATACCCCAAGTTTGGGCCGTCTTTTTTCTTTCACGTTTTATTCTCCCATGCCGGGCAGTCCGCGCCGGATCAGTCGTGAAAAATCCGGGTTTTGATCCAGGGTTTTGGCCCGTTCGTTGATCATGCTTTTTTCTCTCAAGGTTTCAAGGGGAAAAGACTGGTTCAGAAGACCGTTTTCATAGGCCATCTCATCCAGCCAGCCGTTGAGCAGAATGCGCCAGTCCCATCTCGTTTTTCCGGTGTAGGGACGCGTGTGGCCGCGAATCTGGGTGGTGCAGTTGCCGGTCAGCGCATTGTACCACTCCGGCTGGTTCTTAAGCCGGTTGATATAACCCATGTAGTCCAGGAATATGTCGCGAAAAACCTTCTTTGAGCCATTTAGCCGATACAGCCATACGGTTTCGCCCTTTCGATAATTGGTGCGAAGGCGCACCAGATCCCGTTCGTCGGCCACCACGTAAATCAATTCATATTGCCTAAAAAACCCTTTAATGGTGGAATATCCTTCTCCTTTTTCTTTCCGTGTCTCGATGGAGATGCACAGATATTTCTTGCCCTGAAAGCCGAAACTGATCATGGTGTGGGACACGTATTTGATCCCCCAGTTCACCAGGTACAAGTCTATGGTATCAAGGTTTGATAGTTTAAAGGTTTGATCATAATACCGGGGTGTATAATCTGTTTCGCTACGATAATCGCAATTACGGATATTGTGAACCGTTATTCGGTCACCGTCAATATCCGCATAAGGAAGAACCGCCACATCCGCCTGCCACTCCCGATGGTTGGAGGGTTTTTTGGCGAGAAACCCTGCAAGGATGATGGCAAAGAGAGTAAAAAAAACGGCAAATGAAAAACTTCTGGGACGCAGGAAAAAAAGAATCGCCAGTTGGCTCAGCGCGTAAAGAACGGCCAATACCCATCGGGCGGAATCGGGCAGGTGGGAGAAAAAAATCGCCAGTGTTGCCCAGCCAATCATGCCGCACAGGATAAGCCAGAAAATGGTATTGCCGATCACTTTTAGAATCATGGCACCCTGTTCTAAACCGAGTTGACGCCTCAAAGGTTCATTGATCCGGCCCATCCGGCGAAACCGGTTTTATCACGGGGAGGTCATCAGATCAGGCCTTTCATGGTGGAAAACCCCTGTTTCAGCAAGGCCTCCCTGCTGATCATCCCCTTAAACATCCCCTGGTCATCCACCACCGGAAGTCTCTTAATGCCGTGTTCCGTCATCAAGGCGATGGCCTGGTCGATGTCGGTGTCTTCCCGAACAGTGATCAAGTCGGTTTTCATAACGGCCTTGGCGGGTTGATCCCCAAGCTTTTCACGAACGTTGCCTGTGTGTTTCGGTTTTGCGGAAAAGGGCGACAGTTTCGACAGTACCTCCCAGACGCCGGGCGCTTTTTCGGAAAAGGCGGACAGGAGGGTGCGATCGGAGATGAGGCCCAAGAGGCGGCCGTCTGAATCCACCACGGCGACCCGCTGAATGTCGTTATCATCGATAATGGTCAGCACTTCGTGCACCGGCGTGTCAGGTGTAACCGTATGCGTGTCCCGCCGCATGATGTCCGATACATAACGATAATTTTCCACAAGGACGCGATGCTTTTGCAGGCGTTCCCAATCGGGCGCCTTCCGTGTAATGGTCTGGAAAACATCCAGTCGTGAGACAATGCCTGTCAGAAAGCCCTCCCCATTCACGACCGGCAATCGCTTCACTTTGTTTTTCACCATGGCGGTGACGGCCCGGGTCAGCGGGTCGTTTTCCTGGATGGTGACGGCGGGGCCGGTCATGATGTCTTGAGCCGTTTTTGCGGCCAGGCCTTTGACGACGGTCTTTAACCTTTCATGATCCGATTGTGCCATGAGCGCCAAGCGCACGGGCATGCCGGCTCGATAAATGAGATCGCTTTGGGACACAACGCCCACAGGTCGGTTTTCGGAATCCACCACCGGCAGACCGGTAAATCTGGCTGAAAGCAACGCCTTCATGACCTGATCGGCAGGTTCATCCAACGGGACGCACACCGCTTCCCGCGTCATCACATCCCGGACCCGGGTTTGGAGTGGAAAAAGGTGTTTCTGGGTTCGATGCGAGAAGACCGTGAGTGGTCGCGATCCCAGGATGCCCTCAGTGACCATTTCCTGGAGGTCCGCCATAATGGCATCCGCTTCGGCTGAAGGGAGCACAATTTCGATTTTGATGGGCAGATTGGCAGACAAGTCCACAATTTTCTGGGTGGATACTTCGCCGTTTTCGTAGCACCCTTCTATTCCTTTAAAAACCACCATGCGCGCGGGGGATTTCAGTTTCCGAACATATTGCGAAACGGCTTCGGAGAGGTTTTTCCCGTCGTTCCGTGCGCCTTCACTGGTATGAATTTCGATCACAACGTAAGATTGTGCCAAGACTACCTCCCTTGCGCCATCGCCCTGACCAGCCACAGCCCCGCCACCACCAGGAGACCGCCGCCGATGTTGTTCACCAGGAAGTTGGTCAAGGCCACATGGCTGCCGTTTCGCAAATAATTAACCGATTCCAGGGCATAGGTGGAAAAGGTGGTGAGTGCCCCCAGAAAACCGGTCATGAAAAAGAGTCGAATTTCAGGGGTAAACCATTGGACCCGATCGGCCAGTCCAAAGGCAATACCGATCAGGAGACAGCCGATCATGTTTGCGGCAAGGGTTCCCCAGGGAAACCCCACACCCATGACCCGGCCGCCCGCCACACCCAATCCGTAGCGGCAAAGGGCCCCCAGACCGCCGCCCGCCAGAATTAGAAGAATTTTTATCATATAGGTTCCCTTAATGGGTCGCCGGATCTTTTATAAAATGGCGCCTGAGATCTAAGATTATGGAAACGATACTGTTTCCTTAAGGATTATTCAAGCGTGCGGTGAAGAAAAAAAATCGTGCTTTGATCCGTCGTCTCATATACATGGATGGTTCATCTCCGAATACCCCGGTCCGGGACAGGATGTTTTTCTGCTTCATGGTTTTGCTTCTTCCACCTACACCTGGGAGAAAGTGGCCCCCATGCTTCAGTCCAATGGTTACCATGTGTGGGCATTGGACATGAAAGGGTTTGGGTGGTCCGATAAACCTGAAGACGCCGACTATTCGCCGGAGCAGCTGTTGAGGGAAGTCAACGCCTGGATGGATGAAATGGGTCTCGGAAAGGTGGTTTTTGTGGGAAATTCTCTCGGCGGGGGAATCGCCTGGGAAATGGCCTTGACGCACCCTGACAAAGTCAAGCAACTGGTCCTGATCGACGCGGCGGGATTCATGCACCAAGTGCCCGGCCCGGTCCGCCTGGCAGGGCTTCCCGGAGCATCAAGTGTTGGCAGGATTTTTTTAAGTCGCTGGATGATTCAGGATGGCCTCAAGCAGGTCTATTTTGATCCCGCTTTGATTAGAACGGAACAGGTTGATGCATACTATAACCGTCTTCGGACGCAAAATGCCCTTGGCGCCCTGACCTCACTGGCGCAATCCCTATCCACCCTTCCTTCAGAACAATATGCTTCGCGTATCGCTGAAATTCAGGTGGATACCCTGATCATTTGGGGAAGGGATGATGCCTGGATTCCGCAGGAAATTGCCTTTAAGTTTAAAGAAGCCCTGCCCAAGGCAAGGCTGGAAGTGATTCCTTTTTGCGGCCATATTCCCCAGGAAGAAAATCCGGAAGAAACCGCACGCCTGATCATGGAATTTGTCGCGAAAAAGTGAAAGCAAATCGGGGGGACCGTCCAAATCTGGGGACGCTTTAACTACGAATCCGCCCGCACCACGGGTCTTTATGATCGGCGGAATGATGAGGTCTCACTCGATGAGGTGGAGCGGATTTTGATTTGATCTACGTTGCGACAAATCGGTTTCATGGGCGCATTTCTGCGGCGGCGACCTTTCTTTCCCTCTGCCTCAACCCTTCTTTGCCTCTGGCTCAACATGGTTAGGGCCTTTGGATCACGGTCCAACAAAATTAAAGCGCTGCTAATAGCCCGGCTTGGCAGAAGGTCGCCACTTTCATATTTTTGAAATGCACGGGGACCGCCTCCAATAACCTGCCCGGCTGTTTTTTGGGGCACCCTCAATTTCTTTCGGATACGGCGGATTTCCTTTGGCTCTAATAGCCCATCACTCCGAGCCTTCAGAAGATTCAGCATCCGATCGGATACCTTCATATCCTTGCCTGTATGAATGCTCTCATCCGATTGGTCACAATACCAACCCGGCATATCGAACGTGATGCTCTCATCTTTGTAAGCAAGAGTCATCGGACGTATGCCGCGCTTCATCGGCGCTCCCGTCTTTGGACAAATAGGGTCAGTCATGGCCTTTCTCCTTGAATGACAGCAATTTAAACTCTGTAACCGTATCGATGGTAAACTTTACGTACAGCACACCTTCCGGGGAGGGGACATGGTATACATCCTGCCAAAGCCGATGATCCGCATAAGAGGTCATGGACTTGTAAAAATGTTCCCGCCTCATGGTCTGGATAGTCGCTACGATTTCAGCACGCCCAAACCCAAGCACTGCGGCGCTCCGAACAGCGGCACCCGTTACGGAAAGCTTCTCTACGCTGCTAAATGCGCCTTTAAATGCCTCTAAATCGTAGGTCGGCTTCCGTTTTTCTGTCATAGACCTATATTACACCATAATGGTGTTTTTGCAAGGGAAAACAAGGCACATCACGCACAAAGAGCGGGCCTTTGTAGACGTTGATATTACTGCTTAAACAGCATGAAAAGGGGACAGATTTATTTTTCTGGCATTGGCAGCGGTTAACAAGACGGCTGAAAAAATAAATCTGTCCCCTTTTCCCCATCATGGAATTTGACGCGAACAAGTGAAGGCAGATCGGGGGAGACCGCATTTCGGAGTTTGGATTCGTAAATCTGGTAAATCTGGGGACTTTACTTATCTTTGGAAAGCTGAGCATGCCTTGCTTTTTCTCAAGGCCTCTTCCGGAATTAAGTAACATGTCCCCGGAATTCCGTCAATAAATTAAGGGCGTCCCCAGTTCCCCGTCCGTGCGCATGGCATTGGGGTTGTCGGTCATTTATTCTGCATTGAGATTCTTCAAGATCTTCTTTGCTAATGGCTCTTTGATCTCGTTGTGGCGGGGGACAGTTTCAATCGCACCGTTCTTAGGGTTTATCCAAAGTGAATGTGAGGCGCCTTCTCGTTTCAAATAACACCCCGCAATTCTCAGTTTTCTTTCCAAATCTCGTCGCTTCATCCGACCATCACCTTATCTTGGATGGCGTCATCTGGGAGCCCTCTGAGAATGTCAGCCCTTCGATCTTCTAACAGCAACTCTATAGCTTCACGAAGATTATTCTTTGCGTCTTCTATTGTTTCTCCCTGGCCATTGGCACCTGGAACCTCCGGGCAAATAGCCCAAAAGCCACCTTCAGGTGCTACTTCAATTATTGCTGTAAATTCTGCTTTCATTATAATCTCCTATCGTGTCCATGTGTCCATGGGGACCTTAACTTTTTAACTTAGCCTAAATCCTTCCGTTTTTCAAATGGCGGCCCCTCGGGCGACCGAGTTCCTCACTGCTGGAACGCACAAGATGCTTGTATTTTTTTCACGCAAAATCTCATCCTCCGGGATAGCGAATAGCGTTGACACCCTTAAAGTTAATAAATTAAGGATGTCCGCAGTTTCCCCACTACCATGGTTAGTATATTCCGATTCGTAGTTATTTGATTATTTAAGAACGTCCCTATGTTTACTACCGGCTACCCGATTCTGTATTAATTAATTTCCTTCAATAGATGTGATAATTGCTCTTAGATTTAAATCACAATCTTGATATATAATTTCTTGTTTGAAGTTATTAGTGTCAACTCTACGAAGATGCTCGAGGTCGTTTAATTTGTTTACACAGGCTTGTTTAATACGAGATCGTTGGGATGGATTAAGAGTAAACTTCTTTGATTCATAAAAATCATAGTATTTATTTATGACTTTAAATTTGTATACATCGTTTTCATGTTTGCTTAACATATTATCCGCTTCGATAAACAAATTCATAGCCTCTTTAACTTCTGTACTGGCTAAAGTTCCAATTTTTAGGTTTAATCTGGCTTTTTGATTATTAACCTTATGTACATCATAAAAATATTTATTTTCTGCCTTATCATAAGCTGTTTGCAGATATCTGTATGCTTTATCATAATTGTTGAGAGCTATATGCGCCATCGCGTATTGCAACCAATATTGTGGGTTTGTTATATGAAATGGGAGTTCATTCTTAATTTCTTCATAATATTTCACAAGCATGCCTGTCTTCGATTGCCTGGGAAGGATTCCTTCAATATAATTGAATCGGAACAAATTAATTCTGATATCATTTCTGATTTGATCTAAATTTTTCTTGATATACTTTTTATCAAGCATCTTTAACAATATTAGACAATTGTCAACAATATACTTTGGCTCAAAATGCTCATTTAGTAAATGTAAAGAATAAATAGATGATTTAGTTTCAACTGAATTATTAAAAATGTTTAAGGTAAATAAGTGGCGTACATCACTCACGCTAGAAAAATTGGCTAAGGCCGAATCATTACCGGAAAGATCTGAGATCAAAGATAAAGTTGGCCGAATATCCATTGAATCTAATAAGCATGCAATAAATATATTAAGTTTGGCTGTTTCATCACTAAATGCTTTAGATAAAAGTTTAGAGATTTCATTTTTTATGTGTTTGGAATTTAAAATGTCAACTAAAACATTTGATAATTGGTTTTTGCATTTGGCCCTTATTAAGTTCTTCTTCTTAATCGGAGGTAATCTGCCATACTTTCCCCAAAGAGAGGTGTGCTCTAGAATTTTTATTAAGAAATCTATTTCTACTTCTGACAGAATATCAATATTAATATCGGATGTTTTCAACTTACCATCGAATTCTCTAAAATTACTGTGATGGTTTGCAGTTCTTTCAGCCAGGAGAACTTTCACACGCTTCAAATTGACAGAAAGTATGTATTTCAATAGATCACGGTAGTTTCCGTATGAATCAATGGTAATTATGCATTTCACATTTTTGGAAACTATTTTTTCAATATCTGCAACGTAGTTTGCAGAAATATCCGTTAGGCTATAAACAATGTACCCTTGAAAAGTAAGCTGTAACTTTGCTTCCTAAAGGAAAAATGTCTTACCGTTACCTAATTCTCCAGTTATACATACAATAGGGTTCTGGTCTACTAGGTTCAATAGTTTATTAATTTGGTTTCTCTTTATAAGAAATGGAACGACTTGATCTGAGGTTAATCCTTCTTGCAAATATCTTAGTGATAATTCACCATGCCTAAGGAAGGATTCAATATCCTTTTCTCGAATAGTCTCTTTTGGACTTTCCAAAATTTCGTATTTGGTAAATGCCTCAGTGTAAAATTCTTCTGAATAAGATAAAAACGCACTACTGTTCTTTTCTATTAAAGAGGCAAATCCTGATAAACCAACCCGATATAGATAACCATATTTATTGAAGATGTAATCTTCTTTAGTCGTATCTCTGCCATTATCTTTTTTGCTTTGTATAAAAAACACCTTCCCCCTAAATGAGGGGTTTTCATATAAAATCTTCTCTATTTCTATATCATAGAGTGAGTATCCAATAAAAACTATGGCACTGCTAAGTTCTAAATCTTTTTTAAATATGTAATTCCAGTTAGAATTTTGGAAGCCTTCTGGAGAGAGGTATGACGAATGGCTCAACTTAAATCTTGTGTTCAAAGAATCTTCATTTAAACTGGCAATAGAACCGTTTATATGTACACAAAGCAAATCATTTGAGTATTTCTCTGTTGGGTCTTCTATGTTGATGGCATCGAACCGTTTATCTGCTAATCGACCTGCTATTTCGACTAGATCATCATAATTGGTGGTATAAACCCTCTTCCAGGGAACTTTCATTATACTTATATGATCATTTTGAGGTTGTTTTATCGTAAACGCGTTTTTTAAATACTCAATCAATTCCTGTTTAAGAAGTGGCTCTTTTAAGCAGCATACATTTAAAAAATAGTCGGCTGCGAATTTTAGATCACCACTATCATTAAAATCACCAATACGACCAATATTATTAGCAAGCTTTTTAGCTAAGGGTAATTCATCTTCTTTATTTAAGTTTGTGGCACTCTTGGAAAATCCAGCACCTACAAAAAGAATCGCTTTACCATTTGCTATTTTTGAGACTAATTTTTCCATAAAAAATATCCGCTATGTTGTGCGAGGTGATTTGACTTTTACAGAATGCCGAGCTGCGCGGTTTCCGATCAGTTCGGCATTGCCGACTTCGCGAAGCGGAGTCGGCAACCACTGATTATCAGTTCAAAACGACCTGATATTTTCACATCAAGGCATCTTACGCCCAATCATCCCCGCCAATGACACGACATCCCGATTGGTCTGCCGGGCAAACTCACCAATAGAGATCTCGTCGTCAGAGAAACGCCCCTGGGATCCCCGTTTCCGAAGATCCCGGTCCCGGGCATCCCGCTTCTCCTTCAACTGCCTCTCCGCCACCTGAATCATCACCTTCTTGAGATAATTGTGACTCTCCAGGGGACTCTCAAAATGCTTGTTATTTACGACTGAAAGCGATGCCGGAACACCCTGCCGGGATATGCTGTACGCTCTTTTCAGGTAAGAAAAACGACCGCTGGAAAGCAATTTTGAAACCTCGCTCATGCGCCTCAAAATCTTCCTGCTCTTCATACGGATGGGGTTTGTACCGAACTTCTCTACATATTCAAAGACCAGCCTTGCATAAGGACCGAACACCGGCTTCGACCGGTGGAAACACGCATCGCGAAGGACAATACCACCTGAGGGACGCTCAAGTCCATAAAAAAATAATAGTGAGGAAAAAGACCACGACGCTCAATAATTGCTTAGTGATGATGCCTGGATTTTGCAGAAAATTGGCTTTAAGTTTAAACAAATCCTCCCCAAGGCAAGGCTGGAAGTGATTCCCTTTTGCGGCCACATTCCCCAGGAAGAAATCGCACGCATGATCATGAAATTTGTCGCTAAAAAGTGAAGGCAAATCGGGGGGCCGCATTCCGAATTCTGAATTCGAAATGCGGCGGTCTTTTACGGGTTACACATCCAAAGCGGACAGTCCCAAAGCCTTTCGCTTTCCTTCAATGTGCCTGCGAATGATCAAAGCCGCTTTTTCCGGGTCCGGTTCCACGGCAAAGGTGGCGCCGACCACGTCTTTCAGCCCCTGCGTCAGGAGCTTGACCACATTCATGCTACCGGCAATGGGCGGCATGGGACCCAGGACGGTTGTAACGCCCGAGGCCACAAAATAGGTTCCGATGGTCACCGCCTTTTCAGAGTACCATTCGGGGGCGGAACCGGCAACGGGGAGATCGCTGATATCCACACCCAGGGCATCGGCCAGGGCGGAAACCAGAACCAGGATTCTTACATTGTCCACGCAGCTTCCCAGATGGAGCACCGGCGGAATGCCCAGGGAACCGCACACTTCCTTGAGGCCCGGACCGGCCATTTCAATGGCTTCCGGAACCTTGAAGCCCGCCTTGGCGTTGGCCACTGAGACGCAGCCGGTGTCCACCACCAGCACGTCGTTTTCAATGAGCCGCTTCGTGAGGGTTACATGTCCGTAATCGTGCTTGATTTTGGGGTTGTTGCATCCCACGATGCCGGCTGCGCCGCGAATCTTACCGGCCTTGATGGCATCCAGGAGCGGTTCGGGAGTGCCGCCGAGGGCCCCCACGATGGTCTCAATGGAGAAACCGCCTATGGCGTTTACGGGCTCCACCGGAATATAGGTGCGTCCGCGATTGGCGAAATTCAAAACGGCTTCCTTCACCAGTTCCACGGCCATTTTTTCAGCGGTCTCCGGATGAAATTCCCGGTGTTCCATTCCGGGGAATCTTGCCTTGTCGCTGGTGCTGATCATCTTGGTGTGATAACAGGCGGCCACCGTTCCCAGAGACGGCATGATGCACTGGTAGTCCACCAGCATCATCTCCACGGCCCCGGTGCTGAGCACCAGTTCCGTCATCAGATGATTGCCCGCCATGGGGACTCCATGGCGCATGAGCAATTCGTTGCCGGTACAGCAGACCCCCGCCAGATTAATCCCCTCGGCGCCCTTTTCCTTGGCAAGGGCCAGGAGTTCCGGGGATTCACAGGCCTTCAGGATCATTTCCGAAACCACCGGGTTGTGGCCATGGACGATGATGTTCACCTGGTTTTCTTTCAAGACCCCCACGTTCACGGTGGTGGGTTTGGGGGCGGGGATGCCGAAGAGAATGTCCGATACCTCGGTGGCGATCATGGATCCACCCCAGCCGTCGGAGAGGGAATTGCGAAGGGCTTGCAGCAACAGGCTCTGCCAACCGTTGTCCACCCCCATGTGGGTTCGATGCATCATTTCGGAGGTCTCGCGGTCTATCCCCCGCGGGGTGATTCCGATTTTTTTCCAGAGATCCCGGCGTTTTTGAGGGGCTCTTTGCACCAGTCTGATTTGCTTTTGGCGCATGCCGTAGTCTTCCATCATGGCCTGCGCCAGTTCGCCCGCCAGGGGCAGCGGATCTTTTCCCGCCGTGTCAATGCCGTACTCGGCGGCCACCCTTTGAAGCTTTTCAACGTTCCGGATTTGGTAGCCGGGGGCCGTGCCTTCCGAGACGCCTTCCAACACTTCCACCAGATCCCGGCCGTGGTCCGAATGGGAAGCGGCACCGGCGGCGACCATGCGGCACAGATTCCGGGCCACGATGATATCCGCATCCGCGCCGCAGACGCCTTTCTGGGGGCCTTCCCCGAAAGGATCCACGCGGCAGGGACCCATGACGCAGATGCGACAACTCAGTCCCAAATCACAGTATCCGCATTGGGGCTGCTGTGCCCGATGCCTTTCCCAAACCGTTTCCACCTGATCTTTTTCCGCCTTTGCAAGAAGTAGCTGGCCGTCTTTCGTAATGGTGAGATCCTCAAATTTCTGATCCATTTTCTTCTCCTTATCGTTTTAGAGGCAACATCAAAGGGACAGTTGCGCCCTTTTTGCAGCGGTTAGCAGTGAAAAGGCAGGGGACAGGGATATTTCTTCGGCCCCCCGGGAAACCGACCGGGCCACTTCATCGGTCTTTCGTTTCATGGCATCGGTGCTTTCTTCAAAGGTCAGAGCATTTGATTTACACACTTCCACACAGGCGGGAATGAGACCTTCCATCTGCCTTTGATCGCAGTTGTCACATTTAACGGCAACGGTTTTTCCAACGGGTGCCGTGGCGTCTTCGTGAAAACGAATCACGCCGTAGGGGCAGGCCATGGCGCAGCTGGCGCAATTGATGCATTTGTCCGGGTTAATGAGAACGGTCTCTTTTTCAGGATCGCGGAAAATGGCATTTGCCAGGCAGGCCGCCATGCAGGGGGCCGGTTCACAGTGTCTGCACCGGTTGGGAAACCCTTCATTGTAAAGCCCTGCACCCACATGCACCCGTGATTTGGGAAGGGGCGTCTCCATGAGGGCCGTCAGAAGCTGACGGGTTTTGGAATGTGCCGTGGCACAAGCGATCATGCATTGCATGCACCCCACACATCTTTCGGGATGAACCATGACTTTTTTCATAGTGCCTCCTTTCTCTCAATTCATGAGTTGTCGAAAGTTGAACCCGGGTTCAAGCAGTTTTTCCCTGGGTATGGAAATGGGCGTTTCATTATGAATAAGTGCCAGCAAAAGTCCCCCCTGCTCAATGTGCCCCAGCAAAACGGCGCCCACCAGGACATTTTCACGAAAAACCAGTTTTCGGTAGCGGTTGTTTCTGAGATCGTGGCTGGAAAGAATCCGGCAATGGGAGTCGGGTTCGGGGTTGGCCAGTCCGAGGGTCATGAGATCCAGGCCGAATATGCGCATCACATTACGGCTCACGCTGCCGGTATAGGAAACATCTCGTCCGGCCATGTTCATTCCGGCTGTGCGCCCCTGCGCGGCGGCCTCCGGCCAGATGGCATTGACCCACCTCCTTTTTCTTGCAATATCAACGCACTCGGCCACGTCACCGGCGGCATAAACGCCCTTCAGTGAAGTCTCCAGGTGCTCGTCCACCAGGATTCCAAGGTCAGTGAGAATTTTTTCCCGTGGTACGAACCCGAGCGACGGCATGACCCCTTTTCCGGCGATCACCAGATCGCAGGGGAGGATGGATCCATCGGAAAGCTGTGCGCCCGAAACCGCTTCGTTTCCTTCAAAAGCGGTGACACTGATGCCCACGCGGACCGTCAACCCGTTTCGCACCAGTTCATCCAGGATGATTTTTCCGGCGGTTTCATCCACCTGCATGGAGAGGGGATAGGCGGATGAGATGAGCATGGTGGGTTTAAGACCTCTCTTGAGCAGTCCATATGCCGCCTTGAATCCCACCAGACCGCCTCCCAGAACCAGGGGGCGCCGGGTCTCGGGCAGTTGATCAACGATTTGCCGTACATGGTCCCGGGTTCTCAGATAGTGGATATTTTTGAGATGCGCATGCGTTGCCTGAATTTGCCTTGCATCGGCGCCGGTTGCGATAAGAAGTCGATCAAAGGGAATACTTTGCCGGTTCAGAAGCATGATTTCATGATCTGCAACGTCTATTGCCGTAATGCGGTTTCCAAAACGCGTTTCGATGTTGAGATCTTCATAGATGCTTGGAACGCGGATGGGGAGTTTTTCAAATGGGATGGAGCCGTCAAGAACCATGCTGATCATGGGGCGGCTGTAGGGAACAGCTTTTTCATCACCGACCATGGTGATAGGCCCCGAGGGATCCAATTGTCGAATGGCCTCGGCTGCGGAGATTCCCGCGATGCCGTTTCCTGCAATGACATATCGCATGTGAGCCTCCCGGTTTGAGTGACACCAATTTACGACCTGTCTTTGTTCAATTTAACAATTTATAGGACGATTTCTTACATGCGTCAATGAAAATGGGGGTTGAACCTCAAAATTAGCGTTTCCAATGATATGTGTGATTTTGGCATATGGCAGGATCGGGAATCTCAAGAATTGCGGTTAGTAGAACCGAAAAGGGGCATTCAATCAATGGAAGTTTTGCGTTGATCCGAAAGCTCGTTTTATCGTAAAGTCGAAAACTGAATTTTCTGAAAGGGCCCATTGTTTGATGCAAAACCAAAATGACATCCATGTTCGGTTCAACCGGTCATCCCTTCTCCCGGTGCTGGTGATTTTTTTTCTTTGCCAGTTTTTTTTCTGGCGACCGGGACCGATAGCCCATGCCGGTGAGGATCGTCGGGCGCTGCCGGACGTGCCGCTCTGCGCTGAACCGGCATTTGAACTGACACCGAATCAGCTGTCCACGAGCCTTTGGGCAAGTCAAATCGTGGAGGCCCGAACCGGCGGAATCCCCCCCAGGCAACACACCCGTGATCTGAATTCCCTCTATCGCGATGCCGCCGCAGCCCATAAGCATCTCCAACAAATAACCCAGAATATAGCGGCATGCACCGGAGGGAAGGCGGTCTTCCCCCCCGGCGGTGGGCTCAAAGGGAGAAAACGGGCTGAAGAAAAAATTGAAGTGGAACTGGGAGGGGATGCTTCCCAGTTAATGGATATCACACGCAGTTCAATCGCCTATGATACCGTGGACCAGGTCTACGGTGCACTCACGTACATATTGCGCCAGGGCTATGAGGTGGTTCGATTAAAAGATCGAGCACTTGAGCCCTTGCCCAGCGGGTTCTGGGACATTCATCTGAACCTGTGCATGCCCAATGGCCATATTGCTGAACTGCAACTGCATCTGAAAGCAATTCAAGCGTACAGCAATGGTCCGGGACATAGGCTCTATGAGAAGATCCGGACGATGGAAAGCAGGGCTTTCCGTGAAAAACGACCTCTGACACTTGAAGAAAGGGAACGTATTGATCGTTTTAACTGCGAGCAGCGACAATTTTACCAGGCAGCCTTCAAAAAGGGGCAAGTCGCATCGAAAGGAACCAAGAGGAGGTAAGCTCATGGATAAAAAAATAATCGAACGGTCAAAAACCATTCAGGATACTGCGGGGCGTAAAGTAAGGGTTTTGGAAGATGTATCCGCATTTGAGTTGGCAAAGGATTTTGGTTGCAGCCTTCGATCCGTCTATGAAACGGCTTTGAACGCCGGCGTCTGTCCCTATCGCTATATACGAAATCGGGAAAGCATCTCCATGGAAGAACAACTTCGGTTGTCGAAGTCTCAAGTAGCCGTGATCGGTTCGGGGGGGCTGGGCGGACCGATTCTCCTGTTGCTGGCCAGAATGGGAATCGGTCGCCTCGTGGCGGTGGATCCGGATTGTTTTGACGAAACCAATTTGAATCGTCAGGCACTTTCCAGTGTGCCGGATCTCGGCCGGCCCAAAAGTGAAGTGGCGGCCCGCGTGCTGAAGGATGTCAATCCCGCCACTGATGTTAAAGTGTATCAGGATCGCTTGGACGGAGAGAATGCGGAAACAATCCTGGACGGATCAAAGGTGGTCGTGGACGCCCTCGACAATGTGCCGGATCGTTTCACCCTCCAGGGGGCTGCCCGGTCTCTCAATATTCCCCTGGTGCATGGGGCCGTGGCCGGCTTTGAAGGGCAGTTGATGACCATTTTTCCGGAAGACAGGGGCTTTTCTCTTTTGTATGGGACGGGAGCAGTCGAGGCGGACCGGGAAAGAAGTCCTGAGGCGCTTCTGGGAGTGCCGGCGGTCACACCGACTTTCGTGGCGACGCTTGAAGCCATGGAGGTGCTCAAAATTCTTCTAAAGCGGGGCAGGCCGTTTCGAAATGCTATGGTTCACGTGGACATGGAAGCAGGCGAAATGAACCGGTTTTCCTTCGAATAAAATGTGAAGCCTTTCCGCCACGGGATACCCTTAAACGTGTGGCGGGAAAGGCTCGGTACCAAGTATTCGGATTTAGAGGGACCCGGGTTCTACCGTCTGTATCCGGGGCGGTCGCCGGGCTGATAATTCCGGTTTTTTCCACCCTGACCCCTTCCGTAACCGGCCCATTTGCTTTTTCCATGACCTCTGCCTTTTCCGAATTCCATGGCCAAAAGCGTTGAAGTTTGTTC
Source organism: delta proteobacterium NaphS2 (assembly GCA_000179315.1). Classification (GTDB taxonomy): domain Bacteria; phylum Desulfobacterota; class DSM-4660; order Desulfatiglandales; family Desulfatiglandaceae; genus NaphS2. The sequence goes on from ADZZ01000765.1 coordinate 32,360, forward strand.
GGGGGTCAAAAGCTTCCGGAAGGCGATCCGCTTATCCGTCCGGATATCGTGCAATTGGCTTTGAAGTGCCTGAATCTCTTTCTGGGTGGCCTTAATTTTATCCGCATCCAGGGTTGTCTGGCTCCAAAGCAGTCTCATTTCCGCCCTCTTTGTGGTAAGTTGAGCCTTGAGAGGGATGATTTCTTTTCTCGCGGCATCGTGAAGGGCCTGGATCTTTTGCGTTTGTTCACTGGTCAACGCCAGTGCCTCTGAAACGGCAGGATTCAGATGGCCCCTTCCGTCAAAGAATCCGTGCCGCGGCCCTGCCATGGCCGATGTTGCAAGGGCCAATACCATCAAAAATGCTGCAACCATACTGACTTTCTTCATTTTCCTACCTCCTTCTCTTTAGGGTTTTGTTTTTGCAAATACTTTAAGCTCTTTTGGCTGTCATTATTGACTACAGTGTGATAGCAGGAACTGTGCCAGTTTATTGTTTTAGGACTTTAATAAAATGATTTCAGTTTGTTGCGTTCATGAGGCAATTTTTGAAAAATAAGGGGCGCGAACGTGGCGGCAGGAATTGTCGAAAATGCAAATATCACTTCGACAAAAGTGTCGAAAATTTTGTTGATGAAAGCAGGGGACCATTGACTTTGCGGTCGTCCAACCGCTATCCTTATTATTCATGAAAAAGGAAAAATTCAACTTGATGGAAAGCTCAAAAACTTCAAGAGGTCCTTTTCTTCAGCCTCTGGCGCTGGCAGTCGTATGTTTTGTCTTTGTGTCCCTTCTCTTGACATTGGCAGTGATGGACTTCAGGGCGCTTGACAAGACCCTTGGGTCCTATGTGGAGAAACAAGGTTCTGATTTCATCGGAACGGTTCAGCAGGCGACTGATTATAACCTTGAGAGAATGAACAACATTCAGGAATGGGATCTTGAGGGGACGGCCTCATCAAGCCTTGAGGAGCAGCGCCCCTCACTGCAGGAGTCCATGGTGATGGAGATACTTCAACTGGCGCAACGAATTGACTCTGAAACGGAAAGCGGAACGCTCAATCATGAGGAACTGTCGGCGCTTGTATCCGGGCAAGGTCTGTGGGATCTGATTTTATTTGATGATCGCGGTGGCTTGAAATTTAATAAAGAACCCGTACCGGGCGACGTGGAAAAGGCGGTCTCATTGATGATCAGGGACCATGAGGGTTTGAAACTTCACCTTTTTGAAAACCTTAATGGATCAGGCTCTGCAAGGTTTCTTGCACTTCGCCGCAAAGACGGCAAGGGATTTGTGGTCCTGGTTTTTGATCAGCAGTCGTTTCTTTTCTGGCGGCTCAAGATGGCATTGGAAATGGCCGTAGACAGTGTCGGAATGCCTCCCAATACCGATTGCCTCTTAATCCGTGACGGTGAGGAACGGACGCTCTTTCAATCAGGGTCCTGCCAGGATGTGTCCATTGAACGGAACCCCCTTGCAGGCGGCGCCGAAAATGAGGATGTGAAAGTTATGCGCGATGGCCGGGGACTGCTGATGATGGTTGAAAGGATAACTCTGCGTGATCAGGCGCCTTTGGCTGCATATCTTCAACTTAATACGGAGAATCTTGATCGGATGATCGGAAAAGAAAAACGCTGGGGTCTGATGTCCCTGGGATTCATGGTTTCTCTGGTCGTCCTTTCCATGTGGTTTCTTTACAGAAACCAGAATCGTCATATTGCCGGATTGCGGCATATGGAACAGCGGCTACAACAGGCCGAGCGGTTGTCGGCCATGGGTCGTTTGGCATCCGGGGTGGCCCATGAAATCCGAAATCCGCTCAATGCCATCAGCATGGCATGTCAGCGGCTCAAGGAAGAGAACCTGCAGCAGCTGTCAGGGGTCATCCGTAATGAAATCGGGCGGCTGAACATGATTGTGGAGGAATTCCTCGGGCTTTCAAAAGAGCGGCGGTTGAAACTGGAGAAAACGGATCTGGCGGAACTGGTGCAACAGGTGGGCTTGCTGATGAAAGAGGAGGCACGCGCCAGGGGCATTGAGATCCGGACAACCGGAATCGAAACCAAGCTCATGATGCGGTTGGATGGAAACAGAATCAAACAGGCGCTTATCAATATGGTGAAAAACGCCATGGATGCGATCGTTGCGTCGGGAACCGTGACCATCGGCATTCATCGGAAAGGAAAAGATATGGCCGTGGTGACCCTTTCCGATACCGGCACAGGTCTTTCCGAACAAGACCTGGATAAAATTTTCAATCTCGATTTTACCACCAAAGAACAAGGGCTCGGGCTGGGGTTGGCGCTGTCTCACGAAATTATAAAGGCGCACGGCGGCGAAATCAGGGTTCAAAGCACGCCGGGTGTCGGCACGACCTTTTTAATCATGCTTCCCATAAAAACCGGGATGAATTGAAATGCGCAACGGAAAAGCGAATTGTGAGTAAATTTGGACCATGGAAAAACTGAATATTCTGGTGGTGGAAGACGGAAAGAGTCAACGGGAAATGCTTCGGGATTTTTTAAAAGACGAAGGATATCCGGTTACGGCGGCTGAAGACGGCAAAGACGCCCTCTCAAGATTGCAGGAGGATTGTTTTGATCTGGTGTTGACCGATTATAAAATGCCCGGCATGGACGGCATGGCCCTGCTGAAAGCGGGAAAAGAGTTGAATCCGGAGGTGGATGTGGTGGTGATGACCGCATTCGGTACCGTGGAAACAGCCGTCAACGCCATGAAAGCCGGCGCCGCCGATTACATCAGCAAGCCCATTGATTTGGATGAGCTGCAATTGATTATTGAGCGGATCGCCGGTCGAAGAACCATTGTGCGCGAAAACAGATTGCTTAAGAAAGAGCTGCGGGGCAAAGAGGTAACGCCCGATCGGATTATTTTTAAGAGCGCACCCATGGCGGAAGTTGTCAATCTGGCAGGTCGGGTGGCCAAAAGCCGGGCCACGGTTTTAATTCAGGGAGAAAGCGGTACGGGCAAGGAACTGATTGCCAGGTTGATCCATGATCTGAGCCCGCGCTCCCACAATCCCATGACCATTGTCAATTGCGCGGCACTCTCCGAGCATCTGCTGGAAAGCGAATTGTTCGGTCACGAAAAGGGGGCTTTTACAGGCGCTTCCGCACTGCGGAGGGGCCGATTTGAAGAAGCGGACGGTGGAACGCTTTTTCTGGATGAAATCGGCGAACTGGACAATTCTGTCCAGGTAAAACTGCTGCGGTTTCTTCAGGAAAAAGAATATCAGCGGGTGGGTGGCAACCGGACATTTCACTCCGATGTGCGCGTTATCAGCGCCACCAACCGGGACCTTGAAAATGAGATAAAAAAAGGCCGGTTCAGGGAGGATCTTTTCTATCGACTGAATGTGGTGAGTATCAACATCCCACCGCTCAGGGACCGGCGGGAAGACCTGCCACCGCTGATGACGCATTTCCTCCGGCAGTTTTCTTCGGAGAACGGTCTCAATATCAAGGGCTTTTCATCAAAGGCACGGGACCTGCTCATGAAATACGACTATCCCGGCAACGTCAGGGAGCTGGAAAACATTCTGGAGCGGGCGGTGGTGATTGCCAGGGGGGACCATGTTGAAACCACGGACCTTCCCTTCTCCGAAAGGTTGGCCGATGAAACTGAAAAGCGCTCCTGGAAAGGAGGGACTTTGAAAGAGTCCATTGCCCTTCTGGAGCGTGAGATGGTGCACCAGGCCATGATGGAAGCGGAAAACCATCAAACGCGGGCCGCGGGCATTTTAGGCATCAGTGAAAGAATGCTGCGGTATAAACTGAAAAAATACGGCCTTAAATGATAGGGCTTTTACAGTTGACCCACAGGCCGAAAACAGTCCAATATCTACATGTAAAATATTTGCATTTATGCTATAAAAAATTGACGCCTTTTTGCATTGCGAAACTTTTGGGCTTTTCCTAAACCGAATCGTCAAGGAGGTGCATAGATGAAAAGGCTTCTACCCTTTCTGATGCTTCATCACCTTTGCTTTTCGCATTGCCCATTCCTGAAACACAGGGCCATCTTCACAGTTCTTGTGCTGCTGATTCTCCCTTCGTGCTCTGAAGACAAAATGTCCTTGAAGGAAGCGAAAGAAGTGGCTGTTTCTGTAACTGGGAGATCATTCGTCCCGCCTCCCCGTCGTGTCGACGATATCCTGAACATCCTCGAACAAATGGGAAAGTTCGACCCCATCTCGATTGAGGAATTAAGAAAAAATGCAGACTTCCCGCCTCCCGAAACCGACAACCCAGCAACACTTGCCCAGTTTTACTTTTTACGGGGATTGAGGGCACGTGACCTGGGTCGCTGGAATCAGTACCTGGAAGACCATCGAAAAGCTTTGGAATATTACGGAAATGCAAAAAAACAGGGAAGGAAAACCTTTGATGATAGAGATTACGCTAGGCTGCTACTTTCGCTTTCTATTGCCGAAGCCAACATCGGGAATTTCGGAAAAGCCATCGCTCTTATGAAACAGAATATAGCTGTTGATGCCTATAATCCTGCAATAAAACATCGAGTATTGGCAAATAACTATTTTTTGGCAGGAAATCTAAAGGCCGGTGAGAAAATTGCAGAAACAGGTATCAACATTTGCAATAGAAAAATCAATAATCCGAAATTAAGCGATCATCTAACCGAAGTTTATGAAAGGGAGAGAGCCATCCTTCAGTCAGAACTATTGGAAATAAGGGGGGAGTATAAGGAAGCTGAACCTCATAGGAGGCTTGCTTTAAAGTTATTGGACAAGCACTTTAAGTTGAAAAACAGGAAAGGCTACTTCATCTTCAAGCGTAAACTTGCCATGAATCTGGCTAACCAGGGAAGGTTCGTTGATGCCGAAGTTCAACTCCGAGAAGTCTTGACAGAAACTATCGGATTGGGAGGCAGGAATTCGGCCGAAACAGCGAGGACACTTCTGCATTTTGGAAGACTATTGCGTCTTCAAGGTAGGCTTGGGGATGCGGAGAAAGTGATTCTTGCAGGAATAAAAAACATCGAAGCGTCCGGCGTTTCCGAAGGGTCCTTTGGGCATTGCTGGGCTAAAAGATATCTAGCCAACTTATATGTTTCGAAAGGCGACTTCTCGGGGGCGATGAAGCGTTATGACGAAATTAATGATCTGCTAATTGAGCATGATAATCAAAGCCTTCTCAACCGCTTTGGGAAGAATCCAGACTTCTTGATTGCTCTTCTGAAGACTGGTCGGCTAGAAGAGGCCGTGAAATTGATAAACAGTAATCTTGTTAAGGCTAGAGAATATTTAGGAGACAAAGACCACTATACTGCTTTGATGCTAGGACTCCAGGGCATGGCCTGCTCCTTGATGGAAAAAGATCAAAAGGCTATGAAAGCCTTTTCCTCATCGATTCCCGTATTGTTGAAAAGGGAAACAAGCCCGATTGATTACGTTAAAGGTCAGCAATTGAAAGTCATTGTTGCGGCTTATTTGGACTTGCTCGTCAGAATCTATAATAGGGCAGAGGAAGAAGAACTGCGTACTGACGCATCTGAGGAAATATTTAAGCAATGTGCATCATTGGATCAAAGCCTCGTGAGAAATGCTCTTGGGGCGAGCGGAGCCAGGGCAGCGGCTGGCGATGAAGAACTAGCAGATTTGGTACGAAAAGAACAGGATGCCTCCAAACAGATCGAGGCGTTCAATAACATGTTATCAAATGCACTTGCCGCTCCGCCCGATCAGCAAAATCCAAAAGGACTTTCAGATTTAAAGTCCACAATAGATTCTTTGATAGCGGCACGGAGCACTATCCTGGATGAAATTAATCGGCGTTTTCCAAAGTATATAATGGACCCCGATTTTTGAACCAGTAGTTAAGCTACTTTTCTTGTGATATCCTCTGATCAGAAGGGAGATCAGATGAGAAAGAGATACCCCGGAAATTTTAAGGCAAAAGTAGCAGTCGCTGCGATCAAATCAGAGGAAACCATTGCTGAATTATCGTCGAAATTCGAAGTCCACAGAGCCCAAATCATGCGATGGAAAAAGGAAGCTCTGACGGCGTTGCCTGATGTTTTCTCGAACGCAAAGGGGAGAAAAGAGCAGGATCGCGAAAAATTGATTGAAGAGCTCTACCGGCAGATTGGGCAATTGAAAGTTGAAAACGACTGGTTAAAAAAAAGTCTTAGCAAAATCAACCTTTGACAGATGTCAACTGATAGACAAAAGCTGCCGGAATATCAGCATAAACCGCCAATGTGAGTTGCTGAATGTCTCAAAAGGGAGATTGTATTATGAGCCGGTGGGCATTGATCCTTACAGCCTTGAGCTGATGGATTTGATTGACCGGCAATTTACAGAAACACCTTTTTATGGAAGTCGCCGGATGACGGCTTGGCTCAACCGCTGGGGATACCCTGTTAACCGTAAACGGGTCCAACGCTTAATGCGGCTTATGGCGTTAGAGGCCATATATCCCAGAACCAATATTAGCAAAAGAAGAAAAGATCACGAGGTTTATCCTTATT